>PLRX01000142.1 GCA_003164095.1 Acidimicrobiaceae bacterium | reverse complement strand
CGAACTGGACGGTGCCGGTGGCGGTGGGGCTCACGGTGGCGGTCAGGGTCTCCGAGGTGCCCACGGGTTGCGGGCTGGCCGGCGACACCGTCAGCACGGTGGTCGTGCCGATCGCCGTGATCGTGAACGGGGCCGTGTCACTCGAACCGCTGAACCCGTTGCCCGATGTCGGGGTGAACACGGCACCCAGCGTCAGGGTGCCGACCGGCAGGGCGCTGGTCGTGTAGGTCGCCACGCCGGCGGTCACGGTGACGGGGGCGCCGAGGTCGGCCGCGCCGTTCTCGAACTGGACGGTGCCGGTGGCGGTCGGGCTGACCGTGGCGGTCAGGGTCTCCGAGGTGCCGAAGACCTGCGGGGTGCCCGGTGCCACCGTCAGGGTGGTGGTGGTGGGCGTGGCCGAGTTGGTGATGGTGTAGCTCAGGTCGCCGGTCGACGTGAGGTACTCACTGCCGGAAGACGGTAGGTAGACGGCGTGGAGTGTGAGGGCGCCGACAGGCAGGGCGGTGGTCGTGGTGGTCGCCTTGCCCGAGGTCACGGTCACCGGGGAGCCCAGATCGGTCGAGCCGTTCTCGAACTGGACGGTGCCGGTGGCCGCCGACGGAGTGAGGGTCGCGGTGAGGGTCACGGACGTGCCGGACACCTGGGGGCTCACCGGGGCCGCGGTCAGGATGGTCGAGGTGGACACCGGGGTGTACACGGTGAAGCTCGTGCTTCCCGTCGACCCGGTGTAGACGCTGAACGCTGCCGGCGTGTACACGGCGTGGAGTGTGAGGGCGCCGACAGGCAGGGCGGTGGTCGTGAAGGCCGCCACCCCTGCGGTCACGTTGACCGGGGAGCCGAGGTCGGTGGAGCCGTTCTCGAACTGGACGGTCCCCGGGGCGGACGGGCTCACGGTGGCGGTCAGCGTCACCGAGGTGCCCGAGGCCTGTGGGCTGGTCGGTGCGGCCGTCAGGGTGGTCGCGGTCGCGGTCGTCGTCACCGCGGGATAGACCACGGACCAGGTGCCTGCGGTGGAGTCGATCGAGATGTCCGCCGAGTCGTACTTCACGTTCGGCTGCTGACCGGCCTGGGTCGACTTGAGACGCAGCTGGTAGAGGTTCGCGTAGCCGCTGCCCGAGGAGTTGTTGTTGGGCAGGTCGGACATGAGGGTGGCGATGTCCTCGTCGCCGCTGGCACCGGTCTCCACCGGCAGCGTGGACGTGTTGAGGGGCGCCGGCGCGGACGCGTTCGGGTAGGTGGTGGACGAGCCGAGGGCCTCACCGTTCCACGTGCCGGGTGCCGTGCCGGCGACCGGCGAGTACCCGTACAGCGTGGCCTTGGTGTCGCCGGCGCGGATGGTGCCCGCGCCTTCCACGTAGGCAGCCACGGGCGAGTCGGTCAGATTGCCCCCGGTGATCTGCTGGCCGGCGGCGTTGTAGAACGCGAGGCCGCCGACGGAGTTCGCGTCCGGCTCCCAGGGCGGGTTGCCGGAGGCGGCCCCGGCGGGGGGGACGACAGCGGTGAGCACGGCACCTGCGGCCAACACGGCGCCAAGAAGGGCGACGACGACCGCCCGGAACGTGGAGCGACGGATGGGATTCCTCATGGCTGTTGGCCTTTCGTGGATGTAGGTGTTGCACTGCTTGACGAATTGGCGGTCTCGTGGGACCGGAGTGGGTCGTGGTGGGTGGTTTCGGGCGGGGCCGGGTCTGACGCGGGGGCCGACTGGCCGGACCCGGGCACGTCCGCCTCGGCGGCGTCCGGATCAGTGGCGTCCGGGTCGGTGCCCGGGGATCCACCCCGGGTGCCCGGTCGGAGCCTGCGCACGAGGAACCAGCCGGCTGCGGCCACGAGGAGCACGAGCAACGCGATGGCGAGCCATCCGTGCGAGGAGCCGGACTGCGTGGCCGCCACCGGTGTCGCCGCGCCACCGCCCGTCGCCGTCGCACCCGACGACGACGTGGGGTTGGAGACCGAGCCCGAGACGGCGCTGCTGCCGCTGGCGCCGCTGCCGTGGCTGGCGGTGCTGCCCGGCGAGGTCGTGGTGGTGGCGGCGGGCAGGACGATGCTCTCGATCGACTCGGCGGTGCCCGCCTTGCAGTTCACCGTCCCGCCACCGACGGCGTGCCAGGTGTCGCCCGCCACCTGGATGTCGAGTGACGGGTAGTGCAGCGAGTACTGGGGCTGATCGGCGGTGCCCAGGTACATCCGGAGCTGGAGGAACCCGTCCCAGCGCGGGTGGTAGTTGTCCATGAAGTCGGCCAGGGAGTCGTCCCCGCTGGTGGCCGCCGCCATCGGGACCTGGGCATTCGTGTACCGGGAGGACGCCGTGAGCTCCGCCCCGCTCCACTCACCCGGCGTCAGGCCCTGCTGAGGTTGGTAGGCGAGGAGGATGGCCGTGCGGTAGTCGTTGTCGTACGGCGCCTGGGCCGGGGTGGTCGACACGGCGAGCCAGGCGAACGGCGCGGCGGTCGTGCTTCCGCTCGTGACCTGCTGGCCCGACTGGTCGCACAGGCCGATGGTCCCCACAGCGTTCGGGTCGGTGTACGGCGCCGTCGTGGCGGCGCCGGCGGTGCCGGCGGTGCCGGCGTACCCACCGAGGGCGACCAGCGCGATCCCACCGACCACGAGGAGCCGGCGGATCGACGGGAAGGCTGCGCCCCGGATCATGCGGGCACCTCCGTCTTGACGGCGTCGTCGGTGACCGTTCCGTCCCCGACCGTCGGGTCCGCCGCAGGCACCTTGTGCCGGCGTCGGCGCACCCAGGCAACTACGGCAACCACCAGGACGAGGACGATGATCACCAACAGCCACGGCACCGCCCACAGCGTGCTGCTGGCGCCGACCGGCGAGAGGTCGCCCGCGGAACCATCCAGGACGACGGGTTGCGCCGACACGGTCTGGTGGAGACGGAACTGGGGCCATACACCGCTGATCACGACGCTCTGGGTGACCGACGTGCCGGGTAGCAGCAACTGGATGTTGCCCAGTTGCGCGGTATGGGTGTCGTCGATCAGGCCGGAGACCGACACGTGCTGGTCGTGCACGGCCAGGTCGACATTGCCCGAATTGGTGACGACGTAGCTCACCTTGACCCTGCCCGTGCCGACCGGGCTCGACGAGCCGCTGAAGGTGGCGCGGGGGCTGGACAGGGTGAGCTGCGGCGACAGTTGGCCCGCCACCCGGACGTAGACCCGGGAACCGATCCGCTGGTTCAGGACCACCGTCTGGCCCGTCGCGTTGGTGCCGACCGTCCTGAGCGATGCGATGACGCCTCCGACGTGGTCACCCGGTATGGCCTTCACCGGCACGCGCACCGTCATCGGAACGATGACGTAGCCGGGCCCGGTGGATCGCTCGGCGGGCACCTGGACCGAGGACGCGCTCGCCGGGATGCTGACCCAGGCGCCGACACCGGTGGGCGTCACCCCCGGCTGGAGGAGCCCGAAGCCCCCGCTCGACGTCTCGAGGGCGTCGGTGGCGTACAGCTGCAAGGTGAGAGGGGTGTCCGAGTAATTCACGATGGCGATGTGGTCGAAGAGCACTGCGCCGGGCGTCATCTCGAAATTGAAGTTCGCCCGGCCGTCGGGGGCGGTCGCCGAGGCCGGCTCGATCCCGAAGGTCACCCGGGAGGCGGGCACCGGGGCGGCGGAGGCGGGTGCCGTGGTTCCGAGAAGGGCGACCAGGAGGGCCACCACCGGGGCGAGCAGCAGGGCCGACCGGCGCAGCACGGCGCCGCGGCCGGCGAAATGCCGGCCGTCGGTTGAGGACGGTGCGCCGTGGCCGGCAGGAAGGTGGTTCATGAGAGGAGTAAATCTACCGTAATAGTAGGTCATTGGCTAGGCGGGGTGACGAACGGCCGAGGGCCGCCGTCTTCGGACCCCGCTCCAGGTGCACTCGGGCTCGGCGCCGCGCCGGCTGCCGTTCCTGAATGCCCGAAGGAGCGGGCGTCGGCCGTGTAGGCCACCGCCCGCTCCCCCGGGTCACCGTCGGGGACCGGGGGCACACTGCGTGCCGCCGGTCCCCTCGGGCGGGGTGTTACGAGATGGTGAAGGTGATGGTTGCCGTGTACTGGCCGGACGGCGTGGAGGTCGGTGCGACCAGCGTGAGCAGACCGTTGATGAACACCGATCCGTCACTCCCACCGACGGGGGCGGTGGCGAACGGGTGCGTACCGCCCAGGCCGTCCGTGCCGGTGGCCGTCGGGCCGTAGATGGCGCTGTTGCCGATGTTCGACGTCAGGACCCCGGTCTGGAGCGCATTGCCCGTGATGTACTGGGCCTGGACGTTGGTGAACGTCAGGTCCTGGGCATTGATCACGTCGGGCGTCGGAACGGCGCCGTCGGTGAAGTTGCTCGACACGGCGGATGCCGTCCAACCCTGCTGACCGGCACGGGTGTCGGTGATGGTCACACCACCGGCATTGGTCCCATCCGTCCCCGGGGTGCCGAACTGGGCACTGGCCGTGAACTTCGAGTCAGCGGGGTCCAGCACTGCCGTACCCAGGTTGAACGGGTTCGACGGGCCGTAGGGCGTCGTGATCGTGAGCGTTCCGGAGGGGATGCTCACGTTCACCGTCTGCGGGTCGGGCGTGTACAGCGGGGTGGTCGCCACGAACGGCAGGGACAGCGACAGCGAGGCGTTGTACGTCGCCAGGCTGGTCGGTGCGAAGCTGGCCACGATGTCGTGGGTGCCGACGGCGAAGGCGCTGTAGTCCAGCGTCGCGACTCCACCGGAGCCCAGTGCCACCGTGCCGAGCAGTGTGCCCGTCGCGGTGTCAGCGGTGCTGGTCCCGTTGTCGTAGAACGACACCTGGCCGGCACCCGAGGCGAGCGCCGAGCCACCCGAGGCGACCGATGCCGTAAGTGCCACCGAAGTGTCGGCGGCGGCCGTGGTCGGGTTGATCGCCAGTGCCGTGACCGTGTTGGCGGCGGGCGTCGGGCTCACCGTGAACGAAGCCGTTCCGGTCGAGCCGCTGTAGGTGGCGAACGGAGCTGCGACCACTGTCGGGGTGAACACCGCGCTGAGGTTGTCCGTTCCGACGGGCAACGCCGACGTCGTCGTCGAGGCCGTGCCACCCGTGACTGCGACCGGGGAGCCGATCGCGGTGGTCCCGTCCTCGAACTGCACCGTACCGGTGGCGGCAGCCGGGCTGACCGTGGCTGTCAGTGTCTCGTTGGTGCCGGCGACCTGGGGGCTGCCCGGAGTGACCGCCAGTGTGGTGGTCGTCGCCGTCGTCGTCTGAGCCGTGTAGACAACCGACCAAGTGCTGCCGGTGATCTGGATGTCGGCCGAGTCATAGGTGGTGTTCGGGGACTTGCCGGTCGCCGTGGTCTTCAGCCGGAGCTGGTAGAGACCAGCGTAGCCACTTCCGGCGGAGTTGGTGTTGGGCAGGTCGGCCTCGAGCGTGGCCACTGTCTCGTCACCGCTGGAACCGGTCTCGACCGGCAAGGTGGCGGTGTTCAACGGGGCGGGAGCCGACGTGTTCGGGTACGTGGTCGACGACCCGAGGGCCTCACCGGACCACGTGCCCGGCGCAGTGCCGGCCACAGGGAGGTAGCCGTACAGCGTGGCCTTCTGGTCACCGGCGCGGACCGTCGAGGCACCCTCGACATACGCGGCGATGGGTGAGTCGGTCAGGTTGCCACCGGTGATCTGCTGACCGGCGGTGTTGAAGAATGCCAGGCCGCCGACGGAGCTGGCGTCCGGCTCCCATGGTGGTGCTGTGCCGGCGTGCGCTACGCCGCCGAGACCGGCGACCAGCGATCCGGCTGCGACGGTGGCCGTGGCCACCAGCGCAATCGATCGGATGAACTTCTTCATGGTGCTTCCTTCTTTCGTGTCGGACGCCCGGGTCGGGGCGCCGCATGGAGTGCTTCGAGTCAGGTGCTGCGTGGGTGAGTCAGGCACTGCGTGATGGGGTGCGCGCTGCGTCGATGGCAGGAGTCGCACGGGGCTGTCCGGGCGCGTTGGGCCAAGGGCCTTGCCGGACCGGGCGTGGGGTGCGGTCATCCACGCCCGGTCCGGAGACCCCGGTCAGCCGGTGTGCTGGTCGATCAGCCGGCCGAGTAGTCGCCCAGGTCGACGTAGTTCGGCGTGACCCCCGAGGCCGCGACCAGCGACTTGCCGAGGGGCTTGGCGAAGAACGGCGACGACCCGCCGGGGTTGGAGAACAGGGTCTGCACCCAGTTCAGCGAGCCACCGGGCTGGAACGGCGACGCCGAGGCCGCATCGCTCTGCCGGAAGAGCACGTAGTCCGTGATCGGGCTCGCGTACACGGTCCCGTCACCCGTGGCCCCGGACAGCAGCGACACGCCGGGAGTCAGCGGTGTGGACGAACCGGGGAACACCGTGGCCGGGTTGTGGAAGTAGCCGTTGTTCCACAGCGCCAGGCGGGCCGCCGAGAACGGCACGATGGCGTTGGCCGCGTTGGCGCCCAGCGAGGTGATGGCCGTCGGGTCGTTCTGCTCGACCGTCTGGACGTCACTCGCCAGCGTCACCGCGGTACCACCGTTCGCCGTCTTCAGGTCCGCCACCAGCGTCTTGTAGATCGACGAGGTGTTCTGTGGGATCAACGGGATGATGGTGGCCGACGAGCCCGTCGAGTTACCCGGGATCTGGCTCCACTTGGTGTACGTGCCGTCGTAGATGTTGAGCAGGTCGGCGACGGACAGCCCGGCCGGCGCGTTGGTCGTGGTGTCCGCGGCGATCTGCACCGAGTCCGTCCCGATCTCGACGACGTGCAGATAGCTCCACCCGTTGGAGGAGGCCGTGCTCTGCTGAGCCGCCGTGGGCGGGCTGGCACTGAAGATGAAGTTGATCGTCTCCGGGTTGCTCTTGTCCGCCAGGAATGCCGTGATGGCGGCACCGCTGCTCTGGACCCGCTGGACGGGGTAGGTACCGGCACGGAGCACATCCGTCGGGTTCAACGGGACCGGTGTCGTCTCCGAGCTGCCCTGCCCGTAAGCGGAGCGGCCGTTGGCGTCAGCGGTGGCGTTGAAGGTCACCAGCCGGTTGTAGGCACCAGCCTGGTTGTACCCGGCATCGCCGTTGTAGTCACCGTCTGCGCCGAACTGCAACGCGTACTGGGGGGTGTCCCCACCCACGCCGACCACGTCGCCCGCCTGGGGCGCATAGTCCGCGAACGCCTGTCCGGCGCCGATCAACGGGATCGTGACTGCCGCCACGCCGATCAGTCCAACTTTCAGAAGCCTGTGCTTGGTCTTCACGATCGCTCCCCTTGGTCCCTCGAGGTCATCGTTGAACTGCTCATTTCCTGTCTCCTCCTGTGGCGGGGGATCCGGCAATCCGCCCGAACCCTGTATTCCTAGATATCTGACCTCTTTGGTCAGGTTTAGAAACGTATAGAGCGCAACACGGGATGTCAACTGTTGGAGACGTAAGAGCGCTGCGCGCAGTTGAAGGACCACGCAACGCGGTCGTCCAGGATCCTGGAGGCAGTCCGATCGACGTTCTGGCCGGTCAGGACAGGCGCAGCCGGGAGGTGCGACGTCCTGCTGACGGCACGCTCCAGGCTGCGTATCTGAAGTGCATGCTCGGCACCGCGCTGTCAGCCCTCTGCGGGTGCCAGAGGGTCAGCGCGGGGTCCACGCCGTGCAGTCGGCGAGCACCTCGGCCCGCACCGCTGCATCGGCAGGTGTCGCCCGATGCCCTCGCAGGACCCAGAACTGGTCGGCGGGACTCGGGAGCTCGCCGGTGTTCGTCGTGACCATCAGACGGTGCGGGTGGGAGCGGATGAAAGTGACCGGCGGGATCGAGACCTCGATGCCACCCTGGGCTGACGACGAGCTCACAGCCCCGGTCGATCGGGTCACCGATGCAGCGGTCTCCGCAGGAGCTCGCCCCGGCGTCGCCGACCGGTGGATCACGCAGCGGAGCCTGGGCGGCTTGGCTGCCTGGGCATGTACAGCGGTCGCTCCCGCCTGCGTGGCCCCCTGTTCCACCGCGGCGCCCACCGTCGAGACGACGACGAGGGCGACGCAGGTGGCGAACAGGCGTCGGGTGCGCATGTCCGGTCTATCGGCACCCGTCCCCCCATCCTTGACCGCTGCCCGCAAGCAGGCGTGGTGCTGCTGCACTCCACGAGGTGGCGTGGGACTTCTCGTGCGCCGAGGGTGTCAGCACCCGCCGCGCCTGAACCGTCCGTCGCACGGGTCACGGGCACACCACCGGCCCAGGACGCTACGGACCGGCCAGGACCGTCTTCCCCCCGGACCATCTCGTCGTAGCCGGCCCGGCCGCCCTCCCGGCCGAACCCGCTCTGCTTGACCCCGCCGAACGGGGTGGTCGGGCCGAGCTGTCCCCCGCCGTTGGCCATGACCACGCCGGCGTCGATGCCGCCGACGAGTCGTTCGAGCCGGTCCGGGTCCCTCGTGAAGACATAGGCGGCGAGTCCGTAGGTGGTGTCATTGGCGAGCGTCACCGCCTCCTGGTCCGTCGAAAAGCGCAGCAGCGCCTGGGCCGGGCCGAACACCTCCTCGGTTGCCAGCGCACTGGCGTGATCGACGTCGCCGAACACGGTCGGTGCCACGAACCAGCCGTCGGCCAGATCGCCGCCCAGGCGTGAGCCGCCGGACAGCAGCGTGGCCCCGTCCGCCCGCGCCCGGTCGATGACCCCGAGAATGCGCTCGAGGGCCGATTCGGTCACCACCGGCCCGACGAAGGTCGCTGTGTCCAGCGGATCCCCCACCACCAGGTCGTCCACGATGGCGAGCACCCGCGCGACGAACTCGTCGTAGACGTCCCGGTGCACGTAGGTGCGCGTCGGCAGGGCGCACCCCTGCCCCGAAAGCAGGCCCGTGCCGGCCCGCGCCACCATGCCCGCCGCGGCGTCGAGATCGGCATCGGCACACACGACCGCCGGCGACTTCCCACCGAGTTCCAGTGCCAGAGGCGTGAGGTGACCGGCGGCGGCGGCCATCACCTGGCGTGCGGCCACCGCTCCCCCGGTAAAGGTGAGTTTGTCGACACCGCGGTGCCCGGCCAGCGCCCTGCCGGCCTCCGGCCCACCGACGACCACGTTGAGCACCCCGGGGGGAACGCCCGCCTCGAGGGCCAGCTCGGCGAAGCGGAGCATCCCGAACGGTGCCAGCTCCGGCGGCTTGGCCACCACCGCATTGCCCGCGGCGAGAGCCGGACCACACTTCTGACCCATGCCCGCCATCGACCCGTTCCACGGCGGGATCGCCCCGATCACTCCGTAGGGCTCGCGTCGCCACGTGGCCGTCCCCCGGGGCACGTCGAGCGCCTCGGGCTGCAAGGTCACGGCGAGCTCGGCGTAGTAGCGGACCCAGGACGCGGCCGCCCGGCCGGGCCGCAGCACCGACACCGGCGTCCCGTTGTCCAGTGTGCCGAGCTCGGCGGCCTCGTCCCGATGGGCATCCAGCAGGTCGGCCAACGTCAGCAGGACGTGACGCCGGCCGTCGGCCCCGAGCGCCGCCCAGGCGGGCTGGGCCCGACGCGCGGCCGACACCGCGACGTCGATGTCGGCTGCCCCACCCAGCCCGACCTCGGCCTGGACCTCACCGGTCGCCGCGTAGCGGTGCTCGTGCACGCCGGCGGCGCTCGAGGCCACCCAGCGGTCGCCCAGCAGGTGGCCCTGTGTCGCCAGCCGCCGCACCGTGGCCGAGGCCGGCGTCGTCCTCACGGGACCACGTAGCCCCCGTCGACGGGCAGGGCCACGCCGAGCACGAACGAGGCGGCCGGCGTGCACAGCCACACCGCCGCCTCGGCGATCTCGGCGGCCTCACCGATGCGCCCGATGGGGTGCAGGGTCTTGAGGTGGGCGTCGATCGACGGCTGGCGCCGCACTGCCTCGTCGACCATGGGCGTCCGCGCCGTGCCGGGACAGATGGCATTGACGCGGATCCCCTGGGCCCCGTAGTCGAGCGCCGCCACCTTGGTGAGCCCGATCACACCGTGCTTGGACGCGGTGTAGGCGGCCTGGTGGGGGTAGGCGACGAGCCCGACACCCGATGCGGTGTTCACGATGGCCCCGCCACCGCGGGCCAGCATGGCCGGGATCTCGGCCTTCATGCAGTAGTAGACCCCGTCCAGCATGACCGCGAGCGTGCGGTGCCACCCCTCGTCGGGATAGTCGGCGAGCGCCGCCATGGGCGCCGCGATCCCGGCGTTGTTGTGCGCACAGTCGAGGCCGCCGAACGTCTCCACCGCGAAGTCGACCATGGCCGCCACCTCGTCCTGCGCGCTCACGTCGGTGCGGACGAATGCCGCCTGGCCGCCGGCCGACTCCACCAGGGCCACGGTCTCGTGGCCGCCGTCCTCGTCGATGTCGGCCACCACCACGGCCGCACCCTCACGGGCGAAGATCTCCGCCGCGGCCCGGCCGATCCCCATCGCCGCGCCCGTCACGACGGCGACCTTCCCTTCCAGAGCTCCCATCCGGGCCACAGTACCGGGGGCCACCCCACCGGGTACGTTTCCCACATGACCACGACCCCCCACACCCCTCGTCTTGCCGGCCGGGTCGCCCTCGTCTCGGGAGCGGCGGGCGGCATCGGTTCGGCGGTGGCCGCCCGGCTGGCCGACGACGGTGCCACGGTGGTCGGTGCCGACCTCGCTCCCGTCGAGGGCGGCATCCGGTGCGACGTGACCGACGAGGGGTCGTGTGCGGCAGCCGTCGCACACGTCGTCGACACACACGGGCGGCTCGACATCCTGGCCAACGTCGCAGGCATCGGCACGGCGGCAGCCGTCTGTGACGTCGACCCCGACGAATGGCGCAGGATCATCGACGTCAACCTGACCGGCACGTTCCTTCTCACCCAGGCCGCAGTCCCCGCGCTGCTGTCGTCGACGGGGTGCATCGTCAACATGGGCTCGGTGGCCGGTCTGCGGGCCACCCCGTACAACGCCGCCTACTGCGCCTCCAAGGCCGGTGTGATCCTGCTGACCAAGTCGCTGGCGATCGAGCTGGCCGCAGCCGGGGTGCGGGTCAACGCGGTGTGCCCGGCCTCGGTGGACACGCCGTTCCTGCGCAACTTCTCGCTTCCCGAGGGTGCGGACCTGTCGCTGTTCGCCCGGGCCGCCTCGCCCATGGGGAGGCGGGTGGAGGTGGACGAGGTGGCGGCCGCGGTCGCCTACCTCGTGTCCGACGACGCCCGCACCGTCAGCGGGACCACCCTCGTCATCGACGGGGCCGCTACGGCCTGACGGTCCCATGCGATCGAGGGGAGTCAATTTCCGGCCTCGCCAACGCTCGTAACCGTCACTGATCGGGGGCATGTTCGCTCGATGCACCTTCGATACGCTGGGAGGCGTCGTCAACGGAGGAGGCACCATGGAGGCAGAGGGGTGGTACGTCGATCCGTTCGGCAGCCATGAGGCCCGTTGGATCTCCGACGGTACGCCGACCGCCTTGGTTCGAGATGGCCACGTGGAATCACATGACCCGCCCCCCGCGTCCGGATACTCGGGGGTGTATCAACGGCTTGGGGAAGAGGTGCAGCCCGACACTGCCAGCCTGCGCCGGGCTGACGAAGCCGAATCCGAGGTCACGAACGACGCTCCCGACGGTCTGGGATACCCGAGGTGAATGAGCCGGAATCGAAGGACGGTGGACCTATGGCGGTGTCGAGCGGCAAAGGTAGTGCCCATGTGCGTGGTGAGTGGCGATCGATGACCTGAACCGGCCTGGTAGGCCCGAAGACTCCGCCCCCCGACCCGGCGTCACTGGTCGGGTGCACCCGCTGGGGCGGTGGAGGCACCCACTACGGTGTGCGAGTGCTGACGGGAGCCTGGGTCTACGTCGCCGCACTTGCGGCATCGTTCGCAGTGGCGTCAGTGGCGACTCCGGCTGGAGTTTCCGGGGCGATCCTGCTTCTCCCATTCCAGGTTGGTGTCCTCGGCACACCTAGCCCGTCAGTCACTCCCACCAACCTGCTCTACAACGTCGTGGCCACTCCTGGAGCCTTGTATCGCTACTGGCGACAGGGGCAGACGGGGGGTCAGCTCACCCGCTTCTTGATCCTCGGGACACTTCCTGGCGTCGTCGTCGGTTCGATCATCCGCATCGACCTACTTCCCAGCCCAGCCAAGTTCGATGTTGTGATCGCCGTGGTGCTGATCCCGCTCGGCGGATGGCTGCTGATCGCCCGAAGACCCACCGGGGGCGGAAGCTGGAGCGCTCGTCTCTCCACCGCGGTCCTGGTCATGACTGCTGCATTGGTCGGATGCGTCGGTGGAATCTACGGCATCGGAGGCGGAGCGATACTTGCCCCGATCCTGATCGGATCAGGACGCCCACCGGCCGAGGTCGCCCCGGCCACCCTGGCATCCACATTCGTCACGTCGGTCGCAGGGGTGGTCACCTTCCTGGTGCTCTCGACGCATCATCACGGATCGATCGCACCGGACTGGGGAGTCGGCATCGCCCTCGGGGTCGGGGGCCTACTCGGTGGGTACACCGGCGCTCGACTTCAACCTCACATGCCCGAAGCCACGATCCGACGAGTGCTGGGCCTCCTGGTCTTGGCGATCGGCATTCGATACGCATGGCTTGCCGCTGGCTGAACTCGGGTTCCTGAGACGTGCCATCAGAGTGCCGGTCGGAGGTACTCAGGTATCCGAATTCACCGGTTGGAGCCGCCCCCTCGATCACACGAGGTGCCTGATGTCGGCGAGCGACACCGTCTCGGTGTCATCGCCCGACCGCAGGACCCGCCCGGGGCGGGCGACGGTGGCAACTCCGTCGGTCACGACCTCGGTGCCGGCCACCACCACATGTGCCACGCCGACCGAGCCGGCCACCAGGCGCTCCCCGCCCCCGGGCATGTCGGCCACCAGGCGGGCCGGCTCCGAGTCGACGCGGTCCGGGTCGAACACGACCAGGTCGGCGTGCCAGCCCTCTTCCAGGCGCCCGCGGTGACGCAGCCCGTAGTGGCGGGCCGGACGGTCCGTCATCATCGACACCGCCTCCTCCACGGTGAGCAGTCCGCGCTCGCGGACGACCTCGCCCAGCACGCGGGTCGGGTAGTTGGCGTGGCACATCAGGTCCAGGTGGGCCCCGGCGTCGGAACCGCCGAGCAGCACCCGCGGGTCCTTCCAGACCGCGACACGGGCGGCCCAGCCCTCGTCGGACCGCCCGAGCGACGGGGTGAGCGACGGCAGGACCACGTAGAGCGTGAGATCGTGGGGCAGGACCACGTCGAGGAGCACGTCGATCACGTCGGTCCCCCGTTCGTCGGCGATCGAGCCCAGCGACCGTCCGACCCATGCCGAGCCGGGGTCGGCCACCTCCACCAAGGAGAAGTCGGTCAGCACTCCGATGGCCCGCTCGGCGACCTTGGCCGCACCGGCCCGCAGCCGGGCCCGCGTCTCCGGGTCGGCCACGGCCGCCCGGCGCCCGACTTCGTCGAGGGCCATCACGTCCCGCCAGCCGGGCAGGCCCGGCAGGATCGTGTTGGAGCGCATCCGCATCATGTCGGGCAGCGCCAGGGCCACGACGTGGGCACCCCTGGCCGCGGCCACGTCGGAGGCCCGCAGCTGCTCCTCCCAGATCTCCTCGCTCGAGAGGCTGCCGAGCAGGTTCCAGTTGAGCGGTCGGTCGGCGGCCAGGGACATGTCGGCCATCAGCTCCACCCGCTCCTCCGGGATCGGGCCGATCGACGGGATGAACTCGAGCGTGGTGCCCGGGTGGTCCCGCAGGACGCCGGCGAGGGCGACGAACTCCTCGGGTCCCGCACAGCTCGAGGGTACGGGGTGGTGGTCACCGTCCAGGTGGCCCTCCCCCAACGACGACGAGAACCCGAGCGCACCACCGGCCAGCGATTCCCCCACCAGGCGGGCCATCGCCGCCAGCTGCTCGGGGTCGGCGCGCTCGCTGGAGGCCGCAGCCCCCATGGCGACGCGCCGGACCGTCGAGTGCCCGACCAGGAAGCCGGCGTTCACGGACAGCCCGCCGTCCACCCGGTCCAGGTACTCGGCGAAGCTGTGCCACGTCCAGGCGCCGCCACCTTCGAGCGCCCCGCGGGGTATCCCCTCGACCACGGCCATCATCGACTGCACGTACTCGTCGTCGCCCGGACCGAGCGGGGCGATCGAGAAGCCGCAGTTGCCACCGATCACCGTGGTGACCCCGTGCTGCACCGATGGGCTCGCCGTCGGGTCCCACAGCAGTTGGGCGTCGTAGTGGGTGTGGATGTCGACGAACCCGGGACAGACCACCATCCCCGTCGCGTCGATGACCCTGGTCGACTCGTCAGTGACCACACCGACGGCGACGATCCGCCCGTCGGAGACGCCGACATCGGCGACCCGGGACGGGGCACCGGTGCCGTCGACGACCCGCCCGCCCCGGATGATCAGGTCGAGCACGTCACTCCCCTCCCAACAGTCCTGCCACGGCCGACTCCACGACGGTGCCCTCGAAGAAGGACGGATTGGTACCCGTGTAGAAGCGGGCCGGATTGGTGAACACGAAGTCCCGGAAGGCGGCGGCGTCGATCCAGCCGTGGTCGACCATCTCGTGGGCCTCCTCCAGGACCTCGGACACGTCGGGCAGGTCCCAGTGGGAGATGTCGGAACCGAGCATCACCTGGAGCTCCGTTCCGAACGGATTGACGGCGGTGTTGAAGGCGAGTGATGTCATCGGGTCATCGGCCTCGCACCCGAACCAGAAGCGGTCGGCGAAGCGCACCTTGATGTCCTCGGGTCGGCCGATGCCGCACGCCGCCCACTCGTCGAGCAGGTCCTCGGGCTCGACCGGCCGACGTGTGACCGCCGACGGCAGCCGGCGGGCGTCCGGGGCGTACGTGCCGAGCAGCTCCACGATGAGGTCGCGGTCGACCAGCGCGGGGTCCAGGTGCGCCCGCAGGGCGTCCAGGTTCCGCTTCTCCCAGTGGCCGACGATGTCGCTGAAGAGGGCGGCCGCCCACGTGACCCCTCCCTCGAGGAAGGCGAAGTTCATGGTCGGGAACCGGTGGGTGACGCCGCCCAGGAAGAGCGACTTGGCCAACGCCTGCTGGCCCTCCGCCAGCATCGACAGGTGGTTCGCCACGTAGCTCGTCGGCGACCGGTAGGGGGTCATGCCGATGAAGCCCGAGTGGAAGGCGATGGACACACCCAGGTCGCGGGCCGTCGCCCACACGGGGTCGTAGTCGTACGCCGAGTCGAGGCCGAACTGGTCGAGCCAGAACGCGTACCGCGATACGTCCGGGTCCTTGTCGGCCAGTGCCTCGAACGGACGCTGCACGTAGCCGGCGCACAGCACCGCCTTGTACCCGAGCTGGGTGACGGCGTACTCCATCTCTGCGACCGCCTCCTCCGGGGTGTTCATGGGGATGGCGGCCACGGGGGTGAGCCGGTCGGCGAGCGGTGCGAACGTCTCGGCGTTGCACCGGTTGAGGGCCCGGCAGGCACCCCGCCGGAAGGCGTCGTCCGCCGCGTGCAGGAAGACCAGGCCGAGACTCGGGTAGATGACGCCGAAGTCGATCCCGATCTCGTCGAGGCGCTCGTACAGGAGAGCAGGGAAGAGCGCAGTGGCGAGGTCGATCGTCTGCCTGGCCGGCGCGCTCCACCACGGTCCCCGCGGCGTCCGGGTGGTCCGGCGCTCCTCCGGGGTCTGGTCGTGCCACGGCACGTCGCTGCCGCCGTAGGGGGGAACGAGGCGACGCAGCGCCGGGTCCTCCAGCGAGATCCCCTCCTGTTCCAGGTACGGGGCGAGCGTCGGCAGGTGCTCGGCCATGTGGCCGTCGCTGTCGATCACCGGGTGGTCGAGCGAACGGTGGATCTCCGCGGAGGTCGCCATGGCGACAATCTAGGCACATCGGGCCGGAACATCCCCGGAGGCACGACCGTCTCGGCAGGGGCACGACCATCTCGGCAAGGATGAGGACATGGCGCACGACCTCGTGATCCGCAACGGCACCGTCGTCGACGGTTCCGGCCTCGGCTCGTACCGGGCCGACGTCGGGGTCACCGGCGACCGGATCGCCGAGGTCGGCCGGATCTCGGGGCGCGGCCACCGCGAGATCGACGCCGACGGCCACGTCGTCACGCCCGGGTTCGTGGACGGTCACACCCACATGGACGCCCAGGTCTTCTGGGACGCCACCGGCTCGAACTCGTGCTGGCACGGCGTCACGTCCGCCGTCATGGGCAATTGCGGCTTCACGCTCGCGCCCGTGCGCTCCGACGAGCGGGCGCTCGTCGTCCGCAACCTCGAGCGGGCCGAGGACATCGACCCCGCCGCCCTGGCAGCGGGCATCGACTGGAGCTTCGAGACGTTCCCCGAGTACCTCGACGCGGTCGACGGGCTGGCGAAGGGCATCCACTTCGCGGCCAACATCGGCCACTCCGCACTACGTACCTGGGCCATGGGCGAGCGCGCCTTCGAGGAAGAGGCCGACGCCGACGACCTCGCGCTCATGGCCGGGCAGCTGGCCGATGCACTGCGGGCCGGGGCCATCGGCTTCTCCACGTCGCGCACCCAGCACCACGAGACCTCCGACGGTCGTCCCGTAGCCTCCCGGATGGCCTCCTGGGGCGAGGTGGCGGCCCTGGTCGGTGTGATGGGCGGACTCGGCACGGGCATCTTCGAGGGGGCCGACGCCGGCATGTCGGCGCCCGACCCGGACGTCCGGCGCCGCTCCCTCGACCGGATGACGGAGCTGTCGGCTTCCACCGGAGTGCCCATGACATTCGGCCTGGTGGCCACCCGGGGTGCCGGCTACCTCATCGATTTCCTGGACGAGGCGGCCGGGCGTGGCGCACGGATGATCGCCCAGACCCACTGCCGGGGGATCTCGGTGCTTCTGTCGCTCCGGACCCGACTCCCCTTCGACCTGCTGCCGGCCTGGGCCGACCTGCGGGCCCGACCGGTGGAGGAACAGCTCACCGTCCTCGGCGACCCCGAGCGCCGGGTCCCGTACGTCGAGGCCGCGGTGCATGCCGACTACGCCGCCTACACCGGGGTGGGCGCCCAGGCCCGGCCACCGGACTTCGAGGGCATCCGCATCTACCTGCACGGCCTGCCACCCAACCCGACCGTGGCCGACGTCGCCCGGGAGCGGGGGGTCCATCCGGCCGAAGCCATGATCGACCTGTGCGTGGAGACCGGCGGCGACCAGCTGTTCATCCAACCCTCGCTCTACCCCCAGGACGAGACGGTGCTCCTCCGTGCACTCCGCCACCCACGGGCGGTCATGACCTTCAGCGACTCGGGCGCCCACCTCAGTCAGATCGCCGACTCCTCCATCCACACCCATCTCCTCGGCCACTGGGTCCGTGACCGTGGGGAGTTCACCCTCGAGGAGGCAGTGCGGATGGTGACCCTGGCGCCGGCGCTGGCCTGGGGACTCGACGGCAAGGGCCTGCTCCGGCCGGGTATGGACGCCGACCTGGTGGTGTTCGACAAGGACACCGTCGGCCCCGCCGTCCCCACCCTCGTCGACGACCTCCCGGCGGGTGGGCGGCGGCTCGAGCAGCGCTCGGTGGGCTTCCTGGCGACGGTGGTCGCCGGCGAGGTGACGATCGATCGTGGCGAGCAGACCGGGGCGACCCCCGGCCGGCTGCTGCGCCGGCGGGTGCCCTGAACGACGTCACTCCGGTGCTCCGGCGTTCGGCGTCGACGCCGGCGGACCTACCGCATCCAGATGGTGCGGGCCGTGCGGCGCAGGATGACCCACCGGCCCTCGTGGCGGACCACGTCGTCGAGGTACCGGATCCCGAGCGTCAGGTCGCCCGCGTCCGACGACGGGTCACTCAGCTGATGGACCACGGCGTAGGCGTCGACGCCTGCTTCGTCGGGGCCGGGCCCGAGGGTGATCAACGGGTCGGCGATGACATGCATGCTCGTCGGGAACGTCCGTGGCCCCCGCATCCCGGTCAGCCACTCATCGAGCGTCTGCATGCCGCGGGCGCCGGTCACCTCGGCCGCAGGGTGGAACAGCGCCTCCAGCGCCTCGACGTCCCGGTCGTCGGCCGCCCGCGCGTACCGCTGCAACAGCCCCCGCAGCTCCTCGTGGTCACCCACCGGCAACCGGGCGGTCACAGGACCGCCACCGGGTTGACCGGGCAGCCCGTTCCCTTCGGGATCCGCAACGGCGCCATGGTGAAGAGGAACGACCACCGGCCCAACTCGGCGCACCTGGCGGCCAGTGGGGCGACCCGCACGTTGTCGATGAGGTGGAGGCCCATCGACACGATGCCGATCTGGTGGACCGGGAACGGCCACTCAGGGGTCCCCACGAACGGCATGGGGTCCGAGATCCCGTCGCTCCCGAGGACCGCCACCTCACGCTCGGCCAGCCAGGGCAGGCAGTCCGAGTGCAGGCCCGAGAACCCGTCGAACCCGCGGGTGGCGCGCCGCCGGGCCTCACGCCCCCAGGCCACCACGAGGACGTCACCGGTGCCGACCTCGACTCCCTGGGCCGCCTCGGCCCGCTCGAGGTCGGCCACCGTCACCACCTCGTCCGTGCCGAGGTAATCGCAGCCGAGTGCCCGGGGGACGTCCAGCAGGACGCCCCGCCCGACCACCCCGTCGGCCAGCGTCAGCACGGTGTTCGACCGGGCACCGTCGCTACGCACCTCGGATGCGGGTCGGCCCCCGTACATCCGGCCGCGCACGAACATGTGCGACAGCGCGTCCACGTGGGTGGTCCACAGTCCGTGCACGTCGAGCGCGAGGTGGTCGCGGGCCGCCTCGTACCCCGCGATCCCGTTGGAATCGCGGGCGTCCCCCGACGCCAGCATGTGGTGCTGGACCGGGTGCGGGTGCTCGGGCAACGGCTCGGTGGCCAGGTCGTGGGAGAGGCTGATCGACTCGCCGGTCCGGACCGATCGGGCGGCCGCCGCCCGTCGCTCGTCGGTCAGGAAGTGGAGGGTGCCCCGCTCGTCCCCGTCACCCCACCTGCCCCAGTTGGAGAGACGGTCGAACAACGCGTCGAGTTCGTCGGTGGTCGGGACCGGGTACTCGGAGGCCATGGTGCCATCCTGTCAGCGGTGACGCCGGGTGTCACCGATCGGTCGGGGCCGACCGCCCGGGTGGCCATCCGGGCAGGAGCCCGAGGTCGCGGCAGACCTCCTGGGCCTCGATCCACCGACCGTTGCGCTCACGGGCCTCGGTACTGGTGACGAGCCATGCGGCGACGGCGCCCACGACGTCGGGGGGCGCACCGAGCGAGGCGTCGAAGCCGAACCCGGCCATGTCCTGGGCGATCCGCTCGGTCGCCACGAACCCGGGGCTGAGGTTGAAGGCCACGATCCCGCGGGGTCCGAGCTCGACGGCCAGGATGCCGGCCATGCGATGGAGGGCGCCCTTGGACATGCCGTAGCCGAGGCCCCAGCCACCGCTGCCCGCCGGCTTCGGTGGGTCCATCGTCCCCGAGCTCGACGCCAGGTTGAGGATGAATCCCTCACCACGCGCGACCATGCCCGGCAGGACCAGCTTGGTCAGGATCGCCGGAGCCATGACGTTCGCCTCGAGGTGCCGGTCGAGCAGCTCCACCGGCGTGTCGAGGACCTGGTCCATGTGGCCGGGCCCGACGTACCGTCCGTTGTTGACCAGCACGTCGACCCGACCCCACCGCTCGATGACGGTGGCGGTCGCCGTCCCGAGCGAGGTCCGGTCGAGCAGGTCCAGGTAGACGGGCAGCGTCCTGCGGCCCTCGGCTGCGACCAGGGACGCCGTCGAGTCGAGCGAACCCGGCAACGGCGACGTGTCCGAGGCGGCCACCGTGGAGGAGTGCTCCCGTGCCTCGCCCTCGCGCAACGTCCGCGCCCCGATCGTCACGTCGAAGCCCGCCCGGGCGAGGTGGACGGCGATCGCCTTGCCGATCCCCCTGCTCGCGCCGGTCACCAGGGCGACGCCCCGGGGTGGGGCGTCGCCCGGCGGTGGAGTGGTCGCCTTGCTGGGCTCGGTGGTCATGGTCCTCCCCGTTCCGTCGCCTCACCGGTCGGGTGGGCGCTCGATCCGGACCATTGTCGCAGTATCGTGCCCACTGCGACCGGAGACGACGAGGAGCGACACGTGCCCACCACCACCGCCAACGGCATCGACATCACCTACGCCACCCACGGCGACCCGTCGGCGCCCCCGTTGCTCACCATCCACGGCCTCGGTGCACAGCTGACCGACTTCCCGTCCGCCTTCGTCGACGCCATGGTGGGAGCCGGCTTCCACGTCATCACCTTCGACAACCGCGACCAGGGGGGCTCCACCTGGTTCGACGACGCCGGCGTTCCCGACATCGGCGCGCTCCTCGGCGATCCGGCAACCCCCGTCCCCTACCTGATCGCCGACATGGCCGCTGACGCCGCCGGCCTCCTCGACGCCCTCGGCATCGACTCGGCGCACGTCCTCGGCGTCTCGATGGGCGGCATGATCGCCCAGCAGTTCGCCGTCGACTACCCGGAGCGGACCCGCACCCTCACGTCGATCATGTCGACACCCGGGCCGACCACCGGCCCCCCGACGCCCGAGGCGATGGGCGCACTCCTGGTCGAGCCCGCCGTCGGGCGCGAGGCCGTCATCGAGCAGTCCGTCGCCGGAGCGCGGATCATCGCCTCCCCCGGCTTCCCCTTCGACGAGGCCGGCGCGCGGGAGCGGGCCGGGGTCCACTTCGACCGGGGCAACCATCCCGAGGGCACGATGCGCCAGCTGGCCGCCATCCTCGCCTCGCCCGACCGGGCGGCCCGCCTGGCCGGTGTGTCCGTGCCGACGCTCGTCGTGCACGGCTCGGCCGATCCCCTGGTCACCCTGCCGGGCGGTGTTGCGACGGCCGAGGCCGTCCCCGGCGCCGAGTTGTGGGTGGTCGAGGGCATGGCCCACGACCTGCCGGCCGAGGTGCTCCCCGAGCTCGTCGACCGCCAGGCCGCCCTGCTGGCCGCCGTCAGCTGACGGCGGGCGCCGGCCGGGGTAGCGTCGGACAGGTCGCACCAGGGGGAGGACCGATGACCAGGACGCACGTCCGCGTCCCGACGGGGACGCGGACCAGGGGGCGCCGGTGGGCGGCCGCAACCGCAGCCGTGCTCGCCGTCGGGCTCGCCGCCTGCACGTCCTCGGGCGCGTCGCCGACCACCACCACGGGCATCTCGGCCGCGGCCTCCTCGGCCATCCACGCCTTCTACTCGCCGCCGTCGCCGCTGCCGGCAGCGGCACCCGGCAGCCTCATCCGGTCGGTCGTGGTGACCGGCGTGCCGGAGGTGTCGGCCGGCGCCAGGGTGTGGAGGATCCTCTACCACTCGACCACCATCTACGGAGCCGACGTGGCCGAGTCGGGCTACGTCATCGCACCGTCGGTTCCGGCACCGGCCGGGGGTTATCCCGTCATCGCCTGGGCGCACGGGACCTCGGGCTTCGCGGCGCCGTGCGCACCGTCGCTGTTCACCGACTCGGGCGGGGGGGCGGGTCCGTACCTCCTCCCCTCCCTCGCCCTGTACCTGGCCGCCGGGTACGTGGTGTCGGCGGCCGACTACCAGGGCCTCGGCGTCGCCGACGGCGTCCACCCCTACCTGCTCGGCTCGAGCGAGGGCCGATCGGTCCTCGATGCCACCCGGGCGACCCGGCAGATCGCCGGCCTCCGCACCGCCGACACCGTGGTGATCTACGGCCACTCCGAGGGCGGGCACGCCGCACTCTTCGCGGCGGAGATGGCCCCCACCTACGCGCCCGACCTCCATGTGATCGGCGTGGTGGCCGCCGCCCCGGCCACCGGTCTCAGCACGCTGGTCGCCACCATCGGCACCCCGCTCGGTGCGCAGTTCCTGCCGTACAGCATCCCCACCGCGTACTCCTGGACGAAGACCTACACGGACCTGCCCGCCTCGACGGTGTTCACCCCCGCCGGCGAGGCCTTCGCATCGACCGAGGTCACCCGCGGCTGCTCGGACCGGGTGGCCGAAGCCATCGTGACGCACCACGTCACGCCGGGCGGTGTGTTCGCGGCCGGCGCCGGGTCGGATCCGACGGTACAGGCCCATGCCCGGGCGAACGACCCCGGCAACGTGCGGACCACCGTGCCCATGCTGGTCGTCCAGGGGACGGCTGACGGCACAGTTCCTCCGCCACTGACCGACACCTACGTGACCACCAAGGCGTGCCCGATCGGCGACACCCTCCAGTACCTCCATGTCACCGGCGCCACCCACGGCACGGTGGTGATCGAGGCGGCACCCACGATCGTGGCGTGGATGAACGCCCGGCTGGCCGGCTCGCCGGCGCCCTCCACCTGCGGCCGGCCCGGGGACGTGGCCACGTTCACGCCCTGAGTCGGTCGCACCCCACGGACCGGCACTGCAGAGGGCCCGCTGTCAGCCGCCTTCGAAGATCCGCCAGGGGTTGTCGACGAGCATCCTGGTGATCTGCTCCTCGGTCACGCCGTGGTCGCGCAGGTACGGCAGCACGTCCTGCTCGATGTGGAGGTAGTGCCACTGGGGCAGGAACGGCATGGCCTCCGGATCCACCCAGTCCATGTAGCAGGCGGCGTCGTGGGACAGGACCATGCGACCGGCGTAGCCCCTCCTGCACAGCTCGACCACGGTGTCGGCCCGCGCCTCGAATGTCGTCTCGAGGTTGATGCCGAACCGGTCCATGCCCAGCCAGAAGCCGGCCTCGGCGAGCGCGCCGAGGTGGTCGACGTCCGTCGAGTCGCCGCTGTGCCCGAGCACGACGGCGCCCGGGTCGACTCCCTCCTCGGCCATCACCCGCTGCACGTCGAGGCCCCGCTGCGTCCCCGGGTGGGTGTGGACGGTCACGGGGCAGCCCGTGGCCAGATGGGCCTTGGCCACGGCCCGCATGATCCGTTCGACGCCGGGGGTCAGGCCGTCCTCGTCGACCGCGCACTTGAGCATGCCGGCCCGCACCCCGGTCCCGGCGATCCCCTCGACGATGTCGGCCACGAACATGGGCACCATCGGTTCGGTCTCCTCCCTCCCGAGCAGGGCACCGATGGCCGGGGTGCGGTAGTGGAAGAAGAACGGGACGTCGTGGTAGGTGTAGCAGCCGGTGGCCACTACGACGTTGAGTTCGGGAACCTGGTCGGCGACCCGCTGGATGCGCGGGATGTAGCGCCCGAGGCCGATGACCGTCGGATCGACGATGGTGCTGACCCCGCTGGCCGCCAGTGCCCCCAACTTGGCCACGGCGTCCGCCACGCGGGTGTCCTCGTCGCCCCACTCCTCGGGGAAGTTCTGCTGGACGTCGGAGGTGAGCACGAAGATGTGCTCGTGCATGTAGGTGCGGCCGAGGTCGGCGGAGTCGATCGGCCCACGGACGGTGGCGACGGTGGTCATGGCGTTCCTCCACACTGTGCGGCCGACACCTGGTGCGCCGGCGGATCGATCGTACCGGTGGACTCCTGGCGGAGGGGGTCCTGCCGCGTCAGTCGGCCGTCGCCCGGACGAAGTCGTCGATGATCGTCACCAGCTCGTGCGGTGCATCCTCCTGGATGAAGTGGCTCGCACCCTCGAGCACCCGGTGGGGCTGGCCCTGCGCACCGGGGATCCGCCGCTGCAGCGGCAGGTGGGCGCCGGCCTTGTAGGCCACCTGGTCCTGGTCACCGAAGACCGTCAGGAACGGCTTCTCCCACGTCTCGAGGTGCGCCCAGATGGCCTTGGCCTGGGGCACGCCCGGGTTGTCCGGCTGGACCGGGATGAGCATCGGGAAGCGCTTCGGTCCGGCCTGGTAGCTGCCGTCGGGGTACGGCGCGTCGTAGGCCGCCACCTCCCCGGCCGACAGCTCGCGGGTCGTGCCACCCTGCAGGAGCGCCCCGACCGGGAGCACGTCGACCGACTGGCTGAAAGCCAGCCACTTCTCCAGGAACCCGTTGACACCCTGCCCCTCCGGCAGCCCGGTGTTCGACGCCACCACGCGGGCGAACCGGTCGCCGTGGTCGGGCAGCAGGGCGAGCCCCAGCATCCCGCCCCAGTCCTGGCAGAACAGGGTGATCTCGCGCAGGTCCTCGGCCTCGAGCCACTGGCCCATCCAGTCGGTGTGGCCGGCCATCGTGAAGTCGTCCTGGTCGAGCGGCTTGTCGGAGCGCCCGAGGCCCATGAGGTCGAGTGCGACCACCCGGTGGCCCCGCTCGACCAGCCCCGGGACCATGTGCCGGTAGAGGTAGCACCACGCCGGGTTCCCGTGGAGCAGGAGCACGGGGGCTGCGTCCCGTGGCCCCTCGTCCACGAAGTGGTAACGCAACGGGGTGCCGTCGGCCGCTTCCACTTCCCGGTAGTGGGGCGCGAAGTCGAAGCCGGGCAGTCCGTCGAAGCGGTCGTCAGGTGTGCGCAGGACGTCCACTGCCGCTCACTCCCCCGCCGTCTGCACGGAGTCGACGAGGCTCTCCATCAGCGGGTCGATGACCACCACGACCTGGTCGGCCAGACCGGACGTGTCCGCCAAGGCCGCCAGTGACGCCTCCTCCACCCGGTCGAACCGGACGTCGTCCCAGCGGCGCCCGTCGCCGAGGATCACCCCGTCGACCGCGAAGTGGGCCACGGGCGTGACGCGTCCGGGATCCGGGCCGGGGGTGGCACCGTCCGCGAACCGGCGCACCCGCATCACGAGTTGACCGCTACCGGCCTCCGCCGGGTCGGCGACGCTGAGAGGCACACAGCCCATCACGATGGTGGTCTCCATGCCCGCCCTCTTGTGCACGTACTGCTTCTTGAAGTCGTCCCTGTCCTGCATCGCGAAGAACGAGGCCCGGCTCGGGTAGCGGACGATGGCGATGCGGTCCCAGGCGACGTCGTCGGCCACCTGGTGGGTGACGTCGCCGAACAGCGGGATCGTGGCGCCCAGGTCGGCGAGCACGGCCGTCGGCGCGTAGACGTCGTCGGCCTCCTTGCCCGAGATGGCCGGTCCTCCCTCGTCGCCGTAGTCGGCGACCGCCCGGTACTTCATGAGGTTCAGCATCCATACGTGACCATCGTCCTCGGGGGGCAGGTGCAGCCAGCGGCCGGCGGTCCCGACGTCGATGGACCCGAAGGGGTACTCCAGTCTGCCTGCCATGCTGCCGTTCCTTTCTGCGGCCCGGGAGCCAGTGGATGGAGGTGGTGGATGGTCGTGCTGTGTGGTCGTGGACAGTGGTGGTCAGTCGGTCAGCAGGGCGTGCAGGGCGTCGGCCAGCAGGACAGCGGTGTCGGCGGCGCCGAGCCCCCGGTGCACGAGGTAGTGGTCGAGGGACTCGAACGCGCAGAGGGCGTCCGCCGCCGCCAGGCGCGCCCGTGCCCGGTCCGGGGCCATTGCCCTGAGCTCGGGGGCGAACTGCCGCTCGATCTGCTCGCGCAGACTGGTGCGGTCGGATTCGAACTGGTCGCGTACGATCGGGTCGAAGGTGGCACGCATGCGCGTGGCCCGCAGGGCGGGACCGGCGGCCGCTTGGAGGCGGAGGCGGGCCTCCACGAACCGGGAGATGCGGTGATCGAGTCCGCCTTCGCCGATGGCGGGCAGCAGGAGCAAGGGGGCCAGCCGTTCGAGCTGTCGCTCGATGGCCGCACGCGACAGGGCGTCGTGATCGTCGAAGTAGCGGTAGACCGACCGGACGGACAGTCCGGCCCGCTCCGCCACCTCCTCGGGACCCGGGCTGAGGTTGTCCTCGGAGAAGAGATCGAGGACGGCGTCGAGGACGGCGTCACGGTTGCGGTCCCGGATGGCCGACCGCCCGTCGAGCACCCGGTCCGAGGCCGGCCCGTCTCCCGCTTCCGCCGACACCGCCGCCACTCCTCAGGCCCCGTGCCCGAACTTCGGGTTGCGCCCCTGTTCGAGCCGCCGGTTCCGGTCGTGCACCCGGCCGAGGGTGGATTGGTGGGTGAGGATCCAGAAGCGGCGGGCCCGCACCGCGTACGCGACGTCGGCGGCCAGGTCGGCCGGGTCCATGGCCACGGTGCCCATGAACTCGGCCATCTGCTCGATCGGGACGGCCGGCGGCGGCGGGAACCCAAGTGCCTCGGGTGCGTTCCGGGAGGACTCAAAGATCCGGGTGGCAACGAGCTCCGGGCAGAGGCACGACACGCCCACACCGGTGCCCTCGAGCTCCAGGGCGAGGGACTCGGACAGGCCCACGACCGCGTACTTGGTGGCGTGGTACGGACCGAGCACCGGCGACGACGTGAGTCCCGCCTCGGAGGCCGTGTTGACCACATGGCCCTCGCCCTGCTCCAGCATCAGGGGCACGAACGCGCTCACGCCGTAGGCGACGCCGAGCACGTTGACCCCCACCACCCACTGCCACGTGGCGGGCTTGGTCCTGTGGTTGACCTGTCCGTTGGCCACCCCGGCGTTGTTGCACAGGAGGTGGACAGCCCCGTGGGCGGCGACGGCGGCGTCCCGGAGGCCGGTCACCTGGTCCGGGTCCGACACGTCGCACACCACCGGGAGCACCCGCCCACCGGCGTCGGCGATGCGGGCCGACTCCCGCTCGAGGACCGGTTGCTCGATGTCCGCCATCACGACCACCATGCCCTCGGACAGGAAGCGCTCGGTGAGTGCCAACCCGATGCCCGATGCCGCCCCCGTGATGACCGCGATCCGTCCGTCCAGCTCCATGGTGTCGTCCTTCCTCCGTGCCGCGTGGCGGCAGATGTGTCGTCGGGGCCGGTCGCCCGGCCGGGGTGCGCTGTGGTCCCGGTCAGATCCGGGCGATCACCTCGTCGCCGTAGGCAGCCAGCGCGGCCTCCGTGTCCTTCCAGAACAGGAAGGACGGGACCACGATCCGGTCGACCCCGAGTTCGGCCAGGGCGGCTGCCTCGTCGAGTGCGCCCGGGCCGAAGACCCCGTTGCCGCCACAGGTGATCTCGATGGCGTCCGGGTCACGCCCCGCCTCCTCGGCGGTGCTGCGCACAACGGCGAAGAGAGCGGCGAGCTTGTCGTGGCTGCCCGACGCCGGGAAGAACCCGTCGCCGGTGCGGCCGGCCCGTCGGGCCGCCACCTCGGTGTGACCGCCGATGTGGACCGGCACCGTCCCGCCCACCGGTCGCGGCCGGCAGATGCAGTCGGTGAAGGAGGTGAACTCGCCGGCGTAGGTGGCCTGGTCCTGGCTCCACAACGCGCGCATGGCGGCGATCCCGTCGTCGGTGCGCCGGCCGCGCTCGGTAAAGGGGATGCCGATGGCGTCGAACTCCTCCTCCAGCCAGCCCACGCCGACCCCGAGCTGCACGCGTCCACCGGACAGGTGGTCGAGGGTGGCCACCTCCTTGGCGAGGACGACCGGGTTGCGCTGCGGCTGGATCAGGATCCCGGTGGCCAGATTGATGGTGGACGTCGCCGAGGCCAGGTAGGCGAGCCACACCAACGGGTCCGGGATCGGGGCGTCGTCGGAGCCGGGCATGCGCCCCGACCGGTCGTACGGGTACGTCGACTCGTAGCCGGCCGGCACCACGGTGTGCTCCACGGTCCACAGCGACTCGAATCCCGCTGCTTCGGCGGACCGGGCCAGCTCGACGGCGGGGCCCGGGTCGACGAAGGGTCCGGTATTGGCGAAGACGATGCCGAACTTCATGCGGGGCCCCTTCCATGGCCGCCGCCGGCGCCCGGAGGGGCGGGCGGCACTTCTGTCAATGCTGGTGACATCTGTCAAGGTATCTGACAGAAGATACACTCGCAACCGGGGCGGACCGGCGGACGGCCGCCGACCTGCAGCCGACCGTCGCCAGAACAGGAGACCCCGATGGACCCCTATGTGCTCTATGCCATGCCCGCGTCGCTCTACTCCGGCAAGGCCCGCTCCTACCTGCGCACCCACCGCATCGAGTACGTGGAACGTGCGCCGGGCGACCCGCGCTACGGCGCCGAGGTCGAGCCCGCCATCGGCCGGTGGATCATCCCCGTGCTCCAGACGCCCGACGGGACCATCGTGCAGGACACCGTGGACATCATCGACCACCTCGACGCCACCGTGGCCCCGGAACGATCCGCCTACCCGGCGACTCCCGTCCAGCGCACCGTCGCCCACCTGCTGGAGCTGTTCGGCGGCGAGGGCCTGCTGCGCCCGGCGATGCACTACCGCTGGGACTTCGACGACGTCAACGTGCCGTTCCTGGCCAAGGACTTCAGCGCCGCCCTGGTCGTGGGTGCCGACGACGCCACACGCGACGCCGTGTTCGCCTTCGCCTCCGAGCGCATGCGGAGCGCCACCGCCGCGTTCGGGGTGACCGAGGAGCTCGTGCCCGCCATCGAGCGGTCCTATGCGGAGTTCCTGACCCTGTTCGACGCCCACCTGGCCGGCTCCCCCTTCCTGCTCGGCGGACGGCCCACCATTGCCGACTTCGGCTTCTTCGGTCCCCTCTACGCCCACCTCGCCCGCGACCCCTACCCCTCGGTGCTCATGAAGCAACGCGCCCAGCGGGTGTGGCGTTGGGTCGAGCGCATGCACGCGCCCGTGCAGGACGCCTCCGAGTACGGCGACTGCAGCGAGGACCTCTTCGCCGACGACACCGTGCCCGACACGCTGCGGGCGCTGCTCTCCTACATCGGCGACGAGTTCCTCGACGAGGCCGTGGCCCAGGTGGCCGCCGTCGACGCGTGGCTCGCCGAGCACCCCGACGTGACCGACGGCGAGGTCGTCCTCGGCAAGCCCAAGCGGCGGATCAGCGGCACCACCACGTTCTCCTGGCGTGGCCACGACATGACCGTCGCCGTGGTGCCCTACCGGACCTTCCTCCTGAAGCGGCTCCAGGACGCCTTCGGCGCGGCGACTGCCGACGAGCAGGTGACCATCCGCGCGCTGTTCGTCGGAGCCGGGCTCGACCCCCTGCTCGACATCCGCCCACGGCGCTGGGTGGTCCGGTCGGACAACCGCGAAGTGTGGGGGCCGCCACAGGAGCCGGTGCCCACCGCCTGAGCAGGGCCCGGCCGTCCGGCTACCCGCCGGACGGCATGCCCTCGGACGCTCGCCGACGGGCCCGGAAGGCCTCGCACCGTCCGACGAACTCGTCGGTCTGCGCCGTCGACCATGCGACCGCCCGTCCACCGTCCAGTTGCGCCACCCGGGCCCGGTGGGCGGCGACCCTGGGGTCGAGGGGACGGTCGAACCCGAGGCGGACCAGACCGTCGAGCCGCACGTAGAGCGGCTCCACGGTCGCCTCGGCCAGCGTCGGACCCTCACCGACCAGCCACCGCCCGTCGCCCAGCCGGTCCCCCAGGGCGACCAGAGCGTCGGCGAGGTCTGCGGCCGACGCAGCGATGCGCTCGGCGTGCGTGCCGTAGTAGACGCCGATCATCGGCGGGAACACGCGTGCGTCGATCCACGCCATGGCGTCGAACACCCGGGTCCGCTCACCCGGGTCCGACGGCAGGAGAGACCGTCCGTCGATCCGTTCCTCCAGCCACTCGAGGATCGGTAGTGAGTCCGCCCGGTACTCCGACCCGATGCGGACCAACGGGATCTCGCCTCGCGGCGAGTGCTCGACGAACTCGGGTGGGACGACGTAGCCCGGCGGACGAGCGGCGGTCGGCGGCACGTCCACCAGATCGTGGGTGATGCCCCGTTCGGCCAGGGCGAACGACACCCGGACCGAGGAGGGGCAGATCCAATGGCCGAACAACGTCACGTGGTCGACGGCACCGACGCCGCGGGCCGGACTCACCAGATGTCCTGCCCGCGGCCCGGATGCGCAGCCCGGGTCACTCTTCTGTCAGTACGAGTGTCATGACCCATGGTGCCAACGTAGCGGTGGCGCTTCCGTGGCGTTTCTGGGGCTCCCGGACGAGGCCTGGACGAGTGGGCCGCGTTACAGTCCGGGCGGCCCGTCCCCCGTGGTGGGGCACACCCGGGCCGGCCCGAGGAGACCTGATGCCCGACGCCCCGCCGCTGACCGCGCTCGAGATCGCACGCAAGGCCACGCTCCTGCCCATCACCGAGGTGGCCGCCGGCATGGGGATCGGCGAGGACCTCCTCGAGCCTTACGGCCGCTACATCGCCAAGGTCTCACTCGATGCCGTCGGCGCACTCGCGGAGCGCCCCCGGGCCCGGTACATCGTCGTGACCGCCATCACCCCCACCCCGCTGGGCGAGGGCAAGACGACCACCACCATCGGCCTGGCCCAGGGCTTCAAGCACATCGGCAAGCGCGCCACGGCGGCCATCCGGCAATCGTCGATGGGCCCCACCTTCGGGATCAAGGGTGGCGCGGCCGGTGGCGGCTACAGCCAGGCCGGACCGTTCGAGGCGTTCAACCTCCACCTGACGGGCGACATCCACGCCGTCACCGCCGCCCACAACACCCTGTCGGCCATCGTCGACAACCACCTGCACCACGGCAACGAGCTGGAGCTCGACCTCCATGCCATCACGTGGCGGCGGGTGCTCGACGTCAACGACCGGTCACTCCGCAACATCGTGATCGGACTGGGAACCGCCGAGGACGGCGTGCCCCGTCAGTCGGGCTTCGACATCACCGCGGCCTCCGAGGTCATGGCGATCCTGGCCCTGTCGACGTCGTTGCGCGACCTGCGGCGGCGTCTGGGCGAGGTCGTGGTCGGGTTCGATGTCCGGGGCCGCCCGGTGACCGCCGAGCAGCTGCGGGGCGCCGGGGCCATGGCGGTCATCATGCGGGACGCCCTCAAGCCCAACCTGCTCCAGACGCTCGAGCACACCCCGGTACTGGTCCATGCCGGACCGTTCGGCAACATCGCCCACGGCAACTCGTCCGTCGTCGCCGACCAGATCGGCATCCACGCCGGCGACTACCTCATCACCGAGGCGGGCTTCGGCGCGGACATGGGCGCGGAACGGTTCTTCAACATCAAGTGCCGGGTGTCCGGTCTCGTCCCGGACGCCGCCGTCGTGGTCACCACCGTCCGGGCGCTCAAGGCCCATTCGGGGACCCACCGGATCGTGCCCGGCAGGCCCCTCCCCCCGGCCATCCTCGAGGAGAACCCCGACGAGGTGCTGGCCGGCGGAGCGAACCTCGTCAAGCAGGTGGAGAACGTCCGCCTCCACGGCGTGACGCCGGTCGTGGCCATCAACGCCTTCCCGGGCGACCACCCGAGCGAGTACGACGCCATCCGGGAGATCGCCGCCTCGCTCGGTGTGCGGTGCGCGGTCACCACGCACTTCGCCGACGGAGGCAGTGGCGCCACCGAGTTGGCCGAGGCGGTGGCCGCCGCGGCGGAGGAGCCGGGCGAGTTCCGGTTCCTCTACCCGTCCGAGGCCACGCTGCGCCAGAAGATCGAGACCATCGCCACCCGTATGTACGGGGCCGACGGCGTGGACTACGCGCCCGGGGCCGCCCGGCGACTGGACCAGCTCGAGGCCGAGGGGTTCGGTGGGCTGTCGGTCTGCATCGCCAAGACCCACCTGTCCATCTCGTCGTTCCCGGCGCTCAAGGGCGCACCCACCGGCTGGCGACTGCCGGTGCGCGAGGTGCGGCTGTCCGCCGGTGCCGGCTTCGCCTACGCCATCTGCGGCGACATGCGGACCATGCCCGGCCTCGGCTCCCACCCGGCGGCCTTCGACATCGACCTCGACGAGGACGGGAACATCGTCGGCCTCTACTGAGGCGCCGTCGCCCTGCTCAGTGCGGGAACGGCTCGGAGGCGGCCGACAGCTCCTCCTCGGCCAGGTGGACCTCTTCGGCCGTACCGGACGGTCGGGTGCCGGACCTCTCCAGCGCCACCACGGCGACGACCGTCCCCACCCCGACAAGCACTGCCGAGATCAGGAAGGCCAGCCGGTACCCGTCGGTCAGCGCCACCTCCACCGGGTGACCTGCCGCCTCCAGGGCGTGGGTCCGACCCGTTGCGATCGCGCTGAGGATGGCGAGGCCCAGCGCAGAGGACATCTGCATGGAGACATTGACGATGCCGGAACCGAGCCCAGCGTCCACGACCGGCACGTCCGCCATGGCGATCGACAGCAGCGGGGCGAAGGCCGTGCCGGCCCCCAGTCCGATCAACAGGAACGCCGGGAGCATGACCGACACGTACGAGGTGTCCGTCCCGAGGGTGGTCAGCAGCAGTAGGCCGAGCGTTCCGGCGACCATGCCGGGGATCAGGACCCGCTTGTCGCCGAACCGGGTCACGAGCCGCGCCGTGATCCCCGCCGACAGGATGCCCATGGTGACCGACATGGGGAGGAAGGCGAGGCCGGTCTGCACGGGACTGAAGCCCAGGACGCCCTCCAGGTAGAGGGCGCCGAGGAAGAAGGTGGTGAACATCCCGGTCGCCAGCATCCCCCGGATGATGCTGGACCTGGTCAGCGTCCGGATCCGGAAGATGCGCAGCGGCATGATCGGATTGGCCAGGCGCGACTCCAGCACCACGAAAGCGACGAGCATGAGCACCGCGGCCCCCACGAAGCCGAGCGTGTGGGCGGACACCCAGTGGTACTCGGTGGCCGTCGAGATGCCGTAGATCCCGACCATCAGCGCGACGGTCACCAGCACCGACCCGGCCACGTCGACCCCGGTGCGTATGCCGAGCCCGGTGTTCTCCACGATCAGGGCCCGACCGAAGATGAACGTGAACACCCCGATGGGCACGTTGATGAAGAAGATCCAGTGCCAGTTGAGGGCCTGGGTCAGGATGCCGCCCACCAGCAGCCCGATGGACCCGCCCCCGACGGCCACGAAGATGTAGGCGCTCATGGCCTTGCTGCGCTCACCGGCCTCGGGGAACTCGGTGACGATGATGGCGATGATGACCGACGCCGAGAACGCACCGCCGATCCCCTGGAGGAACCGGCCGACGATGAGCACCCCCTGGCTCTGGGCCACGCCGCACATGATCGACGCACCGGTGAAGAGCACGATCCCCGTCAGGAACACCTTGCGCCGCCCGATCAGGTCGCCCAGACGGCCGGCCATCAGCAGGAAGCTGCCGAAGGTGATGAGGAAGGCGTCGACCACCCAGGCCAGGCTCGACGGGGTGAAGTGCAGGTCCTTCTGGATGTCCGGGAGCGCCACGTTCACGATCGACGAGTCGAGGGCGTTCATGAACATGGCCAGGCAGACGACAACGAGCGCCCACCACCGCACGCGGGCGGACCGGGGCGCGACAGGAGACACCGGTGTGGAAGCGGAGGCCATCTCCCCATTCCACCGGTAGACCCCCTCGTACGGCAAGTCCGCCCCGCGACCCGAGATTGCCCAACCTCCCGACCGGTGCAACACTCCGCCGATGCGCCCGCACTCCCTCCATCCCGACCGGTACGCCCCCCGACGCCACCGGGCGATCGCCTGGGGGACGGCCGTGGCCGCCCTGGTGGTGGCCGGCACCCTGACGGGCTGCTCGTCCTCGTCCACGTCCGCCACCACCACCTCGACCGCGGCCACGACGACGTCGGCGACGTGCCACCGGGGCGAGCCCGCGACACCCGTCGCGGCCACCCCGGTGCCCGGGTCGACGACCGACTGGAACGTCACGTCCTTCGACGGGACGGTCATCCGCGCCCACTGGTTCCCGCTCGCCGACTACGAGAGCTCGCTGCACCCGGCCCCGACGGCGACCCACCCGACGATCCTCATGGGGCCGGGCTGGAGCCTCCCGGGCGACACCGACACCAGCAACTCACCGGGCCAGAGCCTCCTCGGGGCCGATGCCATCTCCACCCTGTTCCAGGCCGGCTACAACGTCCTGACCTGGGACCCGCGCGGATTCGGCGCATCGGGGGGCGAGGCCGCGGTCGACAGCCCGGCCTACGAGGCCCGTGACGTCAGCGCGCTGATCGACTGGGTGGCCACACGGCCCGGCGTGCAGCTCGACGCCCCGGGCGACCCCCGGATGGGGATGGTCGGCGGCTCCTACGGCGGCGGCATCCAGTTCGTCACCGCAGCCACGGACTGCCGCGTGGACGCCATCGTGCCGACGATCGCCTGGCACTCGCTGACCACCAGCCTGTTCAAGTCGGGCATCGTCAAGAGCGGCTGGGCGGGCATCCTCTCGAACCTGTCGAGTAGCGACCATGTGGCCCCCGAGGTGCTGGCCGCATCGCGGGCCGGACTGGCCAGCGGAACCGTCGACGCCGGCCAGGAGGCGTGGTTCGCAGAGCGCGGGCCGGCGGAGTACCTCGGCGGCGTCCACATCCCGACGCTCATCCTGCAGGGCACCGTCGACACCCTGTTCACCCTGCAGGAGGGCGTCGACAACTACGAGGTGCTGCGGGCGGCGGGCGTGCCCACCGCCATGCAGTGGTTCTGCGGCGGGCACGGCGTCTGCCTCACGGCGGCCGGCAACACCGCCGCGCCCGAAGAGGCCACCCTGGCGTGGCTGAAGCGCTACGTCCAGAAGGACACCTCCGTCGACACCGGTCCCGGGTTCAGCTTCGTGGACCAGAACGGCACCACCTACTCGGCTCCGTCCTACCCGGTCGCCCAGGGGGCGCCGGTGGCCGCCTCGGGCTCCGGCACCCTGGACCTGGTGGCGTCCGGCGGGTCGGGCCCCGTGACCTCGGTCCCGGCCGGCCAGGAGCTGGGCAGCCTGGTGGCGCCGATCACCCCTGCGCCGGCCACCGACGCCGTCGACGTCCCGGTCACGTTCACGAGGCCGGTGGTCGTCGTCGGGGCGCCGCGCCTCGTGCTGACCTACTCCGGCACGGCGCCCGCCGGCGCCCGGCCCACCCGGGTCTTCGCCCAGCTCGTCGACAAGGCGAGCGGCACCGTGCTCGGCAACCAGGTGACGCCGATACCCGTCGCCCTGGACGGCTCCACCCACGTGGTGACCGTGCCGCTCGAGATCGTGGCCTACACGGCCACGCCGTCGTCGGACATCGAACTGCAGCTGGTGGCGACCACGGTCTCCTACGCGCAGCCCCGTCTGGGTGGGTCGGTGCGGTTCGCGAGCGTCCGGCTGGCGCTGCCGACGGCAGCCACGCTCACCCCCGTCACGCCGGGCAGTGGCTCCATCACGGCGACGGCTCCCGGCTGAGGCACGCAGCCCGATGGCCGGGCCATGCCGCCCGGGACGGGCCCTCAGTCGGGCAGTCCGGCCAGGAAGGCGAGGATGGCCTCGTTGACCTGCCGGGGGTGGGTCAGGTTGGCGGCATGGGTGCCGCCCTCCACGGCCAGCACTCCCGCACAGCCCACCAGGCCGTCGGCCATACGCTGGGCCTTGTCCAACGAGATGGAGACGTCGGCGGTGCCGTGGACGACCAGTGCGGGAGCGGCGATCTCGCTGAGGCGGTGCTCGATCCCCTCCCGCCCGACCAGCGCCTGTCCGGGGTGGCGGATCGACTCGGGGGGACGTTCCATCCAGATGGCCGACCACGCGGCCGACAGGTCGGGGTCGCCCAGGATGAGCCCGGCACTGACCTCACAGGCCGCGAGCGACGGGCCGTCCTCGATCCAGGCGTCGATCATGCCCTGGTAGATCGGGATCACGTCGGCGTCCTCGGGGCCCGCCTGGGTGCTGAGCAGGATCAGGCCCCGGACCCGGTCGGGATCGAGCAGGGAAGCCCGCAGGGCGATGAACCCACCCTGGGACATCCCACCCAGCACGGCGCGCTCGATCCCGAGGTGCTCCATCAGGGCGAGGCAGTCCCGGGCGGAGTCCCAGTACGTGAAGGGCCGCTCGTCGTAGACCGTCTCGCCGAACCCGCGCTCGTCCCAGGTGATGACCCGGTACCCGTCGCGCAGTGCGGCCACCTGGTCGTCGAACATGGTCCGATCCATCAGGAAGCCGTGACTGAGCATCACCACCGGGCCGTCGCCGCCCGTGTCGTCGAACGCCAGAGTGACGCCGTTGACCGGTGCCGTGGCTCCTACCGCCTCGATTGTCGCCATGTGAATTCCTCGGCTCACGGCGCCCGGATCTTGAGGTCCTGTCCACCGGGACGGGACCGGTGGGCAGCCACATGTGTAGCGCCGCCCGGCCGGTCCGCGGGCCGACCCCCTACCGCTTGGCGCGGGGCAGCCCCAACCCGATCCACGAGATGATGTCCCGCTGGATCTCGTTGGTGCCCCCGCCGAAGGTGAAGATCGTCTGGCTGCGGGCCCGGTGCTCGAGGTCGCCGTTCAGTACGGCTCCCGGCGACCCTTCGGCCAGGTAGCCGGCCTGGCCCACGACCTCCAGGAGGATGCGGTAGGCCTCGAGCGCGAACTCGCTGCCGTAGACCTTGGTGGCCGAGGCGTCGGCCGGGCTGAGCCCCTTGTCCGCGGCCCATGCCACCTTCCAGTTGATGAGCTTCAGGTACTCAGCCCGGGCCCAGAGCCGGGCCAGGTGCAGCTGGACCCACTCCTGGTCGATGACGCGGCGTCCGTCGCCCAGGCGGGTCTGCTGGGCCCATCGGCGCACGTCGGTGATGCTGCGCAGGATGCCCGACACGGGGCAGATGGCCACCCGCTCGAAGTTGAGCTGGTTGGTGATGAGGGTCCACCCACCGTTCTCCTCCCCCACCAGGTTGGAGGCCGGCACTCGGACATCCTCGTAGAAGGTGGAGCTCGTGAACTCGCCCGCCATCGTCCGCAGCGGCGTCCAGCTGAACCCCGGGGTGTCGACCGGGACGATGAACACCGACAGCCCCTTGTGCTTCGGCGCTTCGGGATCGGTGCGGACGGCCAGCCACACGTAGTCGGCGTACTGGATGGCGCTGGTGTACAGCTTGCGGCCGTTGATGACGTACTCGTCGCCATCGCACACGGCCCGGGTCTGCAGGGATGCGAGGTCGGTGCCGGCCCCCGGCTCCGTGTAGCCGATCGAGAAGTGGACCTCGCCCCGCAGGATGGCCGGCAGGAACCGCGCACGCTGCTCGTCGGTGCCGAGCTGCATGATGGCGGGCCCGACACTGTTCAGGGTCAGCAGCGGGAGCGGCACCCCGGCCCAGTGCGACTCCTCGACGAAGATCATCTGGTCGATGGGCCCCCGGCCATGGCCGCCGTACTCGGTGGGCCAGCCGATGCCCAGCCAGCCGTCGTCGCCCATCCGTTTGATGGTGGCCACGTAGTCCGGTCGCTTTCCGTCTACCGACGTGGCCGCGGCCAGGTCGGCGAAGTAGGCGCGTAGCTCGGCCTGCAGCGCAAGCTGCTCGTCGGTCAGGGCCAGGTGCACCGGAGGACTCCCATGGCTGCGGACGTTACCCGTCCGGCCGGGGTGGGGTACCGTCCCCCCCATGACCGACACCCCCGGACCCACGCCGCCGTCCGCCCTCTTCGACGTCGCCGGCAAGACCGTCGTCGTCACCGGGGGCTCCCGTGGCATCGGCCGGATGATCGCCGGCGGGTTCGTGGCCGCCGGCGCCGACGTGGTCATCGCGTCCCGCAAGGCCGACGCCGTCGAGGCGACCGTCGCCGAGCTGTCGGCGTTCGGTCGCTGCAGCGGCCTGGCCGCCGACCTGTCGACCGAGGCAGGGGCCCGCACCTTTGCCGATGCGGTGGCGGCCGACCACGACCGTGTCCACGTCCTGGTGAACAACGCCGGGGCCACCTGGGGAGCGCCCCTCGCCGAGCACGACACGGCATCGTGGCAGCGCGTGCTCGACCTCAACGTGCAGGGCGTCTTCCACACCACCAAGTTCTTCCTACCGCTGCTGCAGGCCGCATCGACGCCGGACGACCCGGCCCGGGTCATCAACATCGGCTCGATCGACGGAATCCACGTCCCGGTACTCGAGTCCTACTCGTACTCGTCGTCCAAGGCCGCCGTGCACCAGCTCACCCGGCACCTGGCCAAGCACCTCGCCCCCACCGTGACCGTCAACGCCGTGGCCCCCGGCCCCTTCGAATCGAAGATGATGGCCGCCACCCTCGACACCTTCGGCGAGCAGATCGCCGCCAGCGCCCCGCTCAAGCGGATCGGCCGACCGGACGATATGGCAGGCGTGGCCATCTTCCTGGCCTCGCGGGCCGGTGCCTATCTGACCGGGGCGATCATCCCGGTCGACGGGGGGATCGCCACCGTGGGCTGAGCACCCGACCCGACGGCACAGGAAGTTGGCCCTGGAAGGATTACCACGCAGGGTGGTAGTCTGAACACGCTGAGTGTGGTCACCGGACCACCTCGTGTCGGAGGGGTCGAACGATGCACACGGGTCGGATCAGTCTGAGCAGGTGGATCGGCGTGATGGTGGCGGTTGCCGCCGCACTGACACTCGGACCGGTGGCGGCAGGCACATCGCACGCCGGGGCCGCGCCGGCCCCACACACGGCCCTGACCGGGGTGCGGGGCAATTTCTGGCTGTTCACCCCCTCGGGCGCCGTGGAGCCCTACGGCGTCCCCTCCTACGGCTCGCCGACCGGACCGCTCAACCGGCCGTTGGTGAGCGCGGTCAGCGACCATGCACTCACCGGGTACTGGCTGGTGGCCAGTGACGGCGGGGTGTTCGCCTACGGCTCGGCCGGCTACCACGGATCGACCGGCAACCTCGTGCTCAACCAGCCGATCGTCGGCCTGGCCCAGACGCCCGACGACCGGGGCTACTGGTTGGTGGCCAGTGACGGCGGCGTGTTCAGCTTCGGTGACGCCAGCTTCTACGGCTCGACCGGGAGCCTGGTGCTCAACCAGCCGATCGTGGCCATGACCGCCACCGCCGACGGTCGGGGCTACTGGTTGGTGGCGAGTGACGGCGGGGTGTTCGCCTTCGGCGACGCCGGCTTCTACGGTTCGACCGGCAACCTCACCCTGCGCCAGCCGATCGTCGGGCTGGCCCGCACCGACAACGGGCACGGCTACTGGATGGTGGCACGCGACGGCGGGGTGTTCGCCTTCGGCAACGCCGGCTTCTACGGCTCCGCCGTGGGGTCGGCGTGGGAGCCGGTCAGGAAGGTTGTTCCGGCGTCGGGCGACGCCGGCTACTGGATCGTGCAGCAGAACGGGACCGCACAGGCATTCGGCAGCGCGACCGGCCAGACCCTCGCGCCCGAGACACTCCTGTTCGAGCCCCTCACACCGGGAGACCAGGCCGTCCTTTTCGCCTTCCAGCAGCTGGGCAAGCCGTACATCTGGGGCGGCAACGGACCGGTGGGCTACGACTGCTCCGGGCTGGCCCTGGCGTCCTGGGTCCACGGGGTCGGCGTCTCCTTCGCCCGGGTGGCGGACGACCAGTACCACACGGCGGGGGCCCAGATAACGTTCGACCAGCTCGAGGCGGGTGACCTCGTCTTCTGGGGTACCAACTCGGCCGACTGGACCACCGTGTACCACACGGCCATCTATGTGGGCGGGGGTCGGATCGTCGAGGCGACCGGTGACCAGGTCCAGCTGAACACCCTCGACCAGTGGAGCATGAGCCAGGTCATGCCCTACGCCCGGCGCCCCTGAGGGCCGATCCCGACGCCGCTGTCGGCCGTCCCGTGGACGAGCAGCGTCGGTGCACGGACTGCGCCGAGTCCGACGTCGTCGAGCCGAGGGAAGCGGTCCTGGTCGTTGCGCAGACCGGCGTTTCGACCCGACAGGGTCGCTGACAGCGAGAGCACGAAGTCACGCTTGTCGGGGTCCTCCCAGACGTGTGCCGCCAGCGTGGCGATCTCCTGGCGCGTCAGGCTCCTCTCCTGGCGCAGCGTGGAACGCACGAGGTCCTTCGGCACGTCCTCCGCCAGCTCGTGGAGCACCCAGCCGCCGAAGCCGCTCGCCATGAGGCTGCTCTCGATGGCCGCCAGGCCCGTGGCGAACCGGTACGTGCCGCTCACCGCGGCCACGGCCACGAGGGCCCGGACGCGGTCGGGATGGGCGGCGCACAGGCCGCTCCTGACTCGGCCACTGCCGTGCCCCCTGTCGTCGCGTACCGTGGCCCGCTCCGCCAGACGGTGGTGCGGTGCCGACCGACAGCGACGGCCGCCGGCGCTCAGACCATCGAGAGCCGGCTGTTCGCCTCCCAGCCCGAGATCGTCCGGGGCAGGTGGTCGCCGACCAACAGCGGGTCGACGGGCCTTGCGTACAGGTAACCCTGGGCCACGAAGGACCCGAGGCTCGCCAGTTCGATCGCCTGGCTCGGCCGCTCGATGCCCTCGGCGATGATCCCGAGACCCAGCGCGTCGCCCAACGCGACCACGGCCTCGACGATGGCCCGGTCGTCGGACTCCTCGTCGAGGTGCTCGATGAAACTGCGGTCGATCTTGAGCGCCTCGACGGGCAGGCGCCGCAGGTAGCTCAGCGACGAGTACCCGGTGCCGAAGTCGTCGATGGCGAGGTGGACGCCCAGCTCCCGCAACGTGCGCAGGATGGCGATCGCCGCCCCCGGGTCACGCATGAGGGCGCCCTCGGTGATCTCGAGCCAGAGCCGCTCGGGTGGGAACCCCGTCTCGACCAGCACCGAGGCCACGATGTCGGTGAACCCGGGGTCGGACAGCTGCTGGGGCGAGATGTTCACGGACATGGCCGGTGGCTCCCCCTCGATGCCGGCCACCGCCCGGCCGGCCATCCACCTGGCACCCTGGCGGCAGGCCTCGCGCAGCACCCAGGCCCCGAGCTCGACCATCAGTCCGCACTCCTCGGCCAGCTCGATGAACTCACCCGGGGGCAGGAGGCCCCGCTCCGGATGCCGCCAGCGGACCAGTGCCTCGGTGCCCACCAGCGTCATGTCACGCATGTCGATGTAGGGCTGGTAATGCAGGACGAGCTGGTTCTCCCGGACCGCACGGTGGAGCTCGTTGGACATCCGGAGCTTGCGGCCGGCATCGCCTTCGTCGCGCTCCTCGTAGACGACGTAGCGGCCGGGCCCGAGCCGTTTCGCCTGGTACATGGCGATGTCGGCGGACCGCAGGAGCACCGACGGCGCCATGCCACCGGGGTGGGACAGCGCCACGCCGATGCTCAGCGACACGAACTGCTCGAAGTCGGGCTCGGCCACCGCTGTGGCCATCGACGCCCGGAGCCGGGCCACCACGGCATCCACCTCCTCCACGCCGGCCACCTCGCACAGCACGGTGAACTCGTCGCCGCCGAACCGCGCCAGCACGTCGGAGCTGCGCAGGGCCCCCTGGAGGCGCTGGCCCACCCGTCGCAGCAGTCGGTCGCCGGCATCGTGGCCGATCCCGTCGTTCACGAGCTTGAACCGGTCGAGGTCGAGGAACATCAGCGCCATCTGACGACCGGACGTCTCGGCGTGGTGGAGCGCCGTCTCGAGCCGCTCCATGAACAGGGTCCGGTTGGGCAGGCCGGTCAACGGGTCCGTCACGGCGTGCAGTGCCAGTTCGTCACTCAACTGCCGGCGCTCGGTGATGTCCTCGATCTGACCGATGAGGAACAGCGGCTCGCCGTGAGCACCCCGCACCACCGATCCGTTGACCGACACCCAGACCTGGTGGCCGTCGGCGCGCAGGTAGCGCTTCTCGAACTTGAACTGGTCGAGCTCGCCGGTGAGCAGCTTCCCGATGAGCTCCTGGTTGGCGGCCCGGTCGTCCGGGTGGGTGAACGACTGCATGGGCATCCCGACCAGTTGGTCGGGGTCGTAGCCGAGGATGTCGCCATAGGCCCGGTTCACCTCGATGAACCGGCCGTCGATCCCGAGTTTGCAGATCCCGATGGGTGCCGCGTCGAAGAGCTGGCGGACGCTCGCCTCGCCCTCCGCGATCTCGTCGTTCGCCTCGGCCAGGCGGCTCATGCCCCAGGCGATCAGCTCGCCGAGGGCGACGCAGGCCGGCACGACGTAGATGGCCGACTCCAGTCCGGCAGACCCCAGGTGGCCCCCGATGACCACGAGTGGCACCACGTAGGCCACGAGCAGGACGGGGGTCATCTTGAGCGGTACCCAGCGTCGCTGCGTGAGTCCGATCAGCACGAAGACCAGGACGAAGGTGACGGAGAAGTTGAAGCTGTTCCGGTCGCCGAACACGAATCCGACGCCGATCGCGGCCAGACCGACGGGCACCAGCCACAGGACCGTCGTCCGGGGAAGGCGCTCCCACGGGATCCACCACGAGGCCGCGCCGACGACCAGGGCCGCGGTACCGATGACCACCACGGCGATCCTGGAGTACGTCCCGGGCACCACCAGCTCGGACGCCATCACGAGCAGGCTCGCGAGGACGAAGGCCAGCGCCGCCATCCGCCCGCTCACCACCCTGCTGAGCGAACCGTCCCGCCCCTTCCCTGCGGTGTCCGCCGCCGAGCGCCAGTCCATTCCCTGGTCATCGTCCGAATTCCCTGGTCACTTGAGTTGCGAGACCTGTTGCACACGGGTGTTGTGGCACCACCGGTTGCACCCCGGGAGCCCCTGCCGACGCTGTACCGTGCGGGAACCGGCCAGCCCGGCACCACACCCACGAGGAGTCGCCCCATGAGCCCCGTCCCCTACGCCGACCGGATCCCGGTCCACCGCACACTGCCCGAGCACGGCCTGCCCCGTGACGAGGTCCTCGGCATCCTGCGGTCGATGGCCACCGAGGAGGACGCCACCTGGGAGACGGGCAAGTGCTCGGGCACGATGTACTGCGGCGACCACGACCACTACGACTTCCTGAACGAGGCGTTCTCGCTGTTCTCCCACGTCAACGTGCTCCAGCGAGACATGTGCCCGAGCGCCACCCGGTTCGAGTCCGAGATCATCGCCATGACGCTCGACCTGCTGCACGCCGACGCCGTCGAGGGGTCCGAGCCGGTCGGGCTCGTCTCGTCGGGCGGCACCGGCAGCATCTGCCACGCCATGCTCGCCTACCGCGACCACGCCTCGGCCACCCGTGGCGTCGTACGCCCGAACGTGATCAAGCCCGAGACGGCCCACCCGGCCTTCGACAAGGCCTGCCACCTGTTCGGCATCGAGCTGCGCGTGGCCCCGGTCGACCCGGTCACGACAAGGGTCGACACCGACTGGGTGGCCGGCGCCGTCGACGACGCCACCGTCGCCCTGATCGGCTCCGCCTGCAACTACGGCTACGGGACCGTCGACCCCATCGAGGCGTTGTCGGACATCGCCCTCGAGCACGGCATCGGCCTCCATGTGGACGGCTGCCTCGGCGGCTGGATCCTGCCGTTCGGGCAGGAGCTCGGCTACGACATCCCGCTGTTCGACTTCCGCGTGCCGGGCGTCACGTCGATCTCGGCGGACACCCACAAGTACGGCTACGCGCTGAAGGGGACCTCCGTCCTGTCCTTCCGGGACCGGGCCTTGCGCAACGCCCAGTACTTCTTCAACACCACCTGGAGCGGGGGCAAGTACTGCTCGCCCGGGATGGACGGGTCGCGCTCCGGCGGACTCCTGGCGGCCACCTGGGCCTCCATGGTCCAGCTCGGCCGCGAGGGCTACCGGGGCTATGCGGAGCAGATCTTCGCCACGTCGGCCGCCATGCAGGCCAGCGTGCGGAGCCACCCCCAGCTGCGCATCCTCGGTGACCCGTCGTTCCTCTTCAGCTTCACGTCCGACGAGTTCGACATCTACCACGTCAACGACTTCCTGCGGACCCGGGGCTGGCGGCTCAACGGCCAGCAGTACCCGAACGCACTGCACATGGCCGTCACCCGCCCGCAGACCCGCCCGGGCGTCGCCGAGGCGTTCGCCGTCGACCTGGCCGACGCCGTGGCCCACGCCGTCGCACACGCCGCCGAGACACCGTCGTCGGGGGCCGTCTACGGCGGGGTGGCCGGTGGCATGACCGATGAGGCCGACGAGTTCATCCGGATGATGATGGGCCAGATGATGGACGCCCAGCAGGAGCTGCCCGCCGATGCCTGACACCGGGGCCGGTACCGCAGGACATCACGACCACCGGCGGTGACCCCTCACGTCCGGGAGCGCCGCGAGGACGCCTGGGTCCTGGCCGTGGACCAGGGCACCGGTGGGCCCAAGGTCGGCCTGGTGTCGCTGACGGGCTCGATCGCCTGGACCGAGCACCTGCCCGTGCCCACCGCGCACATTACCGACGGGGGCGCCACCCAGGACGCCGGGCTGTGGTGGGACCTCATCACATCGAGTGCCCGGCGGGCACTGAGTTCCGGGGTCGTCGACCCCGATCGCGTGGTCGCCGTGTCGTGCACCGGCCAGTGGGCGAGCACGGTCCCGGTGGGCGCCGACGGGGTGCCCGTGGGCCCCTGTCAGCTGTGGTCGGACACGCGGGGCGGCCACCACTCCCGCGAGGTGATCGGCGGACCGGTCGCCGGGTACGCCCCGGTGGCCGCCGTCCGCTGGATCCGGCACAGCGGCGGGGCGCCCTCCACCTCGGGTGCAGACCCGATCGGGCACATCCTGCACCTCGAGCGCGACGAGCCCGAGGTGGCGCGGGCGGCCCGCTGGTACCTGGAGCCCGTCGACTACCTGTCGATGCGCTTCACCGGCGTCGCCGCCGCCACCCCTGCGTCGATGGCGGGAGCGTGGCTGACCGACAACCGTCGTCCCGACGTGCTGGCCTACGACCCCGCGCTGGTCCGGGCCAGCGGAGTTCCGCTCGTCAAGCTGCCACCCCTGCGGGCCACGGCCGGCGTGGTGGGGACCGTCCTGCCCGCCGTGGCCGCCGACCTCGGCCTGCCCGACGGCGTGATGGTGGTGGCCGGCACCCCCGACCTCCACTCGGCGTGCGTCGGTTCGGGCGCGGTGCTCGAGCTCCAGCCGCACGTGGCCATCTCCACGACCAGCTGGGTCAGCTGCCCGTTCCCGAAGAAGAAGACCGACGCCATCCGCCAGATGGCCACGGTGCCGGGCATCCTTCCCGGCCTCCGACTGGTGGCGAACAACCAGGAGTCGGGCGGCCGGGCGCTCGAGTGGTTCCGCGACGCGGTCGCCGTCGACCCGACCACCGGCCGCGCCCCGACCTACGACGAGCTGACCGCACTGGCCGCCACGGCGCCGGCCGGCAGCGGACGGGTGCTGTTCACCCCGTGGCTCGCCGGGGAACGCTCCCCGGTCGACGACCGGGCGGCGCGGGCCGGGTTCCACAACCTGTCCCTGCGGACCACCCGCGCCGACCTCGCCCGCGCCGTGCTGGAGGGCGTCGCCCTCAACTCCCGGTGGCTGGCCGAGGGCGTGGAGCACTTCGTCGGCCGTCCGCTCGGCACGTTCCGCGCCATCGGTGGCGGCGCCACGTCGCCACTGTGGTGCTCGATCTACGCGAGCGTCCTAGGCCGGACCGTCGAGCAGGTGGCCGATCCCCTCCTCGCCAATCTGCGCGGTGCCGCCCTCATCGCCGGCATGACGCTCGGTGCCGTGACCCCCGACGAGGTGCGGGGACTCGTGCCGGTGGCGGCCACCCACCACCCGGACCCGGCGGACCGTGCCGTCTACGACCAGCTCTCGGCCGAGTTCCCGAAGCTCTACTCGGCCCAGCGCCGCACGTTCGCCCGCCTCAACCGCTGACCACTGGACGCGAACGTCCCGGTACGCGCCGTCGGCGCCGGCGCCGCCCGGGACGGCGTGCGTGCCCTTCCGGTCAGCCCCGCAGGCGGCCCCCGTCGGCCAGGGCAACGTCCAAGACGTGGGCCGGCTCGGGACGGCCGAGCAGCACGCCCTGGGCCTCGTCGCAGCCGATGGCGCACACGGACCGGAGCTCACCGGGCGTCTCGACTCCCTCGGCCACGACGGCGATCCCCAGCTTGTGGGCGAGATCGACGACGGTCCGAATGACGGACCCGTCATGGCCGCCGGCGTCCAAGTCGGCCACGAAGCTCCGGTCGACCTTGAGCCGGTCGATGGGTAGTCCCTGGAGGTAGTGCAATGACGAGTGGCCGGTGCCGAAGTCGTCGAGGGCGAGGTGGACACCGAGGTCGCGGACACGCTGCATGGCGGCGCCTATGCGGACGACGTCGACCACCAGGACGGCCTCGGTCACCTCCAGGATCAGGTGCCCGGGGGCGAGCCCCGAGCGCTCGAGCGCCTCGCTCACGTCGTCGTAGAGGCCGGGGTCGTGGAGCTGCCTGGCGGACACGTTGACCGACATGGAGAGGTCCGGCCAGCCCCGGTGCTGCCATGCCACGCACTGGTGGGCGGCCTCCTCGAGCACCCATCGGCCGACGGACACGATCTGGCGGCTCTGCTCCAGGAGGGGGACGAATTCGGTCGGGGGCACCGGGCCCAGTTCGGGGTGGTCCCAGCGCAGTAGTGCCTCCATCCCGACGATCCCGGACGGTACCCCGTTCGCCAGATGGAAGAGCGGCTGGTAGTCGAGGCTCAGCTCGCCGTGGCCGTGGGCCACCCGGAGCTCGTCGGCCAACTGGATCTCGCGCTGGTGCTCGGCACCGATGGCGGCGTCGTACACCGCGTAGTGGGCCGGGCCGTCCCGCTTGGCCCGGTACATCGCGGCGTCGGCCTGGGCCAGACAGGTGTCGGGATCGGTGCCGGGGGTGACCGAGGTGATGCCGATGCTCACCGAGGTGTGCAGCTCCCGCTCCCCCACCGAGACCGGTGCGCACATCGTCTGGTGGATCCGCTGCGCAAGGCTCCGGGCCGCGTCGTCGGGGTCCTCGAGGTCCTCGGCCAGCACGACGAACTCGTCACCGCCGAGCCGCGCCACCGTGTCGGTCGCCCGGACCAGCTCGAGCAGTCGGCCGGCCACCTCCACGAGCAGTGCGTCACCCGCCGGGTGCCCGAAGCGGTCGTTGATGGCCTTGAAGTTGTCGAGATCGAGGAAGAACAGCATCGACCCGGTGCCGTGCCTGTCACCACGCGACGCCGCGCGGCGCAGCCGGTCGGTCAGCAGCATCCGGTTGGCCAGGCCGGTGAGGGCGTCGTGCAGGACCTGGTGGGACAGGTTCTGCTGTTGGGCGCGCTGGCGCTCCTTCAGCAGCTGCCAGTTCTCGTCGAATGCCCGTACCGTCCGGACCACACCGCCGTCGCAGCTGAGCTGGACGAACGTGCGGGCCACGCCGAGCGTGGACTCCCCGATCCCCAGCCGTTCCGCCTCTTCCTCCAGCGCGGCATTGCACAGGTCACGCCACGACAGGTACCCGCGCACCGCAGTGGGCAGGTCGGACTCCACCAGCATGGCCTTCTGGGCCCGCCGGTCGTTGCTGCGGCGCTCCTCCTCCGGCCCCGTGTCCCCGGTGGCCACCCATCGACCCACCAGCTCTGCCCCCAGGCGGGCCGACTCGGACACCGCATCGCGGATGTGGGCGGGGAAGCCCGCTGACACCTCGGCGGCGATCGCCCGTGCCCGGGCCTGGAGGGCGACGCCCAGCGCCAACCGGTCCTCGCCCAGGGTGGCGACGGGTGCGGACGTCCCGTCGAGCAGGAGATCGGAGGCGGCGGTGGAACTCATCTGTCGCGACTATCGGCAGGGGCCCGAGCCAACTTGACCATTCCCGGTGCCCGCCGGGGACCCGGTGTCTAGGGTGGGCGGGACGACCACCGAGGGAGGACCATGAAGGCTGCGGTGTACTACGAGACCGGCGCCCCGGACGTGTTCCGCTACCAGGACGTGCCCGACCCCACCTGCGGCCCGGGAGAGGTGATCATCCGGGTGGAGGCGGTCAGCATCGAGGGGGGAGACACCCTCAACCGGCTCGGCGGCGACCTCGTCACGGTCCCCCACGTGGTCGGCTACCAGTGCGCCGGTGTCGTGGTCGAGGTCGGCGACGGCGTCGACGACCTGTCGCCCGGCGACCGGGTGGTGACCGTCGGGATGGACGGCTCCCACGCCGAGCTGCGGGTGGCCGGTCGGGCGTTCTGCTGGCCGATCCCCGAGGGCGTGCCGACCGAGGAGGCCGCCTGCGTGCCGGTCCCGTTCGGCACGGCCGACGACTGCCTGTTCGAGTTCGGCCGGCTCCGGGCGGGCGAGACGGCACTCATCCACGCCGGGGCCGGTGGGGTGGGGATCGCCGCCATCCAGTTGGCCAAGCGCGCCGGTGCCACCGTGCTCGCCACCGCGTCGGGTGACGAACGGATCAGCCGCCTCGCCGACCTCGGGCTCGACCACGGTATCGACTACACCACCACCGACTTCGCGCAGGCGGTCCGCGACCTGACCGAGGGGCGCGGCGCCGACGTCATCGTGGACTCGGTCGGCGGATCCAACCTGCAGCGCAGTCTGCAGTGCCTGGCCTACCGGGGCCGGTGCGTCACCTTCGGCGACGCCGGACGGGAGAACCCCTCGAAACTCGACATCTCGACCATGCGGGCCAACAACCAGACCCTGGTGGGCTACTTCCTCGGGGCCGAGCTGTTCCTCGGTTCCCGGGCCCATGCCATGATCGCCGGCCATCTCGACGACATCGCGGCCGGACGCCTGCGGGTCGTCGTCGATCGTCGGTTCCCCCTGGAGCAGGCCGGTGAGGCGCACGCGTACATCGAGAGCCGGCGGGCATTCGGCCGGGTCCTCCTGATCCCGTGATCGTCCGGCCGGCGACCCGTGACGACGTGCCGGCGCTGGTCGGGCTGATCCGCGACCTGGCGACCTACGAGCGCGAGCCCGACGCCGTCGAGGTGGACGAGGAACTGCTCGCCGATGCGCTGTTCGCCGCCGAGCCGGTCGTCTTCGCCAACGTGGCCGACGACGACGGGTCCGTCCTCGGTATGACGATCTACTTCCGGAACTTCTCCACCTGGACCGGGCGGCTCGGCATCTACCTCGAGGACTTCTACGTCCGCCCCGAGACGCGGGGTGCCGGAGTCGGGCGCGCGCTCATGGCCGCACTGGCCGACGAGGCCCGGGCCCACGGCTACGCCCGCATCGACTGGTCGGTGCTCGACTGGAACGAGACCGCCATCCGCTTCTACCAGTCGATCGGAGCGGTGCCGATGGACGGGTGGACCGGCTACCGGCTGTCCGGCGAGGCGCTGGCGGCGCTGGGCTCCACGGACCATCAGGAACGCTGACTTTCACGAACAGGTCGGTGGCGCCTCAGCTGAGACGACCGAGCGCCTCGCTCCCGGCGTTCAGGGACACCGGCCTTGCGATGGTCCTTCGCCTCTAGGGACGTCGCCGGGCGTGGAACAGACTTCCCACATGCCCACACCAGAGGCCAGCTCAGAATCGCCTGATGAGACCCCGCATTCTCGGCATCGGTGGCTGCTTGGATTCGAGCCCATCTTCGAGGGTGGGTGGTTCCACAAGGGGGCACGGGCCCAGTCATGGGATGTTGAAGAGGAACTTGGAGCACTCGCACTGCTCGGGGATGTGACCATCGACTTGGCGAACTCCAAGGGGCTTCCCTCGGTAGTGGACGTCCAGGCATACGCAATCGGCCGAGATGTCGATGTCCTGGTTCGTCCGGGCACCCGAGTCGAGCTGTCGGGTCGAGCAGGTAACGATGACCTCAACAGCAGCGCCGTCAGTGTCGCATCGACGGAGGCCGACCACCTAGCCTCGAAAATTCGTCCCACC
>PLRX01000132.1 GCA_003164095.1 Acidimicrobiaceae bacterium | reverse complement strand
GGCAGCGTCGAGGTGTTGGTGGCCAGGATGGCGTGGTCGTCGGTGATGCGGTCGAGGTCGCCGAAGAGCTGCTTCTTGACGTCGAGGTCCTCGACGACGGACTCGATGACGAGGTCACACTCGTGCAGGGCCTCGAGCTCGGAGGTGCCGGTGACCCGACCGAGCGCCTGGTCCCGCTCCTCCTCGGTCTTCTTGCCCTTCTCGACCTGACGGTTCAGCGACTTCTCGAGTGCGGCCAGGGTGGCGTCCGCGGTGGACTGGCTGCGGGAGCGCAGGACCACCTCGAATCCGTTGACGGCGGCCGTCTCGGCGATGCCCGACCCCATGATCCCCGACCCGACGATTCCCACGCGTGCGATTGACATAGGAGGGGATGCTAGCGGTGGGGCCACCCGACCGCCGAACGGGCAGGGCTTGCCGTCACCGGGACCGGCCGACACGATGGGGGCGTGAGCGAGCCCCCGGACCCGACCGACACACCACCGGCGGGAGGCCCGCCGACGGGGCCCTGGAACAGGGGGGGGTGGCCCGGGAGGCCCCCGGGGTCGCATGGGGCGGCGCGGCCTCTACGACCGGAGGCTGGCCGCCCGCAACGAGCGCTGGTCGTTGGCCGGTCGGGTGCTGACCGCCACCCTGTCCCGTCCCGAGCTCGTGCTGGCGGCGGCCCGTCGGCCCGTCGCGGTGGAGCGGGACGGTCGCGTCCTCAACCGCGGCGTCCAGGCACTGCTGGTGCTGACCTCGGCACTCGAACGGACGTCCTCGACGTCCGGTGAGACCGACCCGGTCGATACGCGGGACATGTTCATCGCCATGGCCAAGCTGGCCATGCCGGTGCGCACCGATGTGCACGTGACGGGGCGTCGAGTGCCGGGGCCCGAAGGTGCCCCCGACATCCCGGTCCGCGTCTACCGGCGCTTCGGCACGGGGATCGGCCGCGGCCCGCGCCCGCCGGCGATCGCCTACTTCCACGGTGGGGGCTGGGTGGTGGGGAACCTCGACTCCCACGACGCCTCGTGCCGGCTCCTGGCTGCCGTCACCGGGTGCGTGGTGGTGGCCGTCGACTACCGGCTGGCGCCGGAGCATCCCTACCCGGCTGCGGTCGAGGACTGTCTGGCCGCCTACGCCTGGGTGCATGCCAACCACCGCGAGCTGGGGACGGCGGCGGGGGTCGTCGGAGTGATGGGGGACAGTGCCGGGGGGAACCTGGCGGCCGTGGTCGCACTGTCCGGTCGCGACGGCACGGTGCCGGCGCCGGTGGCCCAGGGGCTGGTCTACCCGGCCCTGGACGCCCGGCTCGACTCACCGTCGATCCACGAGTTCGCCGAGGGGTTCTTCCTCACCCGGGAGGGCATGGAGGCGTACCGGGCGCACTACCTGCCCGACCCGTCGACCTGGGAGACGTGGCAGGCCTCGCCCGTGCTCGCCGAGGACAAGCGCGGCGTGGCCCCGGCGCTCGTCGTCACCGCCGGCTTCGACCCCTTGCGGGACGAGGGTGCCGCCTACGCGCGTGACCTCGAGGCCGTCGACGTGGACGTCGAGTACCGCTGCTACGACGACATGGTCCACGGGTTCTTCGGCATGGGCGTGGTGCCCGACTGCCTGGCACTGGCCACGGAGGTGTGCGACGCCATGGGCGCCCTGATGCGCCGCGCCGCCCGCGCCGCCCGAGCCGCCCGAGCCGCCGAGGGCTGACGGACACCGGCGGCGGCCGGTGCGGGGGCGATCGGGAGGCGGGCGCCCTCTACACTCCGGGCATGGACGAGACTCCCGGAATCCTGGCTCTGGTCGGCGGCGGCGAATGGCAGGAGGGCTGCGACTTCGATGCCGGCCTCCTGGCCGCCTCGGGCTCGGAGCACGTCCTGGTGCTGCCCACCGCTGGCGCCTACGAGCATCCCGAGCGACTGGTGGTCAGGGCCGGTGAGTGGTTCGCCCCACTCGGCGGACAGGTCGAGGGCCTCATGGTGCTGAGCAGAGCCGACGCCGAGAACGACGGCGCCGCCGACATCATGCGCCGGGCACGCCTCATCTACCTCGCCGGCAGCTCCCCGATGCACCTCCGCAGTGTGCTGAAGAAGTCAGCCGTGTGGGACGCGCTGGTGGCTGCGTGGAAGGACGGGGCGGTGGTGGTCGGCTCGTCGGGGGCCGCCATGGCGCTGACCGACCCCATGGTGGACGCCCGTGGCGGTGGCCTGACCATCGGGCTCGGGTTGATCGACGGCGTGGCCGTGGTGCCCCACTTCGGCGACGCAGCCGAGGACGGGACGGGGCAGAAGATGCACCGCTCGGTGCTGCTCGCCCCGAGGGGCACCCCGGTGGTCGGCATACCGGAGCGGACGGCCCTCATCCGGGACCCGGACGGCTCGTGGCGCTCGTCGGGCGCTGGCACGGTCGCCGTCTTCCTGGACGGCGCGCCGGCGTCCGGTGGCCTCGCCGCCCTCCCGCACTGAGCGGGACCCTGCGGCTCAGTCGCCCTCGGTGATCGTCACCGACTCGATGATGACCGGCTCGGACGGGGCGCCCGACCGGCTGCCCACCGACTCGATGGCCTTGATCACGTCGAGGCCCTGCACGACCTTGCCGAACAGCGAGTACTGGGGCGGCAGTCCGACGCCGTCGGGTCCGCTCACGATGAAGAACTGGCTGCCGTTGGTGTTCGGGCCGGCGTTCGCCATGGCGATCGAGCCGATCTCGTAGCGGCCGGGCATGGGCAGCTCGTCCTCGAAGCGGTAGCCGGGGCCGCCGCGGCCCGAGCCCTCGGGGTCGCCGCCCTGGCACATGAACCCCGGGATGATGCGGTGGAAGACGATCCCGTCGTAGTAGTGCCAGCGGGCCAGGAACACGAAGTTGTTGACGGTCTTGGGCGCGCCGATGGGGTCGAGGGCGATGGTCAGCGAGCCCCTGTTGGTCAGCATCTCCGCCGAGTAGGTCTTGGTCGGGTCGATGATCATCGACGGAGCCGAGTCGAAGCGCTGGGTCTTCGGGCTGGAACCGTCTGCTGCGGGGGCCTCGGGGGCCATGGTCCACCTCCTGGTGGGTCGGGAGCCGGGTAGGCGGGTGCCCACCCCGGTTGCGTCTAGGACTCGGTGATCGTCACCGACAGCATGCGGTGCGTGACGTTCGGCGGCGTGCCGTTGTCGCTCGCGTTACCGTCGGCGTTGATCGCTTGGACGACGCTCTGCCCGGAGGTGACCTGGCCGAACAGCGAGTAGTCGGGCGAGAGCGACTCGCCCTCGGAGCCGGCCACGATGAAGAACTGGTTGCTGGTGGTTCCGGCCGGTGCGGCGGACGTCTTGGCCATGGCCAGTGACCCGATCGGGTACTGCGGGTTGGCGGTGGCCGGCACGGCGCCCTGGACGGTGTAGCCGGCGCTGCCGCTGCCGGTCCCGGTCGGGTCGCCGGTCTGGTTCATGAACTGCGGGATCACCCGGTGGAACGTCATGCAGTTGTAGTACTTCTTGTCCGCCAGGAAGACGAAACTGTTGACGGCCACGGGGTTGGCCTTGGCGTCGAGCGTGGCGACGATGGTCCCGAGGTCGGTCGTGATGGTGGCCGTGTAGGTCTTCGACGTGTCGATGGTCATCGGCGGCGCGGAGAACTGCGGGTTCGGGAGGGTCGTCGACGGGCTGGAGGGGCATCCGGCCGCCTTGGACGCGTTGTCGGCAGTGAGCTGGGCGGACGACACCGACGTCGTCGACGTTGTCGTGGTCGGCGCCGTCGTCGACTTGCCCTTGGGGCGGAAGATCAGTACCGAGATCCCCACCACGATCACCACCACCACGGCGATGGTGATGATCCGGCGCAGCCCCTGCTTCCGCTTGGCCGCCTTCTGCTCCGCCTCGCGACGAGACTGACGACCGGCCTTCTGACGTTCACGCTTCTCGGTTCCCACGGTCATGCAGGGTAGCCGGTCCGACCGACCCCGCCGGAGCGGCCGCGCAGCCGTCGGCGGGGCCCTCCCCGGCCGGCGGCACGGTCCCGTGCCCACCCATCCGGGCCGCCGGGCGGCGGGTTGTAGCCTTGCGGACCATGTCGCTCGTGGTCCAGAAGTTCGGAGGAACGTCGGTCGGGGACGCCGACCGCATCCGCGCCGTGGCCGACCACGTGGCCCGTACCAAACGGGCCGGCAACGACGTCGTCGTGGTGGTCAGCGCCATGGGCAAGACCACCGACCAGCTGGTCCGTCTGGCCGACGACGTGAGCTCGGTGCAGCCCGAGCGCGAGGTGGACATGCTGCTCAGCTCGGGCGAGCGGATCACCATGTCACTGCTGTGCATGGCCCTCGCGGAGCTGGGTGTGGAAGCTGTCTCCTTCACCGGGAGCCAGGCCGGGATGATCACCGACACCGTCCACACCCGGGCCAAGATCCTCGAGGTCCGGGGCGACCGCCTGCGCTCCACCCTGGCCGCCGGCGGCGTGCCCGTGGTGGCCGGGTTCCAGGGCATGTCCCTCGAGCGAGAGGTGACGACCCTGGGCCGTGGCGGCTCGGACACCACGGCCGTCGCCCTCGCCGCCGCCCTCGGTGCCGAGGCCTGTGAGATCTACACGGACGTCTCCGGTGTGTTCACCACCGACCCTCGGATCGTCCCCGAGGCCCGCAAGCTGCACCGGGTCAGCTACGAGGAGATGCAGGAGATGGCCGCCACCGGCGGTCGGGTCCTGGCGCTCCGCTCGGTCGAATTCGCCCGCAACCACAACGTCCGGCTCCACGTGCGCTCCAGCTTCACCTGGGAGCCGGGCACGTGGGTCGAAGAGGAGGATGCCCAGATGGAGCAGGCTGTCGTCACCGCCGTCACCCACGACCTGTCCGAGGCCAAGGTCACGGTCACGGGGGTGCCGGACAAGCCGGGCCTCGCCGCCAAGCTCTTCCGTGGCCTGGCCGACCGCAACATCAACGTCGACATGATCGTCCAGAACATCTCGCTGCACGGGACCACGGACATCTCCTTCACGATTCCCGAGTCCGACCTGGTCACCAGTACCGACGTGTGCGAGGGGCTGGTGGCCGAGCTCGGGGCCACCGGGGTGGTGAGCGACGACGACGTGGCCCGGGTGTCGCTGATCGGCGTGGGCATGAAGACCCATCCAGGGGTCACCGCCACCACCTTCGAGTCGCTGGCCGCCGCCGGCATCAACATCGAGATGATCTCCACCTCGTCGATCCGCATCTCGTGCCTGATCCGGGCTGAGCAGGCGGAGGACGCGGTGCGCGCCCTGCACGCCGCGTTCGGCCTGGCATGAGTCGGGCCGCCGTCACCCGAGGGGTCCGCAGTCCCGGGCCCGCCGGTGCGATCGGCATCGACCGCCGCCCGTAGACTCGACCCCATGCGCATCGGAGTGGTGGGAGCGACCGGCCAGGTCGGGACGGTCATGCAGGCGATCCTGGAGGAGCGCGACTTCCCCGTGGACGAGCTGCGCCTCTTCGCCTCGGCGCGATCGGCCGGGCGCACGCTGGCTTTCCGCGGCACCGACGTGGTCGTCGAGGACGCGGCCACCGCCGACCCCTCGGGCATCGACATCGCCCTCTTCTCGAGCGGCGCGACCGCCTCGCGACAGCTCGCACCGCGCTTCGCCGCCGCCGGGGCGGTCGTGATCGACAACTCGTCGGCCTGGCGAATGGATCCTGACGTCCCCCTGGTGGTCCCCGAGGTCAACGAGTCGGCACTGGCCACGATCGCCAAGGGGATCGTGGCCAACCCCAACTGCACGACCATGGTGGCGATGCCGGTGCTCAAGCCGCTGCACGACGCCGCCGGGCTCACCCGGATCGTTGCCTCCACCTACCAGGCGGTGTCCGGCTCGGGCCTCGCCGGCGTGGCCGAGCTCGACGAACAGCTGCGGGCCACGGTCGACGGCGCCGCGGCCCTCACCTTCGACGGCTCCGCCGTCGCCGGGCCCGCCGCATCGGTGTTCCCCGACCGGATCGCCCACAACGTCCTGTCCATCGCCGGATCGCTGGTCGACGACGGCTCGGGCGAGACGGACGAGGAACAGAAGTTCCGGGACGAGAGCCGCAAGATCCTCGGCATCCCGGGGCTGGCCGTGACGTGCACCTGCGTCCGGGTGCCGGTCTTCACCGGACACTCACTCGCCATCGTGGCCGAGTTCGCCCGGGCCATCGCGCCCGACGAGGCCACCAAGCTCCTCGACGGAGCACCGGGCGTCGAGCTGTCCGACCTACCCACCCCCCGCCGTTCGGCGGGCATCGACCCGTCGTTGGTCGGGCGCATCCGGGTGGCCGACGGTGCACCGCATGCGCTGGCGCTGTTCGTGAGTGGCGACAACCTGCGCAAGGGCGCCGCCCTCAATGCCGTGCAGATCGCCGAGTCGCTCGTGCGCCTCGGCATCGTCGTCTGACCCCCTCAGCCCCCGGTGGTCAGGTTCGACCGCGACAGCACCGCGACCCGTTTGGCCAGGTTGACGGCGTGATCGCCGAACCGTTCGTAGAAGCGGGCGAGCAGGGCGAGCTCCACGGCCACTGGTAGCGGCATGGTGCCGGCCACGACCTCCACGGTCAGGCTCACATGGAGGTCGTCCATCTCGTCGTCGAGGTCGTCGACCAGCGCCCAGCCGGCCGGGTCGCGCTCGGCGTAGGCATCGGTGGTGGCCCGCCACATGTGCACGGCCACCTCGCCCATCCGCTCGAGCAGGCCGCGGCTGCGCGCCGAGAGCTCGGCACCGAGCCCCCGTGCGGCCCGTCGTGCCACGTGCTCGGCCAGATCGCCGTTGCGCTCGAGGTCGGGCAGCATCCGGATGACGGTCACGAGGTAGCGCAGCTGACTGGGGGAGGTGATCCCCGCAACCGTCAACTGCTGGAGCGTGAGCTCCTCGATGCCATGGCAGAGGGAGTCGACCACCTCGTCACGGTCGGCAAGTGCCTTTGCGGCCTCGCGGTCACCCGCCAGGAGCGCGTGGGTCGCCCCGGACACCGAGTCGCCGACCAGCGCGAACAGCTGCATGACCTTGCGGTCGATCTGCTCGAGGGGGGACTCCATCCCCCCACGGTATCCGCCCGCCCGGCACCGCTCACGGCGAGGTCGTCGGAGTGTCGGGATCGGGCGTCAGGGACCGACCGGGCCGTCGTCCTCGTCGACAACCGGCGCGGTCTCCTCGCTCACGATGATCCGGGGTCCGGATCCCCAGGACAGGTAGCGCCACGACCAATTGATGAAGACGACGATCTTGTTGCGGAAGCCGACGAGGTACACGAGGTGCAGGGCGAGCCAGGCCAGCCAGCCGAGGGTCCCACGCACGACCCGACCGCTGCGGAACTGGGTGATCGCCGCCCGCCGGCCGATGGTGGCCATGATCCCCTTGTCCTTGTAGGCGAAGGGTGTGGTCGGTCGGCCGTCGAGTCGGGCCAGGACCTGGCGGGCCGCGTGGCCGCCGGACTGGATCGCCACCTGCGCGACCTGAGGGCAGACGGTGTCGGCCTCCGGCCCGGCCCCGCCCCACAGCACTGCGGCCGCGTCGCCCACCGCCCAGACGTCGTCGTGGTCACGCACCGCAAGGTCGTGGTCGACGAGGAGGCGACCGTTCGGCCCGGTAGGGGCGTCGATCCCTCCGGCAACGGTCCCCTCGACGGTCACACCACCCGCCCAGACCACCGTCCGGGTCGGGATGACGGACCCGTCTTCGAGCTCGACCGCATCCGCCCGGACCGACTTGACCGACTGGCCCAGCCGGATCTCGATGCCCCGGCCGGCCAGGGTGCCCGCCGCGTACTCGGCGGCCGACTCGCGGAACGGGGTCAGCAGCCGGTCGAGGGCGTCGACCAGGATGATGCGACCGGCCGAGCGGTTGAATCGGAAACCGTCGTGGCGGACGGCCACGTCGAGCAGCTCGGCCAACGCGCCGGCCACCTCCACCCCGGTCGGGCCCCCCCCGACCACGACGAACGTCAACGCGCCCCGGGCCGCGGCGCCCTCGGGATGCGCGTCGACGTCCTCGAGCCGGCGGAGTATGTGGTCCCGCAGCCGCCGTGCGTCAGTCAGCGTGTAGAGCGGGAAGCTGTGCTCCGACGCCCCCGGGATCCCGAAGAACCTGGCCGTTGCGCCGCTGGCCACGATGAGCGAGTCGAAGGGAAGGGCCTGCGAGTCGGCTACGAGCACCTCGCGCCGGTCCCAGTCGACACCGGTGACCGTCGCCATCCGGAACGTCACGTTGTCGGCCTTTCCGAAGATCACACGGATCGGGTACGCCACGTCCCCCGAGTCGAGGCCCGCGGTGGCCACCTCGTAGAGCAGAGGCTGGAAGGTGTGGAAGTTGCGCTGGTCGACAACCGTCACCTCGACCTGCTTGCCGATCAGGGCGCGGGCGGCGGAGAGCCCGCCGAATCCGGCCCCGACGACGACGACCCGATGCATCAGACCATGGTGTCACAGGGTGTGGCCGCTCACGGCCGTGCGGTCCACGGAGGTGTCGCACCCTGTCGGTACGATCCGCGGCGACCGTGCCGGTCGCCCCGCCACCACGGGGGAGCGCCACCCGTGCCCGCCCGGGGCCCGGGGTGACCCGGCACGGGAGAGGAAGCACCATGCTCACCGGACTCCTGATCGGCCTGGTCACCGGATGCGTGCTCGGTCTGATGATCGGCCTGCTCGTACGTTCCGGGCAGTCGACCCGCTCTCGTACCACCCAGGCCCGGCTCGAGGCCGAGCTGGCACGCACCCGCCAGGCCGCCGATGATCGTGAGACCACGATCGACGAGGTGCGCAGCCAGCTGACCGGCGAGTTCGCCCGCCTCTCGTCCGAGGCCCTCCGCCAGAACGCCGACCAGTTCCTGCAACTCGCCGACACCCGATTGGGGGAGACCCGACAGGCGGCCGAGAGCGACCTGGCCCGACAGCAGGAGGAGATCACCCGGCTGGTGGCGCCCCTGGTCGAGCAGCTCGGGCGGTACGACGAGGGCGTCCGCCGGCTCGAGGTGGAGCGGCAGAAGGCCTACACGGCCCTGACCGAGCAGATGCGCCACCTGACCGGCTCACACGAGCGACTGGAGCGTGAGACCCGCAACCTGGTCACCGCACTGCGCAGCCCCCAGACCCGCGGCCGTTGGGGTGAGCTCCAGCTGCGTCGCGTGGTGGAGATGGCTGGCATGCTCGAGCGTTGCGACTTCTCCGAGCAGGTCACGTCCGACGGTGACGCCGGCCGGATGCGTCCGGACCTCGTGGTCCACCTGCCCGGGGGCAAGAACGTGGCCGTTGACGCCAAGGTGCCGCTGCAGGCGTTCCTCGACGCCAACGAGGCCGATGACGAAGGGGTGCGGCGTGCCCACCTGGCCGCCCACGGGCGCCAGATGAAGGCGCACGTCGACGCCCTCTCCAAGAAGGAGTACTGGAAGCGGGTCGACCCGTCGCCCGAGTTCGTCGTCGCCTTCATCCCGGGTGACCCGCTGCTGACCGCCGCCCTGGAGCACGAGCCCGGCCTCATGGAGTACGCCGTGGCCAATCACGTCCTACTGGCGACGCCGACCTCGTTGATCGCCCTGCTGCGGGCGGTCGCCTACGGCTGGCAGCAGGAGGCACTCACCGAGAACGCCCGCCAGGTGCAGGTACTGGGGGCCCAGCTGTACGAGCGGATCTCGGTACTGGGCGAGCACATGGCCGGGGTCGGCCGCAGCCTCACCGGCGCCGTGACGGCCTACAACCGGGCCGTCGGCTCACTCGAGGGACGGGTGCTCGTGACCGCACGTCGGTTCGTGGAGATGGGCGTGGTGGGCGCGGGCGAGCGCGAGCCCACCACGCCGTTGCCGGTCGACACGGTCACCCGCCCGCTGCAGGCCGTCGAGCTGGTGGGGGCGCCCGACGGCGACGACCTGCCGCCCGCCTGACCCGGATGTAGGTCTGACGCGGAAGAAGGGCTGACGCGGACGACAGGTCGACCCGGGGGGCCGGGGTCGGGGGGCGGCACTATCGTCGTCGGGATGCCGAGAGCGAGTCGCAGACGCCGTCGCTCGCCCGGGCGCGGCCTCGGCCAGTCGGTCCTCATCGCCATCGCCGCCACCATCACGGTGGTACTGGTGGCGGGCTCGCTCATCGCCATCCATACCCAGTCCCAGGGCTACCGCTCAGCGACAACCGCCGCCTACGTGGCGCTCATCAATCCGTTGGGTCAGGCGTCGGCCAGCACCGGGGCACGGTTGGCGACCCTGGTGGCCGGCGCCGCCTCGCTGTCGGACACCGCCCTCCCGGAAACCGCTCGGGGTGTCCTCCAGCAGGGGCTCGACTCCGCCGTGCGCGAGACGGCCGATCAGGCGAGCGAGGCCCGCAACCTGGCGTCGCCCCCTCCCCAGGACGACCTCGCCCCCCGGGTCACCCAGGTGATGGCCCTGCGGGCGACGGCCACGGCGGGCCTCCGGTCCACCGTCGACCGGCTGCTCGGGATGCAGCCGCTGCCCGTTGCCGGGGCGCCGGCGGCTTCCGTGCCCGCCGGTCCGACCACCCTCATCTCCTCCGACCAGGCCGCCACCGAGTTGGCAGCCGAGGGACAGACGTTCGAGCAGGCCGACGACCTGTTCCGCTCGGTGCGTGCGTCGGTCGCGGCCCAGCACACGCGTCTGCGGGTGGAGCCCTCGGTGTGGGTCCCTTCGCCGACGTCCACCGCACCGCTCGGGAGCACCCAGCTCGGTGCTGCCGCCGGTGCCCTGGCGTCGTCCCCTGCGCTCGCGGCCTTCCACCACCTCGTCGTGACGGCCGTCGGGCTGTCGCCTCCGGGTGTCCCGAACGGAGGTGTCGGCTCGGTGTCCACCTCGTGCCTCGCGCCGACATCGACCGTGCCGACATCGACCCCCACCGTGGTGCCGCCGACCGGGACCCTCGGTGCCTCCGTCACGGTCACCAACTGCGGGAACGTGCCGGAGTTCGGCGTGACGGTGTCGGTCGTCGTCGCGCCGGCCGACGTGCCGGGCCTCGTGGCCCCTCCCGCCGGCCACCGGGGCGGTCGCAGCTCGGCGGTGGTGTCCGTGGCGCCCGGGTCGTCGACGGCCCCCGTGCTCCCTCCGTTGCCGGTCGCGACCGGGCACCGCTACACCGTCACGGTCCAGGTGTCCCTGCCGCCGGGGCAGGCGGATCCGACGGGTTCGACCCAGCAGTTCCTCGTCTACGTCACGCCGTGACGGGTGGTCGGGGCACCCCGGGTGGCCGGTGTCCCCAGGTCAGCATCTAGGATTGGGCCGACCGAGGAAGACGAACCCGATGGAGGGGTAGAGACGAGTGGCCGAGAGCATCACGATCACCGACAACCGCACGGGGCAGTCCCTCGAGATCCCATTGGAGAACGGGGGGGTGTCGGCGGCCGAGTTCTCGAAGTTGCTGCCCGGCGTCTGGTTCTACGATCCGGGCCTGACGGCCACGGCGGCGTGTGAGAGCTCCGTCACCTTCCTCGACGGCGACGCGGGCATCCTCCGCTACCGCGGCTATCCGATCGAGCAGCTGGCCGAGGACTCGACGTTCCTCGAGGTGGCCTACCTGCTCCTCAACGGCGAGCTGCCGACCACCGACCAGTTCGAGGTGTGGGAACGGGAGATCACGCTCCACACCTTCATCCACGAGAACGTACGCAAGCGCTTCCTCGAAGGCTTCCACTACGACGCCCACCCGATGGGCATGCTCGTCTCCGCGGTGGCCGCCCTGTCGACGTTCTACCTGGACGCCAAGGACATCTTCGACCCCGACTCCCGTGACAAGCAGATCATCCGCCTGATCGCCAAGATGCCCACGCTGGCCGCCGCCGCCCACCGCTTCAGCGTCGGCATGCCGTTCGTCTACCCTGACAACTCGCTGCCGTTCACGTCGAACTTCCTCTCGATGATGTGGAAGATCGCCGAGCCCCGCTTCGAGGCCGACCCGGTCCTGACCCGTGCGCTCGACGTCCTCTTCATCCTGCACGCCGACCACGAGCAGAACTGCTCCACCACCGCCATGCGGGTGGTCGGCTCGTCCCACGCCGATCCGTACTCGGCCACGGCCGCCGCGGCGGCAGCCCTCTACGGCCCACGCCACGGCGGCGCCAACGAGGCCGTCATCCGCATGCTGACCGACATCGGCTCGATCGACAACGTGGAGCCGTTCATCGAATCGGTCAAATCCGGCCAGGGTGGCAGGCTCCAGGGCTTCGGCCACCGGGTCTACAAGAGCTATGACCCCCGGGCCAAGATCATCAAGCGCACGGCCGACGAGGTCTTCTCCATCACGGGCAAGAACCCGCTCCTCGACATCGCCCTGAAGCTCGAGGAGATCGCCCTGAACGACGAGTACTTCACCTCGCGGAAGCTCTATCCGAACGTCGACTTCTACTCCGGCCTGATCTACCAGGCCATGGGGTTCCCGCTCGAGATGTTCCCCGTGCTGTTCGCCATCCCCCGCACCGCCGGGTGGCTGGCCCACTGGCAGGAGATGCTCAACCAGGACTCCAAGATCGCCCGGCCCCGCCAGCTGTACATCGGCGAGGACGAGCGGAATTACGTCCCCATCGCCGAGCGCTCGTAGGTCGGCCCGGCGGGCCCTACGATCCCGCGGGTCGTTCCACCAGGCGCATCAGGCCCTCCTGGGCCATCGACACGGCAAGGGTCCCCTCCTGGGTGAACATGAACCCCCGGGCCAGCCCCCGGGCCCCCGACGACGTCGGGCTGTCCATGTCGTAGAGCAGCCACTCGTCGGCCCGGAAGGGCCGGTGGAACCACATGCAGTGGTCGAGGCTGGCCCCCATGAAGTCGGGATCGTCCCACCCGACGTCATGGGGGGCGAGCATGGTGTCGAACAGGTACATGTCGGATGCGTAGGTGGCGATGCACGTGTGGAGCAGCGGGTCGTCGGGCAGCGTGCCGTCGGCGCGCAGCCACAGCTGCTGGCGGGGCTCCTGGACGGCGCGGTGCATCCACGGCAGGGCGCCGATGTGGCGCTGGTCGATGGGGTGCGGCCGGTCGTACCAGTCGCCGACCTTGTCCTTGAACGGCTCGAGCCGCTCGCGCATGGTGGGCAGTGTCTCGGGGTCGGGGACCTCCGGCATCGGGATCTGGAAGTTCAGCCCGGGCTCGTCCACGTGGAACGACGCCGACAGGTGGAAGATGGCCCTGCCGTGCTGGATGGCCACCACCCGCCGGGTGGTGAAGCTGCGCCCGTCGCGGATGCGGTCCACTTCGTAGAGGACGGGCACGTTGGGGTCGCCCGGCCGGAGGAAGTAGGCGTGCAGCGAGTGGGGCCTGCCCGCCTCGACGGTCCGGCCGGCGGCCATCAGCGCCTGGGCGGCCACCTGACCCCCGAAGATCCGCTGGCGTTCCTCGTTCGGGTTGGAGCCCCGGAAGATGTTGACCTCGATGGGCTCGATGTCGAGGAGTTCCACCAGGAGTTCGAGTGCGTCGCTCACGGCCCTCATCCTGTCAGGTCGGGCACGTGCTGCGGACGGTCCGCCACCCGCCGCGACGGCTGACGCAACGGAGGACCCGCCGCTACGGTTGGCGCCGTGCCCGAGCTGACCTTCCCCGACCGGTTCCTCCGGGGGACCGCCACCGCCGCCCACCAGATCGAAGGTGGCAACGTCAACAACGACTGGTGGACCATGGAGCACGACCCGACTTCGGGCTGCGTGGACGCCAGTGGCGACGCCTGCGACTCGTTCAACCGCTACCCGGAGGACATCGCCCTGATCGCGGACCTCGGGCTCGGCGCCTACCGGTTCTCCCTCGAATGGAGCCGGATCGAGCCGGAGGAGGGGGAGTTCTCGCTCGTCGCCCTCGACCACTACCGCCGGATGGCCGCCGCATGCCACGAGGCCGGCATCCTGCCCGTCGTCACGTTCCACCACTTCACCCACCCCCGCTGGCTGGCCGCCGCCGGGACGTGGGAGGCGTTGCACGCCCCTGACCGGTTCGCCCGCTTCTGCGAGAAGGTCACCGAGCACATGGGCGACCTGATCGGCATGGCCTGCACCCTGAACGAGCCCAACGTGGTGGCCACGATGGGGTGGCGTCTCGGACTGTTCCCGCCGCGCGTGCGTGACCGCACCCGCCGCGACGTGGCGAACGCCGCCATGGTCTCGGCCCACCGCAAGGCGGTCGAGGCGATCCGCTCCGGGCCCGGCGACTTCCCTGTGGGGTTGACGCTGTCGATGACCGACTACCAGCTCCAGCCGGGCGGCGAGGAGTGGCTGGAGCGCCTGCGCAGGCCCAACGAGGACGTCTTCCTCGAGGCCCTCGGCGGTGACGACTTCATCGGCGTCCAGACCTACACGCGCATGCGTGTCGGTCCCGAGGGCGGCCTCGGCGCCGAGGACGGGGTGCGGACCACGCAGATGGGGTACGAGGTGTGGCCCGAGGCACTGGGTGCGACCATCCGCCGGGCCACCGAGGTGACCGGCGGGCTGCGGGTGTACGTGACCGAGAACGGCATCGGCACCGACGACGACGCCCTGCGCGTCGAGTACGTGACCCGTGCCCTGGCCGGGGTCCGTCAGTGCCTCGACGACCGCATCGACGTGCGGGGCTACTTCTACTGGAGCCTGCTGGACAACTTCGAGTGGGTGCTCGGCTACGGCCCCACGTTCGGACTGGTGGCCGTCGACCGGCGGACGTTCGAGCGCAGCCCGAAGCCGAGCGCCAGCTGGTTCGGTGGTGTGGCCAGAGCCAACGGCCTGCCGGCCTGACGGATCCATCGGAGCCCGGGGCGGCCCAATGTTACAGATCCATGACGACTAGAGTGATCCCGATGCCGAGAACTTCCGAGCGAGTCAGCCTCCCTCAGCGGGTCGTACACCTGTGGGAGAAGCGGGACACGCCCGAGGGCAAGCAGCTCATCCGTTACACCATGGTCTCGGTGATCTCGACGGTGGTCTCCTTTGCCGTCCTCGGCCTGGTGTTCGGTGTGTTCCACATCTGGGGCGAGGTGGGCAGCACCGTGTTCGCCAACGTCGTCGCCAGCATCCCGTCCTACTTCCTGACCCGGAGCTGGGTGTGGGGGAAGAAGGGGCGCTCGCACCTGGTGAAGGAGATCATCCCCTTCTGGGTGATGTCCGCCCTCGGTGTCACCTTCTCCATCATCGGCGCCTCGATCGCCAAGCGCATCGGCACGCACTACGGACTGAGCCACTTCGAGCAGACCATCCTCGTCGAGGTGGCCAACGTCACCTCCTTCGCCGTCTTCTGGGTGGCGAAGTACCTGGTGTTCAACCGGATCTTCAAGGTGCACCCCCTCGAGGAGCTCGACGAGCTCGTCGAAGCGGCCTGACGCGACCGGCGTGAACCTCCTGGCCACCACGGCGCCCACCGGAGCGCTGGTGCTGGTGACGGCCGTGTTCCTCGCGAGTGCGGTGGAGATGGTGGAGGCGCTGACGATCGTCCTCGCCGTGGGTGTCACCCGGGGCTGGCGCTCGGCACTCGAGGGTGTGGCGGTCGCCGTCGGCGTGCTGGCCGCCCTGGTCGCCCTGGTCGGTCCGCCACTGGTCCATTGGGTGCCGTTGTCCGCCCTCCGCCTCGTGGTCGGCGGCCTCCTCCTGGTGTTCGGGCTGCAATGGCTGCGCAAGGCCGTCCTGCGGGCGTCGGGCCTCAAGGCCAAGCACGACGAGGACGCCATCTTCGCCGAGCACGTGGCCGAACTGAACGCGGTGCCGAAGGCCACCGGCCGAGATGCCACCGCGTTCACCGTGGCGTTCAAGGGCGTGTTCCTCGAGGGACTCGAGGTCGTGGTGATCGTCATCACCCTGGGCAGCACGTCGCACCCGAGCAGGCTCGGGCTCGCCGCCGCGGCTGCGGCCGCCGCCGCCCTCGTGGTCGGTGTGATCGGCCTCATCGTCCACCGCCAGCTGTCCGGGGTCCCCGAGAACGCCATGAAGATGGGGGTCGGCCTGATGCTGGTCAGCTTCGGGACCTTCTGGTCCGCCGAAGGTGTCCACGTCGCGTGGCCCGGCTCCGACCTCGCCGTCCCGGTCCTGGTGGCCTGGTACGGGCTGGTGGCCTGGTTGCTGGTGACGGCGCTCAAGCGGCGCGCCGGGCAGCCGGCGCCGGGCCTGGCGTCAGCCGGGGGGCCGGCCCATGGCTGACCGCGTCGTCGACGACCGCCCGACGGCGCTGCGCTGGCTGGCCGCTTTCGGGCACTTCTGGTGGGAATTCCTGATCGGCGACACCCCGGAGTTGTTCATCGGGGCGGTGGCCGTCATCGGGATCCTGGCCCTGCTGTGCCTCCAGGTGGGCCTGCGCACCGCCGCCGCCTACCTCGCCCCGGTGCTCGTCACGCTGGTGCTCGTCGCGTCGGTGTGGTGGGCGGCGCGCGGGCACGTCTCCTAGGCCGAGACGCATCGTCGGAACAGGGTCCGGGTCGGAGCCCCTCAGATCGACTGGCCGACCGGGCGGACCATCAATTCGTTGACGTCGACCCCTGCCGGCTGGCCGACGATCCACCCGACCGCCTCGGCGATGGCCGCTGACTCCAGGGCGAACGGCGGGGCACCCTGCTCGCCCCAGAACGGGGCGTCGGTGATGCCCGGCTCGACCAGGGCGACCCGGATGCCGGCGGCGGTCAGCTGGGGACGGAGGTTTTCGGCGATGGCGGCGACCGCGGCCTTGGTGGCGCCGTAGAGGCTGCCGGGTCGGACGATCCGACCGGCCACGCTGCCCACCAGGACGATCTGCCCACCGGGGGCGGTGAGGCGCGGCAGGGCGGCCCGGACGAGCAGTGCGGGCCCGAGGACATTGGTCAGGACCATCGATCGCCACTGCTCCGGGTCGCCGTCGGACAGGTCGCCGGCGGCCGTGAACCCGGCGTTTGCCACCGCGACGTCGAGTCCGCCGTGGTGGGCGACGTGCTCCGCCACCGACCGCTGGTTGTCGGCCCAGTCGGCGGCGTCGGCGACGACACCGAGGACGTCTGCGCCGGCGCCGTGCAGCGCGGCGACGGCGGCGTCCAGGGTGGCCTGCGTGCGACCCGTGACGGTCACCCCGAGACCCAGCCCGGCGAGGTGGTGGGCGGTGGCCAGGCCGAGGCCCGTCGATCCGCCGGTAATCAGTGCGCTGCGGGGGGAGTCCATCGTCCGAGTATGCCGTGACCGGGTCCGCGCCCGGACGGTGCGGCCGACCGGTGCGTCGGGCGACCTGCGCTCAGTCGCGGAAGTTGTTGAACTGCAGCGGGATCCCGAAGTCCTCGGCCTTGAGCGCGGCGATGACCGCCTGGAGGTCGTCGCGCTTCTTGCCGGTCACACGCAGCTGGTCGCCCTGGGTCTGCGAGGACACGCCCTTCAGGTTGAGGTCCTTCACGAACCTGTTGATCTTCTTGGCGTGGTCCGACGAGATCCCGGCCTGGATGCCGAGCCGCTGGCGGGCCGTGCCCTTGGCGGCCTCCTCGATCTTGCCCACGTCGAAGGACTTGAGTGAGACCTCGCGCTTGACCAGCTTCTCCTGGAGCACCTGGTAGAGGGCGCGGAGCCGGTCCTCGGTGGACGAGGTCAGGAGGAGCTCCTTGTCGTTGAGCTCGATGGTCGAGTCGGTGCCCTTGAAGTCGAACCTGGTGGTGGCTTCCCGGTTGGCCTGGTCCACGGCGTTGCGGACTTCCTGCATGTCGACTTCGGAGACGACGTCGAAGGTGGGCATGGCGAAACAGTACCCCCGTGCGAAGCGGTAACCTTGCCCGCCTGCGGGTCGGTGCCCGAGCGGCCAAAGGGAGCAGACTGTAAATCTGCCGGTTCTGCCTTCGAAGGTTCGAATCCTTCTCGGCCCACGCAGAGGAGGGTCCCGGTGGAGAGCACGCGCTGCTCGCCCCCGGGGCCCTTCTGCTTCCCGGGGGCACCCTGACGTCCGGCGGGCGACGCCGGTGGAGGTCGTACGCACAGACGCTTACCATGAGCACATGGCCCCCCACGCCTCGGTACTGACCCTGCACTGTCCGGACTCGTCGGGCATCGTCGCCGACGTGGCGACCTGGATCGGCTCGGGTGGCGGCAACATCGTCGACGCGGGCGAGACGCGTGACGCCGAGCACGGGCTGTTCGTCCAGCGGGTGGAGTTCACCCACGATGACGACCTCGACACGCTGCGGACCTCGTTCGCCCCGCTCGGTGAGCGACGGAGGATGACCTGGGCCATCACGGCGCAGGAGGAGGTCAGCCGCCTCGCCGTCCTGGTGACCAAGGACGGGCACTGCCTCTACGACCTGCTCGGCCGGTGCGCCACGGGCGACCTGCCGGCCGCCATCGAGGTCGTGGTGTCCAACCGCGAGGACCTGGCCGAGGCGGCCGGACGCTTCGGCGTGCCGTTCCGCCACCTGGCCGTCGAGGGGGACGGGCCGGAGGCCCGTGCCGCGCAGGAGGCCGAGGTCCGTGCCGCGGTGCGCGATGTCGACCCCCACCTCGTCGTGCTCGCCCGCTACATGCGGGTCCTGACCCCGGACTTCGTCGACGAGTTCGACGGACGGACCATCAACATCCACCACTCGTTCCTGCCCGCCTTCGTCGGCGCCAACGCTTACCGGCAGGCCTGGGAGCGGGGCGTGAAGCTGATCGGGGCCACGTCCCACTACGTCACGTCGGGCCTCGACGAGGGACCGATCATCGCCCAGGACGTCACCCAGGTGACCCACGCCGACACGCCGGCCTCGATGGCCAGGCGGGGCCGCGACCTCGAGACCCTGGTGCTCTCGCGGGCCGTGCGGGCGCATCTCGAGCACCGGGTGATCGCCTACCGGGGTCGGACCGTCGTCTTCGACTGACTGCACCGGCCGGCCCGGAACGGCAGTCACGCCGTGCGCCGTGCCTGGTGACGTTCGGCCCTTGGTCGCTCAGTGACCGCGCCATACCATGCACCCGTAGCCCGACCACGGTGGGCGGACGGCAAGAAGGAGGTGCCATGCGGGCCCTGCGACTGCTCGAGTGGAAATCGGATCCGGTACTGGTGGAGATAGACGATCCCGTCCCGGGCCCGGGCCAGGTGGTGGTCCGGATCGGTGGCGCCGGGGCCTGCCACTCGGACCTCCACCTGATGCGCGAGTTCGAGGCCGGCCTCCTTCCCTGGGGTCCGCCGTTCACCCTCGGACACGAGAACGCTGGCTGGGTGCATGCCCTCGGCAGCGGCGTGACCGGCCTCGACGTCGGCCAGCCCGTCGCCGTCTACGGCCCCTGGGGGTGCGGCACCTGCGCGCACTGCCTGCTCGGTATGGAGAACTACTGCGAATGCCCCGACCTGGTGAGCGTGCCGGGCGGTGGGGGAGGCCTTGGCCTCGACGGCGGCATGGCCGACCTCATGCTGGTGCCGGCGGCGCGCCAACTGGTCCCGCTACCGGACGGACTCGAGCCGGTGACGGCGGCCCCGCTGACGGACGCCGGCCTCACCCCATACCATGCCGTACGCCGTTCCTGGCCGAAACTGCCGCCCGGCTCGACCGCGGTGGTCATCGGGGTCGGGGGGCTCGGCCACCTGGCGGTGCAGATCCTCCGGGCCACCACGGCGGCCCAGGTCCTTGCCGTCGACACCCGGGCCGAGGCCCGGGAGCTGGCGCTCGCAGCGGGGGCCGACCTCGTCGTGGCTCCCGACGACGATGCCGTCGCCACACTGCGTGCGGCTACCGGCGGCCGGGGTGCCGATGTCGTGCTCGACTTCGTCGGGGCCGAGGCGACCATCGCCCTCGGTGCGGCGGTGAGCCGGTTCCTGGGCGACGTCACCTTGGTGGGGATCGCCGGTGGGACCTTCCCCTTCAACTTCTTCTCCCTCCCCTACGAGGTGTCGTTGCAGTCGACCTACTGGGGTTCCCGACCCGAGCTGGTGGAGGTCCTCGACCTGGCGGCACGCGGTCACCTCCGCCCGACGGTCACGACGGTGCCGCTCGAGGAGGCCGTGGAGGCCTACCACCGGATGGAAGCTGGTTCGGCACTCGGCCGCCAGGTGGTGGTACCGGCGGACGCAGGGTAGCGGGGTGCGCGCCTGGGTGGTCGGGCGGCCGGGTCCGGTCGACGGTGGTCCGCTCGAGGCGGTGGAACGACCGTCCCCAGAGCCGGGTCCCGGGCAGGTGCGGGTCCGGGTGTCGGTTTGCGGCGTGTGCCGGACCGACCTCCACCTGGCCGAGGGCGACCTCGCGCCGCGGCGTCCAGGGGTGGTGCCCGGCCACGAGGTCGTCGGCCGGGTCGACCGGGTCGGTCCTGAGTGCTCGGACCTGGCCGAGGGGGAGCGGGTCGGCATCCCCTGGCTCGCGCACACCTGCGGCACGTGCCGGTTCTGCGTCGCCGGACGGGAGAACCTCTGCACCGCACCGGCCTTCACGGGCTGGGACGTCGACGGAGGCTACGCGGAGTACGCGGTCGTCGACGAGCGCTACGCCTACCGGCTGCCCGACGGCCTCGGTGACGTCGACGTGGCCCCGCTCCTGTGTGCGGGCATCATCGGCTACCGGGCCCTCCGCCGGGCCGAGCTGCCAGCCCGGGGCCGGCTCGGGATCTACGGGTTCGGGGGTTCGGCGCACCTGACGGCGCAGGTGGCACTGGCCCAGGGTGCGACCGTCCACGTGATGACCAGATCCGCCGAGGCCCGGCGACTGGCACTCGAACTCGGCGCGGCCAGCGCCCAGGGGGCGGATGATACCCCCCCCGAGCCGCTCGATGCCGCCATCCTCTTCGCACCGGTGGGGACACTGGTGCTTCCCGCCCTCGAGGCGCTGGACCGGGGTGGCACGCTGGCCATAGCGGGCATCCACCTGTCCGACATCCCGGTACTCGACTACCAGCGCCACCTCTTCGAGGAGCGCACGTTGCGGAGCGTCACAGCCAACACCCGCCACGACGGGCGGGAGTTCCTGGCGCTGGCCGCAGACATCGGAATCCGGGTGTCGGCGGTGCCGTATCCCTTCGACGAGGCCGACCGGGCGCTGGCGGACCTGGCCCACGACCGGGTGGATGGAGCTGCGGTGCTGGTCGTGGAGGGCGGATGAGCGGTCGAGGGGGTGGTGGCGGCCGACCCGGCCCGGCGGCCCGCCATTGGTTACAATGACGTTACGGAATGGTTGCGTTCGGCGTCGTGCGGAGTCACCGCACGACCTGTCGGGGGACGTGGACCACCACCGTGGACGGCGCCGCCGGACCTGACGGCCCGGCACACTCGATCGACACACGACCCAGGAGACCCTCGACCCCATGGCACCGGAGCGCACACCGGCGGCAGTGCACGGGGACCGGCCCACCGTGGCCCGTCCCCCGTCCGGTGCCCGGCGCTCGAGCGCGGTCGGTTGGCTCCTGCGACGCGCCGAGGCGTGGCGCGACCGCCTCGTCGGGACGTCCGACGCCGTCGACCCGACCGAGGACGTCGAGGAGGTGACCGACGCCAGGGGCCTCGTGCTCCGGCCGGCCCTGCTGGGGTTCGTCGCCGTACTGGCCGTCGCCATCGGTGCCTCCATGCCGAGCTCGCCCTTCAAGCTCGAGATGCCGGGTGTCTGGTTCTTCGGCGAGCCCTCGACCGCCACCCCCAGCCGCTGGGGTGTCTATTTCTCGCTTGCCGCCGTCTACGGCGGGCTGTTCCTCTTCATGCGCGTCTGGTGGGGAATGGCCCGGCTGTACCGCCGGCGCCGAGGGGTGCCCGTGAAGACCATGATGGGAGTGTTCGCCCTGTGGTCGTTGCCGGTCCTGGTGATCGCACCCCTGTTCAGCCGCGACGCCTACTCGTACGCCGCCCAGGGCGAGATGGTCAGCCACCACATGAACCCGTACCTGTACGGGCCCTTCGAGCTCGGCAACAACTCGTACACCGCGCCGGTGGACCCGCTGTGGGGCAATGCCCCGGCACCGTACGGCCCGATGTTCCTGCAGCTGGACGGCTTCGTGGCCCGGATCACCTTCCACAACGAGCTGGCCACCATCGTCCTGCTCCGTCTGCTGGCCCTGGTCGGCGTCCTGTTGATCGCCGCCTGTGTGCCCCGCCTCGCCAAGCACTACCACCGTGACGGCGCCGAGCTGTTCACGCTCATGGTCCTGAACCCGGTCACGATCTTCCACCTCATCGGGGGTGCCCACAACGACGCCCTGATGCTGGGCCTGCTGGTCGCCGGGCTCACACTGGCCAAGGAGAAACGCCCCCTCTGGGGCATCGTCCTTTGCGCCCTGGCCACGGCGGTCAAGGCGCCGGCGGCACTCGGCATGCTCTACATCGGCTGGAGTTGGCTGGGCACCGGGGTCCCGATCCGGGACCGCATCCGGCCGGTGGTCACGGCAGGCCTCATCGGGGTCGGCATCCTCGGGTTCTTCTCCTACGTGAGCGGCCTGGGCTGGGGTTGGGTCACCATCCTCGGCACGCCGGGCGTGGTCCGCTCGTGGGCCTCGCCGACCACCGCTGTCGCCTTCGCCATCACCGGGGTCGCCCACCTGGCCCACCTCGGGGTCGGGGTCGGGGGCGTGCTCACGGTGACCCGGTTCCTCGGCCTGCTCATCGCGGCGGTGTCGGGCGTGTGGCTCCTGCTCAACAGCGACCGGATCGGCACGCTCAAGGCCCTCGGGCTCACCCTCCTGATCTTCGTCCTGCTCGGCCCGGTCGTGCAGCCCTGGTACCTGTCGTGGGGACTCGTCCTGCTCGCCCCGGTCGCCCTCGGCCAGCTCCGGTCCCTGGTCATCGGCCTGTCGATGGTGACCGCCTTCATCGAATTGCCCGGCGGCACCCAGCTGGTCACGACCCTGCTCCACGGCGACCCGCTGCTGATCGTGCTGACCCTGCTGTGGATCCTGGTCGTCATGACCGTGCCGCTGTCCTCGTGGGACCGCCGCCGCCCGGCCATCGGGACCGAGCACGCCCCGGCCGCCGCGGTAGCGGTCTGAGCCACCCGGGACGCCGGGCCCTGGGTGCTGGCGCGCTCGCTCAGCCCGACACAGCGTCGAAGCCGCCCCCGCCCAGCATCCGCTGCAGCAGGGCGACGTCCAGCCACCGGTTGAACTTCCGGCCGATCTCCCGCTCGACCCCGACGAGCTCGAACCCGCAGGCCCGGTGCAGGGCGATGGACGCCTCGTTGTCGCCACCGACCCGGGCGATCATCGAGTGGAAGCCGTGGAGCGTGCCGAGGCGGACCAGTTCCTCGAGCAGGGCCCGGCCCACGCCCTCCCCCCGGTGGTCGGCGTCGACATAGACCGAGTTCTCGACGGTGGTCGAGTACGAGGGGCGGTCCCGGTAGCTGGACAGCGACCCGAACCCGAGGACCGTGCCGGCGCCGTCGACGGCCACCACGACCGGGTAGGTGCCCTCGTGTTCGGTCATCCAGGCCGCCTGCTCGTCCACGGTGCGCGGCCGGAGGTCGAAGGTGGCGGTCGAGCCGACCACTTCGGCGTTGTAGATCTGCCGGACGGGCTCGGCGTCCCGGGGCTCTGCCAGGCGGACGTCCATCCCGGCGATCGTAGACGGGGGCCCACTGTTCAGGTGCCGACGGTGCGGCTATGCTTTCCCCTCTGCTGCTCTTCCGAGCTGCATTGCCCTTGTAGCTCAGTGGTAGAGCACCGCCATGGTAAGGCGGGGGTCGTGGGTTCAATCCCCACCGGGGGCTCGCCCGTGGCGGCGTAGCTCAGTTGGTTAGAGCACACGGCTCATAATCGTGGGGTCGCCGGTTCGAGTCCGGCCGCCGCTACCAGTTCTCGGCTGTGCCAGGGCAGTCAGTCGACGTAGGACGGACAGGCACAGCCAGGCAGTACCCGGGGTACAGGCAGTACACCGGACAGGGAGCACATCGGACCCGCGGCCACCCGGCCGCGGGCACAAGGGAGCCACCGTGGCAAAGAACGACAAGCGCATCCAGGTCACCCTGGCCTGCGAGTCCTGCAAGCGGCGCAACTACATCACGACCAAGAACAAGATGAACGACCGCGAGCGGATCGAGATGAAGAAGTTCTGCTCGTGGGACCGCCGTCACACCCTCCACAAGGAGACCCGCTAGGCACCAGGGCCGGGCGCCGCGTCCCCTCGGAGGGGGCCGGGACGCCCGCATGGGACGGCAGCCGTCCCCGGTGGTAGCCTGGAGCACCGCCCTTGCGTTCGGACGTTCGTACGCGTCGCGGCGGTCGACAGAGGGCAGTAGCTCAACTGGTAGAGCACCGGTCTCCAAAACCGAAGGTTGGGGGTTCAAGTCCCTCCTGCCCTGCTCTGCACCTGTGAAGTGGCCGAAGGAAACAGCACGTGAACCGAGAACAGAAGCGACAGATGCAGCGGCAGGGCCAGGACCCCGAAGGGGAGGCCGCGCCCACCCGCACCGCACCTGCACGCAAGCCGGTCAAGCGTGAGCCCTTCCGGATCGGCCAATTCCTCCGGGAGGTACGCTCGGAGCTGCGCCAGGTGGCCTGGCCCAACCGGGCGGAGGTCATCAACTACACCACGGTGACCCTGGTCACCCTGCTTTCCCTGATGGTCCTCATCTTCGTCCTCAACTACGCCTTCGCAAAGGGCGTCCTCTGGCTGTTCAAGCCCTGATCGGTATGACTGTGACCCACGACGGAACCACTGCCCCACTCGACGACGACCCGAGCACCGATGGTGCCGAGGGCCCGGTCGCGGACGACGCCACTGCCGCCGAGGCGGCGCCTGACGCCGGCACGATCGACGCGGAGGTCGCCGAGACCGACGCCGAGGAGGCCCTCGACGAGGACGTCGACACCGACGACGAGTACGAGGACGAGGAACCCTTCGTCGTCAGCCCCTACGACCAGCCCGGGCGCTGGTATGTCGTGCACACCTACGCCGGCTATGAGAACAAGGTGAAGTCGAACCTCCACAGCCGCACGGCGTCCATGGGCATGGAGGACCGCATCTACGAGGTCGTCATCCCGATGGAGGACGTCACCGAGTTCAAGAACGGCAAGAAGGTCGTCGTCCAGAAGAAGGTCTTCCCGGGCTATCTCCTGTGCCGGTGCGAGCTCGACGACGACAGCTGGGCCGTGATCCGCAACACCCCCGGCGTCACCGGCTTCGTCGGTCCCGGTACCAAGCCGACCCCGCTGTCGCGCCGTGAGGTGGAGGGCATCCTGCAGGTCAAGGTCGAGGGTGGCGAGGCCCCCTCGAAGCGCAGCCGTCCCCGGCTCGAGCACGAGGTGGGCGAGACCGTGCGGGTCAAGGAAGGCCCCTTCGCCGACTTCTCCGGACAGGTCGCCGAGATCAACGAGGACCAGCTCAAGCTCAAGGTGCTGGTCAACATCTTCGGCCGGGAGACCCCGGTCGAGCTCGAGTTCAGCCAGGTCGCGAAGCTCTAGGGCTCCGACCGCACAGATTCCACAACCAGGAGACACACCCCCCATGGCCCCCAAGAAGAAGATCCTCACGGTCGTCAAGATCCAGCTGCCCGCCGGCGGCGCCACGCCCGCGCCCCCCGTCGGCACCGCCCTCGGGCCGCACGGCGTCCAGACCATGGACTTCGTGAAGCAGTACAACGCAGCCACCGAGAAGCAGGCCGGCTCGATCATCCCGGTGGAGATCTCGATCTACGAGGACCGGACGTTCTCGTTCGTGCTCAAGACCCCGCCGGCCGCCGCACTGCTGCGTCAGGCCGCCGGCCTCGAGAAGGGCGCCCAGACGGCCGGCCGTGAGACGGTCGCCACCGTCACCGACGCCCAGATCACCGAGATCGCCACCATCAAGCTGCCCGACCTCAACACGACCGACATCGAGTCGGCCAAGAAGCAGGTCGCCGGCACCGCCCGCTCCATGGGGATCGCAGTCGCCGGCTGAGCCGGACGACGAAGAACCGACCAGACGAAAGAGACATCATGTCCAGGGGAAAGAAGTACACCGCCAGCATCGCCGGCATCGACCGTGAGCACCTCTACAGCGCCGCAGAGGCCGTCGACCTGGTGAAGGCCTCGGCCAAAGCGAAGTTCGACGAGACCATCGAGCTGGCCATCCGCCTCGGGGTCGACCCCCGCAAGGCCGACCAGATCGTGCGCGGGACGCTGTCGCTGCCCGCAGGCACCGGCCGGAACGCCCGCGTGGCCGTGTTCGCCGCCGGTGAGAAGGCAGCTGAGGCCCGCGCCGCCGGGGCCGACGTCGTCGGCGCCGACGACCTCGTGGCCCGGGTGTCGGGCGAGGGCTTCCTCGAGTTCGACATCGCCATCGCCACCCCGGACCTGATGGGCCAGGTCGGCACCCTCGGCCGCGTGCTCGGCCCCCGTGGCCTCATGCCCAACCCCAAGACCGGCACCGTCACCGACGACGTCGAGCGGGCTGTCCTGGAGTTCAAGGGCGGGCGTGTGGAGTACCGCACCGACAAGGTCGGCAACATCCACATCCGCGTGGGCAAGGCCTCCTTCGACAAGGCCCAGCTCCTGGAGAACATCCACGCCGTGATGGACGAGATCCACCGGGCCAAGCCGGCCTCCGCCAAGGGCAAGTACGTCCGCGGCGTGACCCTGTCGTCGACCATGGGCCCCGGTGTCCACATCGACCCGCTGCTGGCCCGTCGGGCCGACGAGGAGCTGGCCACCGCAGCCTCCGCCTGACCGCACCACCACCCCGCTGGCCCGAGCCGGCCGGGGTGCGCTACAGTCTTCTTTTCCAGATCTACAGAACTGCCGTAGACCTCCGGTGTACCGCTCACCCGGTACCGAAGGGACCCCCGGGTCCGCCTGATGAGGCGTTCCGCTCCGAGCACCGTGTGCTCGTGCGTGCCACTCGATGGTGTCTGCGGCCCGAACCTGAGCGGATCGCTCGGTGGAGGCACGATGGACAATCCGAGGGCCGAGAAGGTCGCCGTCGTCAACGAGGTGCGGGAGCGCATGGAGGCCGCCGAGGGCGCTCTCCTGACCGAGTACCGGGGCCTGACCGTGGCCGAGCTGGCCGAGCTCCGTCGGGAGCTGACGGCTGCCGGCGGTGACTACAAGGTCTACAAGAACACCCTGGTCCGCCTGGCCGTGGCCGACACCCCCCGTGAGAGCATGAGCGACCTGCTGACCGGCCCGACGGCCATCGCCTTCGTCGAGGGCGACGTCAGCGCGGTGGCCAAGGCCCTCCGGGACTTCTCCAGGGCCAATCCGCACCTGATCGTCAAGGGCGGCGTGGTCGGCACGGCCGTGATGTCGGCCGCCGACATCGAGGTGCTGGCCGACCTGCCGTCCCGCGAGACCCTGCTGGCCCAGTTCGCCGGCGCCCTGTCCGCCCCGCTCCAGCAGCTGGCCGGCCTGGTGCAGGCCCTGCCGCGCAATCTCGCCTACGGGATCTCGGCACTGCTCGAGCAGCGCCAGTCCGAGGCCCCGGCCGCCGAGCCGGCTGCAGAGGCACCGTCCGAGACCGTCGAGTCCACGGACGAGGCACCCGCAGCCGAGGCGGAGGCAGCGGCGACCGAGTCGGCCGAGGCGCCGGCGGAGGAGGCCCCCGAGGCCGAGCCCGCCACCGAGGCGACTGACGCCCCGGCCGCCGAGTAGCACCCGCACCACCGAGCACACGATCCACCTACCCAGCAACGACACAACCAGGAACAAGGAGTAAGACGATGGCAGGAACCCTGACCAAGGACCAGATTCTGGACGGCATCTCTGAGCTGTCCGTGCTGGAGCTCAGCGAGCTCCTCAAGGAGTTCGAGGAGCGCTTCGGCGTCACTGCCGCAGCCCCCGTGGCCGCAGCCGCAGCCGCACCGGCCGCCGGTGGCGGTGGCGAGGCCGCAGCTGCCGAGGAGAAGACCGAGTTCGACGTGATCCTCACCGCCGCCGGCGACAAGAAGATCCAGGTCATCAAGGAGGTCCGTGCGCTGACCAGCCTGGGCCTCAAGGAGGCCAAGGACCTCGTGGACGGCGCCCCCAAGCCCGTGATCGAGAAGGCCAACAAGGAGGACGCCGAGAAGGCGAAGGCGCAGCTCGAGGGAGCCGGCGCCACCGTCGAGCTGAAGTAGTGCCTCCCGGGTCCCGGCCGCCGGCCATCGGCGGTCGGACCCGGGCTGTAGGTGGTCGACCGCGGGGGTCCGGGCGTGCCCGGACCCGCCGTCGGGCGGTCGGAATCCTTGACGGAGGTCCCCGGTTCTCGTACCTTGTGGGGGCCTGGCTCCGGGTTTCCCCCGCAGGGGTTGTGATCCCGTGCGCTTCCGGTTATGCTTACTGGTTGCCGTGCCTGCCCCTGTCGCCTTCCTCAGCCGTTTTCGCTGAGTGACGCGCGCCCCGACGCCTCTGACGGCCGCTCCAGCGGTGGCCGTCGACCCCGCTGACCACGCCCCGCCGTGCCCCTTCGGCACCTGAGTCACCGCAGTACCCCGTCCTTGCCCCATTCGCCTTGCAACTGGGAGGAGTAGGCCGTTGCCTACACGGTCCAACAGCCCGGAACGTTTTTCGTTTGCCAACATCGACGAGGCGCTGCCGCTGCCTGACCTCGTCGCCATCCAGCGGGACTCCTTCAAGTGGTTCCTCGACCGTGGACTGGCGGAGACGTTCAACGACATCAGCCCGATCGAGGACTTCACCGGACAGCTGAGCCTTGAGCTGGAGTTCGACCCGACCGATCCTGACCTGCGCCCGCCGCCGAAGTTCTCGGTGGAGGAGTGCAAGGAGAAGGACATGACCTACGCGGCGCCCGTCTTCGTGCGCGCCCGGTTCATGAACGCCGGCACCGGTGAGATCAAGGAGCAGACGGTCTTCATGGGGGACTTCCCCGTCATGACCGACAAGGGCACCTTCATCGTCAACGGGACCGAGCGCGTCGTCGTCAGCCAGCTCGTCCGGTCGCCGGGTGTCATCTTCCAGCCCGGCCGTGACGCCAAGACCGTCTTCACCGGGACCATCCACCCCTACCGTGGCGAGTGGATCGAGTTCGATGTCGAGGCCAAGCCGGGCAAGGACGTCACCGCCGGCTGCCGCGTGGCCCGCAAGCGCCGCCTGTCGCTCTTCGTCCTACTGCGCGCACTCGGCTACGAGGACCAGGCGTTCCTGGAGCGCTTCGTCCGCCACTTCGACTTCCTCGAGGGCCAGTGGGAGAAGGAGCAGAACCTCGCCCCCACCCGCGAGGAGGCGCTGCTCGAGATCTACAAGCGCGCCCGCCCGGGTGAGCCGCTGTCGGTCGAGGCGGCCCGCCAGTACTTCGAGAACGCCTTCTTCAACCCCAAGCGCTACGACCTGACCCGGGTCGGCCGGTACAAGCTGAACCGGAAGCTCGGGCCCGAGATCGAGCGCATCTCCGACATCCTGAGCATCGATCTCGAGCGGCCCACGCCGACCCAGGGCGTCCTCAGCCCTGCCGAGATCCTCGCCTCGTCGACCTACATGCTCCACCTGGCCAAGCACATGGCCGACGGGGAGTCGAACTACCGGATCGACGACCAGGACCACTTCGCCAACCGCCGCATCCGGTCGGTCGGCGAGCTCATCCAGAACCAGGTCCGCGTCGGCCTGTCCCGGATGGAGCGGGTCGTCCGCGAGCGCATGACCACCCAGGACGTCGAGGCCATCACGCCGCAGACCCTGATCAACATCCGGCCGGTCGTGGCCGCCGTCAAGGAGTTCTTCGGCACCAGCCAGCTCTCCCAGTTCATGGACCAGAACAATCCGCTGTCGGGTCTGGCCCACAAGCGGCGCCTCTCGGCCCTCGGGCCGGGCGGCCTCTCCCGCGAGCGCGCCGGGTTCGAGGTCCGTGACGTCCACACCTCGCACTACGGGCGCATGTGCCCCATCGAGACCCCGGAGGGCCCGAACATCGGCCTGATCGGCTCGCTGGCCACCTATGCCCGGGTGAACGAGTACGGCTTCATCGAGACCCCGTACCGCAAGGTCGTCGACGGCCAGGTCACCAAGGAGATCCTGTACCTCGCCGCCGACGAGGAGGAGGAGCACGTCATCGCCCAGGCCTCGGCCGCCCTCGATGACAAGGGGCGGTTCACCGAGGACCGGGTGCTCGTCCGCCGCGGCCCCCAGGGCACCGGCGTGCGGGTCGGCCTCGCCACGACCTCCTACGGCACCACCTCGGAGATCGACTTCGTGCCCCCGGCAGAGGTCGATCTCATGGACGTGTCGCCGAAGCAGATCGTGTCGGTGTCCACCGCCCTGATCCCCTTCGTCGAGCACGACGATGCCAACCGGGCCCTGATGGGTGCCAACATGCAGAAGCAGGCGGTGCCGCTGGTCGTCCCCGAGGCCCCCTACATCGGCACCGGCGTCGAGGCCCGTGCCGCCCGCGACGCGGGCGACGTGATCATGGCCGAAGGCGACGGCACCGTCGTCGACGTCTCGGGTGACCAGATCACCGTCGAGTACAAGGCCGGCGCCAAGGACGTGAACGGCCACGCGCTTGGCAAGAAGGTGTACCGACTGGCCAAGTTCCGCCGCTCCAACCAGAACACGGCCATCAACCAGAAGGTCATCGTCGACGATGGCCAGAAGGTCTCGGCCGGCGACGTCCTGGCCGACGGCCCGGCCACCCACAACGGCGAGCTGGCCCTGGGCAAGAACCTGCTCGTGGCCTTCATGCCGTGGGAGGGCTACAACTACGAGGACGCCATCATCCTGTCCGAGCGCCTGGTGAAGGACGACGTGCTCACGTCGATCCACATCGAGGAGCACGAGGTCGACGCCCGCGACACCAAGCTCGGCGCCGAGGAGATCACCCGGGACATCCCGAACCTCTCCGAGGAGATCCTGGCCGACCTCGACGAGCGCGGCATCATCCGCATCGGGGCCGAGGTGGGCCCGGGCGACGTGCTGGTCGGCAAGGTCACTCCCAAGGGTGAGACCGAGCAGACCCCCGAGGAGCGCCTGCTGCGCGCCATCTTCGGTGAGAAGGCCCGTGAGGTCCGCGACACCTCCCTCAAGGTGCCCCACGGCGAGCAGGGCACGGTCATCGATGTCCGTGTCTTCTCCCGTGAGGACGCCCACGAGCTGCCGCCCGGCGTGGAGCAGCTGGTGCGGGTCTACGTCGCCCAGAAGCGCAAGATCTCCGAAGGCGACAAGCTCGCCGGCCGCCACGGCAACAAGGGCGTCATCTCGAAGATCCTGCCCATCGAGGACATGCCCTTCCAGGCCGACGGCACCCCGGTCGACATCGTGCTCAACCCGCTCGGTGTGCCGAGCCGGATGAACGTCGGCCAGGTGCTCGAGTCGCACCTTGGCTACGCCGCCCGCTGGGGCTGGGACGGTGCGGGCGACGTGGCCACCGTGCCGCTGCGCGGCACCGAGACCAAGACGCGGCCCCGCACCGAGCCGTCGGTGTGGGTCTCCACGCCGGTCTTCGACGGCGCCCACTGGGACGAGGAGGACCAGGCCGGACGTCACCCGACGATCCAGCAGATCTTCCGCAAGCTCAACCCGGACGGCGAGGACGGCTCGATCCAGGTCAATGACGAGGGCAAGTCGCAGCTGTACAACGGACGCACGGGCGAGGCCTACGACAACCCGGTCTCGGTCGGCTACGTGTACATCCTGAAGCTCCACCACCTGGTGGACGACAAGATCCACGCCCGGTCCACCGGCCCGTACTCGATGATCACCCAGCAGCCCCTGGGCGGTAAGGCCCAGTTCGGTGGCCAGCGCTTCGGTGAGATGGAGGTCTGGGCGCTCGAGGCGTTCGGCGCCGCGTACGCGCTGCAGGAGCTCCTGACCATCAAGTCGGACGACGTGCTCGGCCGNNTACGAGGCCATCGTCAAGGGGGAGAACATCCCCGAGCCGGGTATCCCGGAGAGCTTCAAGGTACTCATCAAGGAGATGCAGTCGCTGTGCCTGGACGTCGAAGTCCTGGCACCCGGCGGCGAAGAGATCGAAATGCGAGAGCTGGACGAGGACGTGTTCCGCACGGCCGAGGAGCTCGGTATCGACATCAGCCGGCCCGAACGTGGGTCGGACGAGGAAGATGCCCGTCGCGCTGCCGAAAGGGGATTCTGATGTTGGACGTCAACGAGTTCGACCAGCTGCGGATCGGGCTGGCCACGGCCGACTCCATCCGAGGGTGGTCGAACGGCGAGGTCAAGAAGCCGGAGACCATCAACTACCGCACGCTGCGCCCCGAGAAGGACGGGCTCTTCTGCGAGAAGATCTTCGGTCCGACCAAGGACTGGGAGTGCTACTGCGGCAAGTACAAGCGCGTGCGCTTCCGCGGCATCATCTGTGAGCGCTGTGGCGTCGAGGTCACCCGCTCCAAGGTCCGGCGCGAGCGGATGGGCCATATCGAGTTGGCCGCGCCCGTGGTGCACATCTGGTACCTGCGCGGCACCCGCAGCTGGCTCGCCTACCTGCTCATGGGCACCGAAGCCCGTGAGGAGCTGAAGGCCAAGCAGCTGGAGAAGGTCATCTACTTCGCCGCCAACCTGGTCACCTGGGTCGACGAGGCCAAGCGCCACGACGACCTGCCCGAGCTCGAGGCGGAGCTCCGCTCCGAGATCACGGACATCGAGAAGAAGCGCGACCTCGACATCGACCGGCGCTTCAAGGACCTCGAGAAGGAGCTCTCCGACCTGGAGAAGGCCGGGGCCAAGGACGCCGAGACCAAGGCGCGCCAGCGACTGGCCGACAAGGAGATCGCCGGTGTCCGCGAGCGGTACGACGACGAGATCTCCCTGGCCCAGCGGGCCTTCGACGAGTTCAAGAGCCTGCACAGCCGCAAGATCCTCGAGGACGAGCTGCTGTGGCGCGAGATGCGTATCCGCTACGAGGACTACTTCGAGGGCGGCATGGGTGCCGAGACCATCACGCGTCTCATCGACCGGATCGACCTCGACGCCGAAGAGATCAAGCTCCGCGAGATGATCGACGCCGCCGACGGCCGCAAGCCGCTGTCGGCCCAGCGCCGCCAGAAGGTCATCAAGCGTCTGAAGATCGTCACCGCGTTCAACCGCCGCGACGAGCAGGGCAAGCGGATCAACGATCCCCGGGCCATGATCCTCGACTCGGTGCCGGTCATCCCGCCCGACCTGCGCCCGATGGTGCAGCTCGACGGTGGCCGCTTCGCCACGTCGGACCTCAACGACCTCTACCGACGCGTCATCAACCGGAACAACCGCCTCAAGCGGCTGCTCGACCTGGGCGCGCCCGAGATCATCATCAACAACGAGAAGCGCATGCTGCAGGAGGCCGTCGACGCACTGTTCGACAACGGCCGCCGCGGCCGCCCCGTCACCGGGCCGGGCAACCGCCCGCTCAAGAGCCTCTCGGACATGCTGAAGGGCAAGCAGGGCCGTTTCCGGCAGAACCTGCTCGGCAAGCGCGTCGACTACTCCGGCCGCTCGGTCATCGTCATCGGCCCGAACCTTCAGCTCCACCAGTGCGGTCTGCCCAAGCTGATGGCGCTCGAGCTCTTCAAGCCCTTCGTCATGAAGCGGCTGGTCGATGCCGAGTACGCCCAGAACATCAAGTCGGCCAAGCGCATGGTCGAGCGCCGTCGCCCGCAGGTGTGGGACGTCCTCGAGGGCGTCATCAAGGAGCACCCGGTCCTGCTGAACCGGGCCCCGACGCTCCACCGCCTGGGTATCCAGGCCTTCGAGCCCGTGCTGGTCGAGGGCAAGGCCATCCAGGTCCACCCGCTGGTCTGCACCGCCTTNNTTCGACGGCGACCAGATGGCCGTCCACCTGCCGTTGTCGGCCGAGGCCCAGGCCGAGGCCCGGGTGCTGATGCTGTCGTCGAACAACATCCTGTCACCGGCCACCGGCCGCCCGATCACCGTGCCCACCCAGGACATGGTGTTCGGCATCTACTACCTGACCCTCGTCGAGGACGGGCAGAAGGGTGAGGGCCGGATCTTCCGGCACGCCTACGAGGTGGAGACGGCGTTCGACGCCGGCGACATCGAGCTGCACGCCAAGATCCTGCTCCGTCCCGAGCCCGGTTCCGCCCTGGCCCACTCCATCGCCGTGACCAACGGTGCGGAGGTGGACGCGGACGGCAACCTGGTCGGCGTGGGCGAGGACGACCGCGTGGAGATCGAGACGACCGCCGGCCGCCTGTTCTTCAACACCGCCCTCCCGGACACGTACCGCTACATCAACGACATCGTCGGCAAGCGGAACACCGCCATCGGCACCATCGTGGAGGAGGTGGCGTCCGGCTTCCCCAAGCGGGAGGTGGCCGCCAGCCTCGACCGGATCAAGTCGCTCGGATTCCGCTACGGCGCCCAGTCCGGCCTGACCATCTCCATCAACGACGTGGTCACCCCGAAGGAGAAGGGCGCCATCCTCGACCGCTACGAGAAGGAGGCGGAAAAGGCGGAGGCCCAGTTCAAGCGGGGCATCATCACCGACGACGAGCGTCGCCAGAAGGAGATCGAGATCTGGACGTCGGCCAACTCCGAGGTCGGGAAGGCCATGGAGAAGACCATGGCGGAAATCAAGTTCAACCCGATCGACATGATGGTCGACTCCGGTGCCCGTGGTAACAGCCAGCAGATCCGCCAGATCGCCGGCATGAAGGGCCTCGTGTCCAACCCCCGCGGTGAGATGATCCCCCGCCCGATCAAGTCCTCGTTCCGCGAGGGCCTGTCCGTGCTGGAGTACTTCATCTCGACCCACGGTGCCCGCAAGGGCCTGGCCGACACCGCCCTCCGCACCGCCGACTCGGGCTACCTGACCCGTCGACTCGTCGACGTCGCCCAGGAGCTCATCGTTCGCGAGGACGACTGCGGCTCGGTGCGCGGCATCTGGATCGAGGGGATCGTGCCGGACGGCGCGGGTACCCGCTCGTACCTCGAGACCCGGGTCACCGGCCGTCTCCTGTCCGAGTCGGTCACCCTGTCGGACAAGACCAAGCTTGAGGCCGGCACCGTCCTGACGGACGACCTCGTCACCAAGCTCCGCGACGACGAGGCCATCGACCGGGTCCGCACCCGCTCGGTGCTGACGTGCGAGGCGGAGCAGGGCATCTGTGCGGCCTGCTACGGCCTGTCGCTCGCCACCGGCGAGATGATCGAGCTCGGCGAGGCGGTCGGCGTCATCGCCGCCCAGTCCATCGGCGAGCCCGGCACGCAGCTGACCATGCGTACCTTCCACACCGGTGGCATCGTCGGTGAGGACATCACCCACGGCCTGCCCCGCGTCGTCGAGCTCTTCGAGGCCCGCACTCCGAAGGGTGCAGCCGTCCTGGCCCGTCACTCGGGTGTCTCCCGGGTCGAGGAGGACGAGTCCGGTCGCCACATCACCGTGGTGGCCGACGACGGCGAGGAGCACACCGTGCTCGTGGCCCAGCGCGCCCACCTCGAGGTCGTCGACGGCCAGGAGGTCGCCGCGGGCGACGCCCTCGTCGAGGGCCCGAAGGACCCGAAGGAGCTGCTCGAGGTCAAGGGCATCCGGGAGACACAGCAGTACCTGGTCGAAGAGGTCCAGAAGGTCTACCGGGACCAGGGTGTGTCGATCCACGACAAGCACATCGAGCTCATCGTGCGCCAGATGCTGCGACGGGTCCTCGTCGCCGAGCCGGGGGACGCGTCGTTCCTCCCCGGCGAGCGCGTCGACAGCCGGATCTACGCCGAGGTCAACCGGGCGCTCGTCACCGACGGCAAGCGTCCCGCCGAGGGCCGTCCCGAGCTGATGGGGATCACCAAGGCGTCGCTGGCCACCGAGTCGTGGCTGTCGGCCGCCTCGTTCCAGGAGACCACCCGCGTCCTCACCGAGGCCGCCATCGAGGGCAAGTCGGACCAGCTCTACGGTCTCAAGGAGAACATCATCATCGGCAA
>PLRX01000035.1 GCA_003164095.1 Acidimicrobiaceae bacterium | reverse complement strand
GGCGGGACGAATTTTCGAGGTTAGGCGGGGAACTCTTGAGGTGGAAACAGGTCACCACCTCGGAGGCCACACTGAATGCCTGCGGCGTAGGTGTGGCGAGGTCGCAGGGGCATAGTTGGGCGCCTAATTCGTCGAACGGTCAGCAGTGAACGTGGGAACCATCCCGGCGGTCCCTTCACCGGCCAGCAGCCAGCTGGTCGGCGGGAAGGTCCGTCGTCGGCTGATGCCGTCGGGATGGGGCGGAGGGTCCGTAGTAGTCCGAGGCCGGGAAAGCCGGTCACATGGCGAAGGGACCCAGCAGGATCGCAGCATCAATGCTGATGGTGGAGTCCGCCGGTGAATACCGGCGATCTGTGGCCCGACCTCGATGAGGCCGAGCTGCGGGTACACGGGATGCAGACGAAGCTGCACCAATGGGCGATCAGTGATCCTGGTCGTTGTTTCGATGACCTCTACAACCTCGTCTGCGACCCGGCGTTCCTCGTCGTGGCGTGGAGTCGAGTCAAGGGGAACAAGGGGGCACGCTCGGCCGGTGTCGATGGAGTGGTTCCACGCTCCATTGTCTTCGGTGCTGGAGAGCTACTCGGTGGGCTGCGAGATGACCTCAAGGCACGCCGATTCTCTCCGATGCCGGTGCGGGAGACGATGATCCCCAAGGCGAACGGAAAACTCCGCCGTCTTGGCATCCCGACCGCTGCCGACCGAGTGGTGCAGGCCTCCTTAAAGCTGGTGCTCGAACCCATCTTCGAGGCGGACTTCAAGCCATGTTCGTATGGCTTCCGTCCGAAGCGTCGGGCTCAGGACGCCATCGCCGAGATTCATTTCTTCGCCTCACCCACCCGCAGTTACGAGTGGGTGTTCGAGGGAGACATCACGGCGTGCTTCGATGAGATCGACCACGTGGCCCTGATGGGCCGGGTGCGACGTCGCATCGGGGACAAGCGTGTCCTGGGCCTGGTGAGGGCGTTCTTGCGGGCCGGGATCCTCAGCGAGGATGCCGTCCACAGGGACACGATCGCCGGCACTCCCCAAGGTGGGATCCTCTCACCGCTGTTGGCCAACATCGCTCTGTCCGTCCTTGACGAGCACTTCGCCCAGAAGTGGGAAGCACTCGGCTCGGAATGGAAACGCTCGAAGCACCGCCATGCTGGCGGCGCCATCAACAGGTTCGTCCGTTACGCAGACGACTTTGTGGTCATGGTGTCCGGCAGCCAGGCAGATGCCGAAGCGTTGCGCGACGAGGTCGCCTCGGTGCTCGCTCCGATGGGCCTGCGCCTGTCGGAAGAGAAGACGAAGGTCTGCCATATCGACGAGGGGTTCGACTTCTTGGGGTTCCGCATCCAGCGGAGACTAAAACGGGGATCGGACAAGCGGAGGGTGTACACCTACCCATCGAAGAGGTCGTTGGCCTCGGTGATGGACAAGGTCCGTGCGCTCACCCGCCGGTCGAGGCATCGAACGCTCGCTGACCTGTTGCGCCAATTGAATCCGGTGCTGCGGGGCTGGTGTAACTACTTTCGCCACGGGGCGTCCGAACGGACCTTCAGTTACGTCGACGCATACGCCTGGTGGCGGATCGTCGGCTGGATCCGCAAACGTCATCCCAAGGCGAACTGGGGAACGATCCGCCGTCGCCACCTCCCGAACTGGGAGATCAGCGAGGACGGTGTGGCAATGTTCCGGCCACGAGCGGTGCCGGTCACTCGATACCGCTACCGGCATGCCCACATCCCCACACCATGGGCGAGCGCTACGACGGGAGGAACACCCGCACCAGCGGCATGAACCTGTGGAGAGCCGGATGCGGTGAGAGCCGCACGTCCGGTTCGGCGGGCGGGCCGGAGAAACCCACCAGCTCAAAGGCTGGCAGGGCGCTCCGGCTCGACCCAACATCCTGGGTACTGGAGGGAGAAGCGCTGTTGGCACACTGGTCGAACGCACCAGTCGCCTTGTGCTCTTGCTGCATCTCAAGAATGGGCGGACGGCAGTCAGCGTCGAAGCCGCGATGCGAAAGGCAATCAGATCCTTACCCCGCTAGCTGACGAAGTCGATCACGTGGGACCAAGGAAGTGAGATGGCGACACACGCGCACTTCACCGTCGCAACTGGTGTACCCATCTACTTCTGCGATCCACACGCCCCGTGGCAACGCGGATCCAACGAGAACACCAACGGACTTCTACGCCAATACATGCCGAAAGGCACCGACCTCTCCAAGCTGTCTGCCGCGGACCTCAGGCGGTTCCAACGGAGTCTCAATGGTCGACCCCGCGCCACCCTCGACTACATGACACCATTGGAGAAGTTCGCAGAGATCGTTGCGTCCACCGGTTGAGACCGCCGACTGCTTCGCCACGGTGCAATGGATGTCCGGCAATGCTTCGGTGCTAGGGGTCGATCGCGAGCGCATCGCGGTGGGCGGACAGAGCGCTGGGGGCGGATTGGCCGCGGCCGTGGCACTCATGGCGCGAGACCGGGGCGGCCCATCGCTCTGCTTCCAGTTCCTCGGGATCCCGGAACTCGATCACCGCCTCGACACTGTGAGCATGCGGACATTCGTCGACACTCCGATGTGGCACCGCCCGAATGCCGAACTGAGCTGGAGCTACTACTTGGGCCCGGATGCGGACCCAGTGTCCCCGTACGCGTCGCCCGCTGTGGCGACAGACCTCGTCGGACTGCCACCGGCCTACGTGACGACGATGGAGTTCGATCCGTTACGTGACGAGGGGATCAACTATGCATTGAGGCTCCTCGAGGCGGGCGTGACCGTCGAATTGCATTCCTACCCGGGAACGTTCCACGGGTCGACGTTGATCCCGTCTGCCGCGGTGTCCCGACGCTCCCACGATGAACTCATGACAGCACTGCGGCGCGGTCTCCAGGTGCCGCCCGCGTAGATCAGGGTTCAGGCCCGCGACCACCATCCCGCTCCTTCGAGCAGGAGGCCACGGACGACCAGGGACTCGACGGCGACGGCCACGGTGGCGACGGCCAGGTCGGTCCGCAGCAGGACGGTCTCGACCGTCGTCGGGGTGTCGTCCACCGCGTCCCACACGGCACGCTGCGCCCGGTCGAGCCCGTCGAGCCTCCGGTCCACGGCCGGAGCCCGAGCGCCGCTCCGTCCCCGGCCCGGCTCGATCGCGCGGCCCCCACGGGCCAGCGCCAGGGCGGTCAGCACATCCTCGAGGTCGCGCACAGGGGTGCAGCCGTCGACCAGCATCCCGTTCGTCCCGCGGGACGCCGGGCTGCGCACCGATCCGGGCACGGCGCACACCGGGACGGCGCGGCGGGCCGCCGCCTCGACGGTGTGGAACGACCCACCCCGTCCGTGGCACTCGACGACGACGACCACGTCGGCCAGGGCGGCGATGATTCGGTTCCGGGCCGGGAAGACCCTCGGTAGCGCCGGAGTGCCGAGCGGGGCCTCGGACAGCACGGCGCCCGTTGCCGCCACCCGGTCCCACAGCACCCGGTTGCCCTTGGGGTAAACGATGTCGAGACCGGTGCCGACCACGGCCACGGGCGCAGCTGCGCCGGGACCGGCATCGAGCGCGCCGGCATGGGCGGCAGCGTCGATCCCGAGGGCGAGGCCCGAGACCACCACGACACCCGACCCCGCCAACCCCCGACCGAGCTCGGCAGCCATCGACGCGCCGTACGGGGTTGCCGAGCGGGTGCCGACCACGGCCACCGCAGGCCGCCCTTCGGCGACAGCCGCATCGCCGAGGGCGGTCAGTACCGCCGGCGCACCGGGGTCGCCTACCAGGGCGGTCGGATAACCGGCACGGTCGGGCAGGAGCACCGACACTCCGGCCGCCCGGTAGCGGCGGAGCACGTTCATCGGGACCATGTCGCGGGCGGAGGCGGCAAACCTCCGGGACCGGTCGCCGGGGTGGGTGCCGGCCCGCACCGCGTGCCAGGCCAGTGCGGGACCGAGACCGTCGAGCACGCGTGCCAGCCGCACCGGGGTCATGCCCGGCAGGTCGAGCAGCGCGGCGGCACAGGCGAGGTCGTCGTCGCCGGTCATCGCTTCTCCTCGCCGAGGAGGAGCCCGCGGCTGCCCCGCAGGAGCAGTGCCTCGGTGACGTGGCGGCCGGTCACGACCGGGGCCCCGTCGTCGAGGTCGGCGATCGTCCGGGCCGTTCGGCGGACGCGGTGCAGCCCCCGGGCACTGAGCCGGCCGGTCCGCAGGTGGCGCGCCAGGATGTCGGCGGCCGGTCGCTCGAGCGGCGCCGTGCGATCGAGGCCGGCGGCGTCGAGTTCGACGTTGGCAGGCACCCCCCGGGCCCGGGCGTGGCTCCGTGCGGCGACCACCCGCGCACCTACCGTGGCGGTCGACTCGCCGGACGGAGGTTCGAGCAGCTCCGTCGACGCCGGCCGGTCCACCCGCAGGGCGAGGTCGAACCGATCGAGCAGAGGTCCCGAGAGCCGACGGGCGTAGCGCGCCCGTGCGCCCGGCGAGCACCGGCACCCACCGGGCACCCCACCCTCACCACAGGGGCACGGGTTCATGGCGGCCACCAGCAGGAACCGGGCCGGGCAGGAGGTGGAGCCCCCGGAGCGGCTGATCCGGACCACGCCGTCCTCGAGTGGCTGGCGGAGGGCGTCGAGGACGGCGGTCGGGAACTCCCCCAGTTCGTCGAGGAAGAGCACCCCACCATGGGCGAGTCCGATCTCACCCGGGCGCAGGGCGGCGTTCCCACCGCCCACCATCGCCACCGCCGACAGGCCGTGGTGCGGTGCCCGGAACGGCGGTCGGACGTCCAGTCCGGTTGCCGGGCCGACGTCGGGCAGCACCGACCGGATCCGGGCGACGTCACGCGCCGTGGCCGGGTCGAGGTCGGGCAGGAGCCCGGGCAATCGCGTGGCGAGGAGGGTCTTGCCGGCGCCGGGCGGGCCGACCAGGAGCAGGTGGTGGCCACCGACGGCGGCGATCTCGAGTGCCCGACGGGCGAGCAGCTGGCCGTGCACGTCGGCGAGGTCGCGGACCGGGCCGCGCGACCCACCGTCGGTCGCGGGCTCGACGGGGCACCTGGGCACCTCGGGCCACGGCCGCCTGCCCGTGCAGCGGGCCACCACCTCGGCCAGTGTGGATGCGGTCCGGATGCACGTCGCGGCCAGCGCCGCCTCGGGACCATCGACGTCGGCCACGACCACCTGATGGCCGACCAGCGCATCCGCCAGTACGAGGACCCCGGGAACGCCCCGGAGCGAGCCGTCGAGGCCCAGCTCCCCCACGAAGGCGTGGCCCGCCACCGCTGCGGCATCGAGCACCCCCGAGGCGACGAGCACCCCGACGGCGATGGGCAGGTCGAGGCCGGCACCGCCCTTCCGGATGCCCGATGGAGCCAGGTTGACCGTGACACGCCGCCGGGGCCACGGCAGTCCGCTCGACGTGAAGGCGGCACGGACCCGGTCGCGGGACTCGCGCACCGCGGCGTCGGGCAGGCCCACCACGGTGAACCCGGGCAGGCCGTTGGCGACGTGCACCTCGACGGACACGGGGCGGCCGTCGACCCCGTGGAGGACGGCGGAGGGGATGCTGGCGATCACTGGTGCCTCCCATGGCACGGTGGGGCTCGGGAGGGCGGGTACTGCGGTGACGTGCCGGTGCCGACGGCCCTCGAGGCACCGACCGCACACTAGGGACCGGGTGTGCCACCCGGCGGGACGACCCCGCTCAGCGACCCTCGAATGCAGGCGCCCGTCGCTCCACGAAGGCGGTCAGCGCCTCCCGGGTGTCACGCGTCCCGAAGTTGGCCGCCTGGGCCCGTGCCTCGTCCTCGAGCGCCTGGTCCATCGACACCGCCATCGAATTGTTCAGGAGCGTCTTGGTGAGCGACAGCGCCAGTGTCGGGCCGTCGGCCAGCCGTCGGGCCCAGACGGCGACGAAGGCGTCGAGCTCCGCGTCGGGCACGACCCGGTTCACCAGGCCGAACGACTCGGCCTCGTCGGCGCTCAGGATGTCGGCGAAGAAGGCGAGTTCCTTGGCCCGGTGCAGGCCGATGAGTCGGGGCAGCAGCCAGGACGCGCCGAAATCGACGGAGAGACCCCGCTTGGCGAAGATCTGGGAGAAGCGGGCCGACGCCGAGGCGACGACGAGGTCGCACCCGATGGCCATCGACATGCCGGCCCCGGCGGCCACGCCGCCCACCTTGGCGATCGTCGGCTTGGGGAACCGGTGGAGGCGCAGCGCCACATCGGCCAGGGCCCGCATCTGGAGCAGGTAGGGGTCGCCGGGACGACCGGCGACGTCGCTCGGATCCGAGAGGTCGGCGCCCGAGCAGAAGGCGTCGCCTGCGCCGGTCAGGACCATGCAGCGGTCGCCGCGATCGGTGGCTGCGTCGTCGAGGACGGCCAGCAGCTCGCGGAACATGGTGCCGTTGGCCGCGTTCTTGCGCTCAGGGCGGTTCATGGTGATCGTGACCACGCCATCGGCGCGTTCGACGATCAGGGTCTCCCACGGTTCGGACATGGGGGCAGCCTACGGGACCGTCCCGTCAGAAGGCGTCCTCGACTACGTCGACCTCGTCGGCCGTGATGGACACGACGTCGAATCGCAGGTCCACCAGTGCACGCCCCGACGCCGGCGTCAGCTCGGCCAGCCACCGTGCGGCCAGGCGCCGGATCCTCCGCTGCTTGGCGGGCAGCACGGCGTCCGCTCCCGTGCCGAACGCATCGGACGACCGGGTCTTGACCTCGCAGAACACGACGGTGCGACCCTTGCGCGCGATGAGGTCGACCTCGCCCTCGCGTCGCCGCCAGTTGCGCTCCAGGACCTCGTAACCGTCGTCCTCGTACCGGGCGGCCGCGATGTCCTCGCCACTGCGCCCGAGGGCGGCGCGCCGGTCCTGGCCGGACGCAGCGCCGGGCCCCACGGCGTCGCCCGGGGTCACAGGTCCTTGTCGGGCAGCCGCTCGATATTGACGTCGCGGAACGTCAGGATGCGCACCGACGGCACGAACCGGGCGGGACGGTACATGTCCCACACCCAGGCGTCGTTGAGGACGACCTCCACGCAGGCCGGCGACGTGTCCGACCGCACCGTCACGTCGACGGAGTTGGCCAGGTAGAAGCGCCGCTCGGTCTCGACCACGTAGGCGAACAGGGGGACGACGGCCCGGTACTCGTGCACCAGGGCCAGCTCGATCTCCGACTCGTACCGCTCGAGGTCCTCTTCGCTCATCGGGGGGCGGGCCGCGTCCTCATGCCCGCTCGCCGACCGGAGGCCGGCACCTGCGGAGCACGGTCAGGAGCGCGCAGTCCGCAGTTCCTTGATCTTGGCGGACTTACCGTGGCGGTCGCGCAGGTAGTACAGCTTGGCCCGACGGACGTCGCCGTACGACACGACCTCGGTGTGGTCGATGACCGGGGAGTGGACGGGGAACGTCCGCTCCACGCCGACGCCGAAGCTCACCTTGCGCACNNCCCTCGACGACCCGCACGTGCACCTTGACGGTGTCACCGGGGCGGAACTCGGGGATGTCGTCCCGCAGGCTGTCGCGGTCGATGATGTCGGTCGGGTTCATTGGGCGCGTCTCTTTCGGCGTCGTTCGATCACTCCCCCGTCGGCGACCCGGTCACGGAACCCCCACCGGGCGCTCAGTGCAGGCCGTCGCTGCGGACACCGGGGTGACCCGGCGCCGACGAGGCTCCTCAATCGTAGCCGTGATCGCGGAGCAGGCGCACCTCACCGTGCCCCGACAGCAACTCGACCTCCTCGGGGGTCAGACCGCCCCGGGCCTCGATCAGGTCCGGTCGCCGCTGCAGCGTCCTGACCAGGGACTGCGCTCTACGCCAGGCCTCGACCCGACCGTGGTCACCCGAGCGGAGGACGTCGGGCACGACGTAGCCCCGGAAGTCGGCCGGCCGGGTGTACTGCGGGTACTCGAGCAGCCCGGCGGCAAAGCTCTCCTCATCGGTCGACCGCTCGTTGCCGAGTACGCCGGGCAGCAGCCGGGCCACCGCCTCCACCACGACCAGGGCGGCCAACTCGCCCCCGGCGAGCACGACGTCGCCGATCGACAGCTCGTCGTCGCACAGTTGATCGGCGACCCGCTGGTCGACCCCCTCATACCGGCCGCACAGGAGGGAGAAGCCACCGGGCAGGGCGGCCAGTTCGCGGGCCACCCCCTGGTCGAAGCGCCGGCCCGAGGCAGACAGCAGCAGCAGGGGACGGGGCAGTCCGTCAGGTCCGGCCTCGACCCGCTCGACCGCCTCGAAGACCGGCTCGGGGGCGAGCACCATGCCGGCACCCCCGCCGAAGGGCGCGTCGTCGACGGTCCGGTGCACGTCGTGGGTGGCTTCCCGGATGTCATGGGTACGCACGTCGAGCAGGCCACCACTGCGGGCCCGACCGAGGATGGAGACCGACCCGTAGTGCTCGACCACCTCGGGGAACAGGGTGAAGACGTCGACCCGGAAGCCGCCGACCGGCGGCGAGGACCCGTCGCTCACGGCAGGTCGAGCAGGCCGTCCGGCACGTCGACGGTCACCCGCGACCCGGGCACCGACCCGGTCACGAACCGGAGCGGGATCAGGCCACCGCCCTCGAGGACGAGCAGGTCGCTTGCCGGGTTGGCCTCGACGCTCCTCACCCGGCCGAGTTCGTTGCCGGCGACGTCCTCCACCACCGAGCCGATCAGGTCGTGGACCCACAATGCGTCCGGGTCCTCGAGCGGTGGCGCCGACAGCGGCGTGTCGCGCAGCGCCTCGGCGGCGTCGATGCCGTCGACCCCGGCGAACGTCACGATCCAGCGGCCCCGGTGGGCCGAGGACCGCGCCACCTCGAAGGCTCGGCCGTCGTCCGCGTACAGCACCGAGCCGACGGCCACCCGTTCGTGACGGTTGGTCGTGAGCGAGACGATCACGTCGCCGCGCAGGCCGTGGGGCTTGACGATCCGGCCGACCCCGAGCAGGGCCGGCCCTTCGACATCGTGGTGGGCGGCTCCGCCGCCGTCGGCGCCGTCGCCGGGGGCGGGAGCGGGCACCGTGGCGTCAGTCGTCGACGATGTCGACGCTGGTCTGGAGGCCGTCGCGCGCGCCGGCGGCGGCCACCACCGTGCGGATGGCCTGGGCGACCCGGCCGCGGCGGCCGATGACCCGTCCCATGTCCTCGGGGGCCACGTGGATGCGGAACCGGACCGCGTCACCCCGCTCCTCGGTGTTGATGACCACGGCCTCGGTGTCCGAGGCGATGGAGTTGACCAGGTAGGTGACCACTGCCAGCGGCGTGCCGCCGGAGATGCGGTTGCCGGCGTCGTCGTCCTGGTCGTCGAATCCGTCGTCGATGGTGTTCACGTCGTCGACCGAGTCCGCCGTCAGCTCGTCGGTCACGTTGCGGCCTTGGCCGACGCGAACTCGTCGAGCGCGCCCGACTGCTTCAGGAGCTTCTCGACCCGCTCGGTGGGCTGGGCGCCCTGCGAGAGCCACTTGACGGCCTTGGCGTTGTCGATCTCGACGACGGCGTCCGGCTCGGCCAACGACTTACCCCGGGGGGCGTAGGTCCCGACGATCTCGATGAACCGCCCGTTGCGGGGCGAGCGGCTGTCCGCCGCCACCAGCCGGTACGTCGGCTGCTTCTTCTTCCCGATCCGCACGAGGCGGAGCTTTACTGCCACGGTGAACTCCTCTGTTGCATGGTGTCTTCCGGCGGAAGCACTGGGTGATGGTACGAACTGATCGCAGCACGCAGGGCCGCGGGCGACCGACAGTCTCCCACCAATGCGAGGGGTCGTGTGCACCATGGGTGAAATCGGCCCCGGACCTGCTGTCCGGACTGCGCCCGGGCGGCCCGTCGGCGTCGCGTCACGTCGATTTCGGGGTGACCCGGCCGCCGCCCTTGCCCTTCTTGCCCTTGCCCTTCTTGGACGGGCGCTGCGGCGAGCCGGGCCCCTGGTAACCCCCCGCAGCCGGCGCACCTGGCCCCCCGGCCCCGAGTGCCGAGAGGTCGGAGTCGCCCATCATCGAGGCCATGTCGCCCATCGCCTCGGGGGACATCTTGGGGCCGCCGCGACCGAGCAGCCCGCCGAGACCCCCGAGGGCGCCGCCCATGCCGCCCTTGCCGAAGCCCTTCATCATCTTCTGCATCTCCTTGAACTGCTTCAGGAGTGCGTTGACGTCGGCCGTGGTCGTGCCGCTGCCGTTGGCGATCCGGACCCGGCGACCGCCGTCGATGATCGACGGGTCGGTCCGCTCCCGGGGGGTCATCGAGTAGATGATGGCCTTGACCTGGCCGATCTGACCGTCGTCGACGGCCTCCGAGGCCTTCTTGATGTCCTTGGAGACCCCCGGGATCAACGACATGACCCCGGAGATGGAGCCCATCTTCTCGACCTGCTGGAGCTGCTCGAGGAAGTCCTCGAGGGTGAACCGGCCCTCGAGCATGGCCGCCGCGCCCTTGGTGGCGACGTCCTTGTCCATCGTGCGCTCGGCCTGCTCGATGAGGCTGAGGACGTCGCCCATGCCCAGGATGCGGTCGGCCATCCGGTCGGGGTGGAACTGGTCGAAGTCGTCGAGCTTCTCACCCGTCGAGGCGAAGGCGATCGGACGGCCCACGACCTCCTTGACCGAGAGGGCGGCCCCGCCGCGGGCGTCGCCGTCGAGCTTGGTCAGGATGACCCCGTCGAGGGAGAGAGCGGCGTGGAACGCCTCGGCCGTGGAGACGGCGTCCTGGCCGGTCATGGCGTCGATGACCAGGAACGTGTAGTCCGGCTGGACGGCACCGGCGATGTGCCGGATCTCGTCCATGAGGTCCTCGTCGATGGAGAGCCGGCCGGCGGTGTCGACGATCAGTACGTCCCGACCCAGCCGCTTGGCCTCCTCGAGGCCGGCAGCGGCCACGGACACCGGGTCCGACGCCTCGGAGAACACGTTGACCCCGGCCTGCCCGCCCAGCACCCGGAGCTGCTCCACGGCGGCCGGGCGCTGGAGGTCGGCACCGACGAGCAACGGGTTCCGGCCCTGCTGCTTGAACCAGCGGGCCAGCTTGGCCGAGGCGGTGGTCTTGCCCGAGCCCTGCAGACCGGCCAGCAGGATGACCGTCGGCGGGCGGCTGGCGTAGCGGATCTGGAGCGTCTCGCCGCCGAGGATGGCGACGAGTTCCTCGTTGACGATCTTGATGACCTGCTGGCCGGGGCTGAGGCTCTGCGACAGCTCGAGCCCGACGCACCGGTCGCGGACGGCCGTGGTGAATTTCCGGACGACGCCGATCTCGACGTCGGCCTCGAGGAGTGCAGTGCGGATCTCCCGGAGGACCTCGTCGACATCGGCCTCGGACAGGCGCCCGCGACCCCGCAGCCGGGTCAGGATGCCTTCGAATCGGTCGGTCAGGCTCTCGAACATGGGGTGCTCAGGCTACCCGACGGCACCGGGGCGGTCGTGCGCCCTGCGGGCGGTCGCCACCGCCCGCGCACGTCCGTCGCCGGGGGGGCTAGAAGAGGGCGTCGACGAAGGCTGCCGCGTCGAAGTCGACGAGGTCGTCGGGCTCCTCGCCCAGGCCGACCAGCTTCACCGGTAGTCCGAGTTCGCGCTGGATGGCCACGACGATCCCGCCCTTCGCTGTGCCGTCGAGCTTGGTCAGCACCACCCCGGACACGTCGACGGCGTCGAGGAAGACCTTGGCCTGGGCGAGTCCGTTCTGCCCCGTCGTGGCGTCGAGCACCAGCAGCACCTCGGCCACGTGGCCGGGCGGGCGGTCCGACACCCGGCGGATCTTCTTCAGCTCCTCGATCAGGTTGACCTTGTTGTGGAGCCGGCCGGCGGTGTCGGCCAGGACCAGGGAGTGCCCCTTGGACGCGGCCCGCTGCACGGCGTCGAACACGACCGAGCTCGGGTCGCCCCCCTCGGCACCCCGCACGATGTCGGCGCCGGAGCGCTCCGCCCACAGGCTCAGCTGCTCGCCGGCCGCGGCACGGAAGGTGTCACCGGCGGCCAGCAGCACGGGGGTACCGGCCCGGGACAGCCGGGTGGCCACCTTGCCCACCGTGGTCGTCTTGCCGACGCCGTTGACGCCCACGAAGAGCCAGACGTCGACGGTGCGGGCCGGCTCGCCCTCGGCCGGCTCGGACCGGTCGGCACCCACCGTGGCGAGGTCGGACCCGGAGGTGGTGAGCATGGCGACCAGGTCGCCCTTGAGCGCGTCGACCAGGGCGTCAGGGTCGGCGATGTCGCCCGCCTTGACGCGCGAGCGCAGGTCGTCGAGGAGGGCGTCGGTCGCCCCCACGCCGACGTCGGCCCGGATGAGGGCCTCTTCCAGGTCGTCCCAGGTGGAGGCGTCGATCTTCCCCTTGGCACGGACGGCACCGATGTAGCCGGACAGCAGCCCGCGTGCCTTGCCCAGGCGGCCACGGTAGGAGGCGGGCTCCGGCGCCAGTGCCTCTTCGATCTCGGGCTCGGGGACCGGCGGTGCCTCGACGACGCCGGCGGGAGCCGTGGTCGTCGTCCGATCGGGTGCCGCCGGTCCAGGGCGCTCGGCGACGGCGACGCCACCGCCGGTCGCGTCGTCGGTCGACGGCCCCGATGTGCCGCCACGTCGGCGGGTGGCCAGGGCGATGCCACCGGCCACCAGGATCACCGGCACGGCGATGACGGCGGCCAGGAGGGCGTCGGAGGCGCCGGTCAGCAGGACGGCATCGGTCACGAGTCGCCCCCGGCGCCGGCGCCGGGGGCGGCATCGCCCACATCGACCCGGGGGGGCGGGACCGGGATGCCCGGGCCGTCACGACGGGGGGGCTGTTCGAGGAGGTCGGCCAGGGTGAGTGCGGCGTCGTCGGCCGACCCCTCCGGGGCACCGGGGTGGTCGGTTGGCGCGACGCCGTTCCCGGCCTCGGTCACGTCGTCGACGTGGTCCGTGTCGCCGACCACCTCGGTCACGTCGTCGATCGGTACCGCCTCGGCGGCTGCGGCGTCGGCGGCTCCGCCGGAGTCGACGTCGGCATCGGCATCGCTGTCGACGAGCTCGGGCACCTCGACCGGGGCGGCGGCGGACACGTCGAGCTTGGTGGTGGGCCGGGCCTCCAGGGTGTCGACCGCCGTGCGGTCACGCGGGACCTTCTGGCTGACGACCTTGGACGAGCCGCCGGGGGCCATGGTGACGCCGTACAGCGCGTCCGCCGCCTCCATCGTGCGCTTCTGGTGGCTCACGATGATCAGCTGCGCCTCCTCCCGGAACTCGTTGACCAGGGCCAGGAAGCGCATCAGGTTGACGTCGTCGAGCGCGGCCTCCACCTCGTCCATCAGGTAGAAGGGCGACGGACGGCTGCGGAACACGGCGAACAGGTAGGCCATGGCCACCAACGACCGCTCGCCGCCGGACAGCAGCGACAGGCGGCGCACGTTACGGCCGGCCGGGCGGACCTCGACCTCCACGCCGGTGTCGAGCAGGTTCTCGGGGTCGGTGAGTGACAGCCGGCCCGTGCCGCCCGGGAAGAGCGACGTGATCAGGTTGGAGAAGTGCTCGTTCACGTCGGCGAACGCCGAGTCGAAGACGTGCATGATCTCCTCGTCGAGGGTCCGGATGACCTGGCGCAGCTCGCGCTGCGCCTTGCGGACGTCCTCGACCTGGGACTCGAGGAACTGGTGGCGCTCGCCGAGCTCGGACAGCTCCTCCATGGCCAGCGGGTTGACCGGCCCGATGGCGGCGAGCTCCGCCTCGAGCTGGGCCACCCTGGCCGCCGGGTCGACGCCCTCGGGCAGCTCCGGTGCCGGCGCCCCCACGGCGTCCTCCGGCTCGCAGCCGAGGTCGCGGCGCAGGGTGTCGACGACCGCCTCGCGACGCACGGTGGCCTCCATCAGGTCCAGCTCGGCCTTCTGCAGCCGGCTGCGGGTGGCGGCCAGTTCGTGCTCGTTGACGGACCGCTGGCGGCGCAGCTCCTCCAGGCGGGCCCCGCCGGCCCGCACGGCCTCGAGCTGGCGACGGTGGCGGTCACGCAGTGCGGACAGGAGCGAGTCCAGGCCGAGCTGGGCCTCGGCCACGACGCCCAGCAGACGCTCGACCGCGGTGGCGTCGGACTCCAGCCTGGTCCGGCGCTCGGCCGCCTGCTGGCGCTCCTCGGCGTGACCGGTCAGTCGGCGCTCGACCTCACGGAGGCGCTCGGCCAGGACCCGGCGACGCTCGACCAGCCCGGCCGTGCGCACCTCCCACTCGTTGCGGGCCGCCGCCGCCTCGGCCAGGCGTCCCTCGATGCGCCGGCGCTCCTCCCGGGCGTTCGCCATGCGGCCGGCGGCCTCGACCCGGGCGTCCTCGAGTGCGGGCATGCCGGCGACCAGCTCGCCCACGCGGGTGGCGTCGCGCCCGATGCGGTCCTCGAGCTCGGCCCGGTTGTGACGGATCTCCTCCAGCTCGGTGGCGAGGACGTCCCGGTCGCCCGACACCCGCTGGCGACCCACCCGGGCGGCCTGGTGGGCGACCTCGTTGCGGTCGTCGGCCCGCACCGCCTCGGCCGCGGCCTCGCGGGTGGACTCGACCTCGACCCGGGCGGCCTGACGTTCCTCGGCGGCGCGACCCGCCTCGCCCTTGGCCGCCTCGGCCCGGTCACGGGCCTCGTCGACGACGGCGGCGGTGACCACGCCGCCACCGGCACGGACGCGCCACCCCGTGGGCGAGAACCGGTCGCCGTCGCGGGTGACGACGACCAGGTCCGGTCGGGCCAGCGCCAGGTCGATCGCCTCGGACCAGCCGCTGGTGGCGCAGCACGAGCCGTGGAGCAGGGTGTCGAGCACGCCGTCGAGACCCGGGAACTCCCTGCCCCCGGCGCGGGGACGGACGTGGCCGCGTATCGACTCGGTCCCGGGCGGCACGGCGGGCCCGGCGAGCACGGCGCGACCGGCGGCGGACCCGGTCAGGGCCAGGACGGCGCCGGTGGCACCCCCCTGGCGCAGGCGGGACAGCGCGGCGCGGGCCGGCTCGCTACCGGACACGACGACGGCGGCCAGGGACGCGCCAGCGGCGGCCTCGAAGGCCTCCTCCCACCCGCTGTCCACCTCCACCAGGTCGAGGAGTGTGCCGACGACGCCGTCGACCCCGGCCAGGAGCTCGGCACCTGCCGCGCCCCGTGCCTCGTCGAGGGCACGCTCCAGTGCGTCGGCACGGGCCTGGGAGCGGGCGTGCTCCTGCTCGGCCTGGCGGAGGGCCTCCTCGGCCACCTCCAGACGGCGGCCGGCGCGCACCTGGGCGGCTTCGGCCTCGGCGCGGGCGGTCTGGAGCTGGTGGCGGGCCTGCTCGGTCTCGGCCAGGCGCTCACCCAGTTCGTGGTCCTCGCCCTCCAGCAGCGCAGCCCGGCGCTCCGCCGCGCCCTGGCGGGCGACCAGCTGGTCGAGGGCCCGTCGATCGCGCTCCAGAGCGTGCTCCAACGACGCGAGCTGACCCCGGGCCACCGTGACGGCCTCTTCGGCGGCCCGCAGCTCCGACCCGTCACCCCGTGCCGCCTGGTGCGCCTCGAGCTCGGCGGCCAGCGCGGCCTCGGCGGCAGCCAGGCCGTCCTGCTCGGGGGCCAGGTCGACGGCCTCCTGCTCCGCTGCGGTCAGCTCCTCGCCCAGGCGGGCGCCCTCCGCCTCGAGGGTGGAGACCACGTCGGCATCGGCCGCGGCGTCGAGCGCACGGGCCAGCGACCGCTGCCGCTCCCGCAGGACGCCGGACAGGCCGCGGGCCCGCTCCACCATCCCCTCGGTGCGCCCCAGTGCGGCGGTCAGGTCCGACTCGCGCTCGGCCGACAGCTCGTCGGCGGTGCGAACGGAGTCGGCGTCGAGGGCACCCAGGGCCTCCTGGAGCTCGACCTCCTTGACCCGCTGCTCCTCCTGGTGACGCTGGCCCTCGGCGTGGCGACGGTCGAGGGCGGACAGCTCGGCTCCCGAGACGTAGAGGCACACGGCCCGCAGCTCGTCGGCGAGGCCGGTATAGGAGCGGGCGGCGGCGGCCTGGCGCTCCAGTGGACGGATCTGACGCTTGACCTCGCGGACCAGGTCGAACAGTCGCTCGAGGTTCTCCTCGGTGCTGGCCAGGCGGCGCTCGGCCCGCTCGCGGCGGCGCCGGAACTTGAGGACGCCGGCCGCCTCCTCGATGACCGAGCGTCGGTCTTCGGGTCGGGCCTCGAGGATGGCGTCGAGATGGCCCTGGCTGATGATCACGTGCTGCTGACGCCCCACGCCCGTATCGGACAGCAGTTCCTGGATGTCGAGCAGTCGGCAGGGGGTCCCGTTGATCGAGTACTCGGAGTCGCCCGAACGGAACAGGGTCCGGGTGATCGTCACCTCCGCCAGATCCGCCGACAGCTTGCCGGAGCTGTTGTCGATGGTCAGGGAGACCTCGGCCCGACCGAGCGCCGGCCGGTTGGCCGTCCCCATGAAGATGACGTCCTCCATCTTGGCGGACCGCACCGTCCGGGGGCCCTGGGCGCCGAGTACCCACGCCACGGCGTCGACCACGTTCGACTTTCCGCTGCCGTTGGGGCCCACGACCACGGTCACGCCCGGCTCGAACTCGAGCACGGCCGGATCGGCGAAGGACTTGAATCCTTTGAGGGAGAGGGACTTCAGGAACACCGGGCGCTCACCCTACCGGCACCGACCCGGAGCCGCCTGAGCCCCAGGTCAGACCTGACAATGGTCGCAGAAGTAGTTCGCGCGGCCACCGGACTTGACCTTCACGATGGTCGAGCGGCACCGACGGCAGGCCAGGCCCTCGCGGCCGTAGGCCTGGTGCTGGTCCTGGAAGTCGCCCTCCTCGCCGAAGAGGTCGCGGTACTGGTCGCCGGCGGACGATGACCCGCGGCGCTTGACCGCCTCTGCCAGCGTCTCGACCATCGACCGGTAGAGCCGGCGGACCTCCTGGGACGACAGGGAGTTCGAGTGCCGGTCGTAGCGCAGGCCGGCGGCGAACAGGATCTCGTCGGCGTACATGTTGCCGATGCCGGCCACGAACTCCTGGTCCATGAGCAGCGACTTGAGCTGGGAGTCGTGGGCCGACAGCAGGACCCAGAACTTCTCCCAGCTCATGATGTCCTCGAGGGGGTCGAAGCCCAGGTGGGAGAGCTCGGGCAGGGACGGACCACCCTCGACCGGTGCGGCGGACACGAACATCTCGCCATAGGACTTCGGGTCGACGAACCGGAGCTGACCGCCCTGGGTGAAGGTGATCACCGCATGGGTGTGGGGGGCCTTGGCCTCCTTGGCGCTCTTCACCCGGTGGAGCTGGGACCCGGTCCCGAGCTGGACGACCAGGGTTGCACCGTCGTCCAGGACCAGCAGGACGTACGTGCCGGCCCGGTTGACGGACGCTATCGTCCGCCCCTCGAGCTGGGCCCGGAACTGCTTCGCGCTCGGGTGGCGGCTGACCGTGCGACCGTTGCGCACGTCCACCACCTTGATCTTCCGGCCGACGACCTCGCCCTGGAGATCCCTCCGGATGGTCTCGACTTCAGGAAGCTCAGGCATTTCCCCCGCCTCTCTCGGCTTCCAGCGTTCTACAGGCCTCCTGGGCGGCGACCTGCTCGGCATCCTTCTTGGAACGCCCGTCCCCCGTACCGAGGCGCTGGCCAGAAACGTACACCGTGGCCAGGTACCTCCGGGCGTGATCGGGGCCGAAACCCTCCACGTCGTAGCGTGGGACCCCCCGGCCGAGGCGCACGGCTTCCTCCTGCAGGCGGCTCTTGTGGTCCGACTCGCCGGGCTCGCCCACCGCCGCATCGATGCGCCCGCCGAGCCGGGACAGCACCAGGGCGCGAGCCGCCTCGAGGCCGGCATCGAGGTAGACGGCGCCGATGACGGCCTCCATGGTGTCGGCCAGGATCGAGACCTTGGCACGGCCACCCGAGGCGTCCTCGCCCTTGCCCAGGCGCAGATGGTCGGGAACGCCCAGCTCGACGGCCACCTCGGCCAACACGTGCGCGTTCACCACCGACGCACGGACCTTGGACAGCATGCCGTCGGACAGCTCCGCGTGCTGGCGGTACGTGTGCTCGGCCACCACCAGTCCGAGGACGGCGTCGCCGAGGAACTCGAGTCGTTCGTTGGAATCCTGCCCGCCGTGTTCGGAACACCACGACCGGTGGGCCAGGGACTGGCCGAGCAGCTCGGGACGGGTGAAACTGTGGCCGATGCGCAGGGCGAGCCGTTCGTCGGAGGCGGTGTCCCCCGCGTCGGGCCGGGGCGCCATCGGGCGCCTCAGGCCCCCTCGAGCTTGGCGTGGACGTAGTCGACGGCGTCGCGGACGGTCTTGAGCTCCTCGAGGTCCTCGTCGTCGATGCGGAAGCCCACGGACCGCTCGCCGAGCTCCTCCTCCAGCCCCTCGACCAGCTCGATCAGGGCGAGGGAGTCGGCGTCGAGGTCCTCGGCGAACGCGGACGACTCGCTGATGGTGGACGGATCGATCTCCAGGATGTCGGCCAGGAGCTCACGGATGAGCTCCAGGATCTGCTGACGGTCCATGGGACCCTTCTCCACATGGGTCTCAGCGGGCACGGCGTCTCCAATTTCGGGGTCGGGACCCGGGCCGGAGCTCGGCTCGGGGCTGGACCGAGGTTACCCGAGGCCACCGGTGCCGAGGTGACAATCGGCGGGTTTGGTAGCTTGCGCCCCGTGCATCCCGAGAGCCGGACCGCCCGGCCGTCGTCGGCCCACCCCGTGGCTGCGGCCCACGGACCCGGGCGGGCGGGTCGTCGATGACCGGATCCGACGCCACCGGCTGCCTCGGCATCCTGCACCTGGTAAAGGGCGGCGGGATGGCCGTCCGCGACGCCGTCGCCCGGCTTCCCGGCAGCTACACCGGTCCCCGCTACTTCGACCGGCAGCAGTTCCCCGCCGCAGACCTCCTCGACGGGGCCTCCGCCGACGTCCTGGCCACGGTCGTGGACGAGGGCGAGTACCACGACGTGGTGACGTCCCATCGCGTCGTCATGGGCCACGTGTCGTCGGCCACGCTGCTGGCCGCCACCTGCACCGACCTGGCGGTCCAGGTCCGGGAGCCCCGCAGCCGGCTCCTCAGCCTCTACCGCTACTGGCAGTCCCAGTCCGCCCCACACCTAACCAGCTGGGGCAACTGGGGAGTCCACGTCGTCGGAGCCGCCCAGCTCCCCCTGCGGGGCTTCCTGAACTCGGAGGTGACCTGGCCGGCGACCGACAGTGCGCTCGCCCGCCAGGCACTGGGCGGCCTCGTCGCCCCGTACGTCGACCAGCGGACCTGGGCACCGACGACCGGCGACCTCGAACGTTTCTGCGACCACCTGGCCGTGGCCGAGTGGAGCACCGACTCCGGGCGGTTCATCGCACGGGTCTGGGAACGCCTCGATGTACCCGGTCCTCCGGTGCTCGACCGGGTGAACGTCACCGAGGTGACCGGGGCGCCCCAGGTCATCGACAGTGCCACCCGTGAGGCTCTCGACCGCCTGACCGGGCTCGACCGGGACCTGCTCGCGGCCCTCACCAGCCGGGGCCTGCTGACCCGGCGGACGGACGCGCAGCTCGACGCCGAGTTCGAGGACACCGCCGCCCGGCTCGGCTTCACCCTGGCCTGATCGCACCCGGACCGCGGGGCACGGCGGCCCGGGACCAGCGAGACTGGGACCATGGGACTCGTTCACGAAGAGGTAACACTCCGGCAATGGACCTGACGCACGCGTCAGGGACACTCGGCTCCGTGGACGACCCAACGGAACTTGCCGCGCCCCAGGGCGCGGCCCTCGCGCCCCCGTGGCCCACCTACGACCCCGCACCGTTCTACGACGAGCTCGTCGGGTCCGACGGCACGCCGCGCCCGTCCGCCGACGCCCTGTGGAACCACTTCGCCGAGCTGGGCCCCGACGGCCTGGCCGAGCGTCAGGTGGCCGCCGACCGGGAGATCCGTGCCCTGGGTGTCACCTTCACCGTCTACGACGGGGGCGTGGGCGTCGACCGTCCCTGGCCGTTCGACATCATCCCCCGGATCATCCCCCGCGACCAGTGGCAGATCATCGAGGCGGGCCTGGTGCAGCGCCTGGCGGCCCTCAACCTGTTCATCGACGACTGCTACCACGAGCAGCGGGCCGTCAGTGCCGGCGTGGTCCCGGCCGACCTGGTCACCGGGTCGCCCAACTTCCGGCGGGAGTGCGTCGGCGTCGACCCGCCCGGCGGGATCTGGGCCCACATCTGCGGGAGCGACCTCATCCGCGACGCCGAGGGCTTCTGGTACGTCCTCGAGGACAACCTCCGGGTGCCGTCCGGTGTCTCCTACCTCCTGGAGAACCGGATGGTCACCAAGCACATCTTCCCCGAGATGTTCCGGCACTACAGCATCGAGCCCGTCGACCCCTACGTCGGACGGCTGGCCAGCACCCTGGCATCGGTCTCCCCCTCGACGGGGGACCCGACGATCGTGGTGCTGACCCCGGGGATCCACAATTCGGCCTACTTCGAGCACGCCTTCCTCGCCCAGCAACTGGGGGTGGAGTTGGTGGAGGGCGGTGACCTGGTCGTCCTCGATGACGACTGCGTCTACGCCCGCACCATCGACGGCCTCGAGCAGGTGGACGTGATCTACCGCCGGGTGGACGACCTGTTCCTCGACCCCGAGGTGTTCCTGCCCAACTCCCTGCTCGGCGTGCCCGGGCTCATGCGGGCCTGGAAGGCCGGCCGGGTGGCGCTGGTCAACGCGCCCGGGGCCGGGATCGCGGACGACAAGAAGGTCTACTCGTACGTGCCGGACATCATCCGCTTCTACCTGGAGGAGGAGCCGATCCTCTGGACCATCCCCACCTACCGGTGCAGCGACCCGGAGGCCAGGGCCCGCGTCCTCGGCGACCTGGCGAACCTCGTGGTCAAGCCGGCCAACGAGTCGGGCGGCTACGGCGTCCTGGTGGGCTCACAGGCCACACCGGAAGAACTGGCCGCAGCGGCCAAGGAGATTGAGGACGAGCCCAACCGGTGGGTCGCCCAGCCGATCATCAAGCTGTCGACCGCACCGACGCTGTGCGACGACGAGGTGGCCCCCCGCCACGTCGACCTCCGGCCCTTCACGCTCATGGGCCCGGACGGCGCGTACGTGACGCGTGGCGGGCTGACCAGGGTGGCGAGGCGCAAGGGCTCTCTGGTCGTCAACTCGTCACAGGGCGGCGGCAGCAAGGACACGTGGGTGGTCGATTCGCCGTCGGACACGGCGCTCGCCGGCGGACCGGCGTGACCGACGACCTGCTCGGTGCCGAGGGCGACCCCGGGAACGGGACGGCGGACACGCGCCGCGACACCGGGGAGCGCAACACCGTGGAGATCGACGACGGGACGGGGGATCTCGAGGAAGGAAGGAGTGGGACGATGCTGCTCGCACGCATGGCCGAGGCCGTCTACTGGGCGGGCCGCCACCTGGAACGCGCCGAGGGGACCGCACGGATCGTGCAGGTCCACACCGACGCCCACGTCGACCTGCCCGTGGGCGAGGACGTCGGGTGGGAGCCCCTCCTGGCCATCGCCGGGGTCGACTCCGAGTTCGCCGAGCGGTACCAGGCGGCCGCCGGCCCGGAGGATGCGCGGGCGGCCGAGGAGGACGTCATCGAGTTCCTGCTCCACGGCGAGGGGAACGAGTCGTCGATCCTGGCCTCCATGACCGCCGCCCGGGAGAACCTGCGCACGGCGCGGCCCGTCGTCCCGCGCGAGGCGTGGGAGGCGTGCAACAACCTGTGGCTCTCCAGCAACGACCTCCTCGAGGAGGCCCACACCCGTGAAGGCCGGGTGCGGTGGCTGCGTCGGGTCATCGCCGGCTGCCAGTGCATCCACGGCATCCTGCTCGGCACCATGAGCCGGGACGAGGCGATGTCGTTCCTCGTCCTGGGTCAGAACATCGAGCGGGCCGATCTCACGACCCGCGTACTCGACGTCCGCTCGGACTCCCTCCACGCCCCCGGGGCCGACGACCCCTACGACGTCGTCCACTGGATGGCCGTGCTCCGGTCGCTGGCCGCCTACCAGCCCTTCCGGCGGGCCATGCCGGCCCGGCCCCAGGGCGGCTCGACGCTCCGCTTCCTGCTGCAGGACGACCGCTTCCCACGTGCCGTCGGCGCCTGCCTCACCGAGGCCCGCGCCCAGCTGAAGGTGCTCCCCCACTCCGAGCGGGCCCAGGAGGCCTGCCAGAATGCGTCAATGGTGGTGGCGTCCGCTCCCGTGGCCCGGTTGACCGTCGGCGGTCTGAGCGAATTCCTCGAGGACGTGCAGCTGGCGCTGGTCGAGATCCATGAGCGGGTGGACGACACCTATTTCCGGCCCAGCTTCGTCGGCTGGGAGCCGACGGTCGCCACACGGTGACCACCGCGGCACCGGTGGGCCCTCTCGGGTCCCCGGATGACACTGCACCACCGGGGCCGGTGGCCGGCTATCACGCGCCACCCGGGCGCACGGACGAGTTCCTCGATGCCGACGGGGCCGTGCGGACGCGTTGGAAACAGGTCGCGGACGCGGTCGACGGCTATGGCCGCGACGGTCTGCTCAGCCGCCGGGACGAGCTGGCCCGACTCCTCCGCAACGAGGGCGCCACGTACAACGTGGCCGTCGACGGACACAGCCTGCGCCGCCCGTGGACGCTCGACCCGGTCCCGCTGGTGCTCGACCCGTTCGAATGGGCCGGCCTCGAGCGGGCCGTGGCCCAGCGGTCCGCCCTGCTCGACCTCGTCAACGCCGACCTCTACGGCGACCGCACCCTGGTGGCCCGGGGCCTCGTGCCCGCCGAGGTCGTCCTCGGCCACCCGGCGTTCCTCCGCCCGTGCGCCGGCATCAACCGGCCCGGGGCCAACCGGCTGTTCCTGACCGCCGTCGACGTGGTGCGCGAGGCCGCCGGCGGCTTCCGGGCCGTGGCGGACCGGGCCCAGGCACCGTCCGGGCTGGGCTACTCGCTGGTCAACCGGTCGGTCCTGTCACGGGTCCTGCCCACGCTGCACCGCGGCGCGGGCGTCGAGCGCCAGGCCGGATTCTTCCGGGCCATCCGGGCCGGCATCGCCCGGGCCGTCCCCGACGACGTGGACGAGCCCCGTGTGGTCATCATGACCCCCGGCCCCCTGTCGGAGACCTACTTCGAGCACGCCTACCTGGCCTCCTTCCTCGGGTACCCCCTCGTCGAGGGTCGGGACCTCGTGGTCCAGAACAACCGGGTGTGGCTGCGCTCGCTGGCCGGGCTCGACCCCGTCGACGCGGTCATCCGACGGGTCGACGACCGGTGGTGCGACCCCGTCGAGCTGCGGGCCGACTCGCTGCTCGGGGTGCCCGGACTGCTGGAGGTGGTCCGCCGCGGACGGGTGGCGGTCCTCAACCCCCTCGGCGCCGGGATCCTCGAGAGCCCGGCACTCGCCGGCCTGTTGGCCGGCATGGCGCCGGCCCTGCTCGGCGAAGAGCTCGCCCTGCGGGGCCCCGAGAGCTGGTGGTGCGGGCGACCCGACGGGCTGAGCCATGTCCTGGCCGGATTCGACGACCTGCTCCTCCTGCCGGTCCAGCCGGCGGCCGGCACCCGGCCCGTCCGTCCCCTCCTCCTGGCGACGGCCGAACGGGCCGCGCTGCGGGACCGGGTCCGGGCCCGGCCCGGCGACTGGGTCGGGCAGGAGATCCTCGCCCCCTCGACGGTGCCGACCGTCGGCGACGGCGGCGGACTCGTCCCGCGTCCCGCCGTGCTGCGGACCTTCGCCGTGGCCGACGGTCCGGCCGACGGGTTCGGGGCACGCGACTTCCGCCTGCTCCCCGGGGGCCTGACACGGGTCGGCGCCGAGACGGACTCGCTGGTGATCTCCAGCCGAGGCGACGGCACCAGCAAGGACACCTGGGTGGCCTCGGCCGAGCCGGCGTTCCAGCAGAGCCCGTGGCTGCCGTCGGGCCGGGCCGCGTCGGGGCCGGTGATCGTGCCCGAACTGCCGGCCGCACTGCCCGGCCGGCTGGCCGCCCGCCTGTTCACGATGGGGCGGAGCGCCGAGCACGCCGAGCTGGTGGTGCGCCTGATCCGGACGGTGCTCGCCCGGTTGGACCAGCCCCTGGGGTCGGGCGACGACGGTGGTGCGCAGTCGCTCCAGGTCCTCCTGTCGGCACTCGGATCGGCGTCGGGGTTCACCCCCGCCCCCGAGGACGAGGACCTGCCGGTGCCGGACGGCGATGCACCCGGGCCCGGCTCGTTGGCGGAGGGTGTCCTGCCCAACGACCGCACCGCCCTCGCGCTGCTGTTCGACGAGGGCGTCCAGGGCAGTCTCGTATCGACGCTCGGCGTGCTGGTCGAGGCGGCCTACTCGGTGCGGGAACAGCTGTCGGCCGACACGTGGCAGCTGGTCAGCGACATCGAGGAGGAGCTCGGCCTGTTCCGGCGGCGCCCCCCGACCCAGTTCGTCGGGGCACAGCCGAGCCTCCTCAGGCTGCAGCGGTCGCTCCTCGCCCTGTCCGGGGTGTGCGCCGAGAACATGGAACGCGACCCGGCATGGCTGTTCCTCGACGGGGGGCGCCGACTCGAGCGGGCGCGGTCGCTCGTGCGGCTGCTCCGGTCGGTGCTCGTGGAGAAGCGGTCCGGTGTCGTGGAGGACCTCCTCGTCGAGTCGCTGCTCACGACCTCGGAGAGCCTCATCATCTTCCGGCGCCGGGCGGGGTCCATCCTCCACGTCTCCGGCGCCCTGGACCTCCTGGTCTACGACGTGGCCAACCCCCGCAGCGTCCTCTTCCAGCTCGACCGGCTGGTGGCCCACCTGGCCGAGCTGCCCAAGCGCTCGTCCGCACAGCGGCTGGGCAACGAGGAACGTCTGGCGCTCGAGGCGACGACACTGCTGCGGCTCACCGACCACGACCGCCTGGCGGCCGTCGATCCCGGCACCGGTCGACGCTCCGAGCTGGACTCCGTCTTCGCCACCGTCGACAGCCTCCTTGGTGACCTCCTCGACTCGCTGCAGCGGACCTACTTCGCCCATGAGAGGCTCTCGGTGCTGGCCGGTGGCCAGCCCGAGGTCGGGGGCGGAGCGACATGAGGTACCGGATCGAGCACCGCACGGGCTACCACTACGACGCTCCGGTCAGCCGCTGTCGCAACGAGGCCCACCTGCGCCCCCGCGACACCGACCGGCAGGTCTGCGTGTGGAGCGACCTCGTGGTCGACCCGGCACCCACCGGCTGGAACGAGCGGACCGATTTCTACGGCAACCCGGTGGCGTCGTTCGTGGTCGACGGACCCTTCGTGGAGATGACGGTGACGGCCACCAGCCTGGTCGACGTGGTCGACGGCGACCCGCTGCCGGCCGTGGGGCCGGGGTGGCACGAGGCGCTCGACCTGCTCACCAACGACCTCAGTCCGGAAATGCTCGACGCCCGGGAGTTCTGCTTCGAGTCGCCCCTGGTGTCGACGGCGAAAGTGGTCCGGGACTACGCCGAGCCGTCCTTCGTCGAGGGTGCTCCGTTGGTCGACGCCGTCACGGCACTGATGGAGCGGATCCATGCCGACTTCGTCTACGACCCCGGGTTCACCACGGTGACGACCCCGCTCGACGAGGTGCTGCAGCACCGCAGGGGGGTGTGCCAGGACTTCGCCCACCTGGCTGTCGGCTGCGTGCGGTCCATGGGCCTGGCCGCCCGCTACGTGAGCGGCTACCTCGAGACGGCGCCCCCGCCCGGCGAGGAGCGCCTGGTCGGCGCCGACGCCTCCCACGCCTGGCTGTCCGTCTTCGTCCCGGGGTGGGGCTGGCTCGACCTCGACCCGACCAACGACAAGATCGTCGGCTCGACGTACGTGACCACGGCCTGGGGCCGTGACTACGCCGACGTGTCGCCGCTCAAGGGCATCGTGTTCGGCGGGGGCAACTCGCACTTCCTCGACGTGGCCGTCGACGTGCACCGCGTCGAGGTCGAACCGACCTGACCGCGGGCCGCCCCGGGGCCGGGTCGACCGTCCCGACACCTGTGCGTCCGATGCCCTGCCTCACGTCGACCCGTCGCACGGACGGTCGGGTGGCGCGAGACTCGGGTGACCGGACGGGGACGGCTACGCCGGGGTCGAGGCAAAGGGGGTCGCACATGCTCGATGACGCCGCGGGGACGACGGACGCCGACGGTCCGGAGCCGACCGGCGACGGCGCCGACGCGCCCGACCTCGACGTGGTGGTGGTCGGGGCCGGGTTCTCCGGGCTGTACCTCCTCCACCGACTGCGCCGACTGGGCTTCACCGCCCGGGCGTACGACACTGCCGAGGACGTCGGCGGCACCTGGTACTGGAACCGGTACCCCGGTGCCCGGTGCGACATCCCCACCACCGACTATGCCTTCAGCTTCGACCCCGACCTCGAGGCCGAGTGGACGTGGACCGAGAAGTACGCCACCCAGCCGGAGATCCTGGCCTACCTGAACCACGTCGCCGACCGCTACGACCTCCGACGCGACATCGTGTTCGCCACCGGCGTCACCGCGGCCAGGTGGGACGCGGCACGCAGCCGGTGGGAGGTCCGCACCGACGCCGGCGACACCGTCACCTGCCGCTGGTACGTGATGGCCAGTGGCTGCCTGTCCGTACCCAAGCCGCCGGACATCGAGGGTGCGGACCGGTTCCGGGGCGACGTCTACTTCACCGGACGGTGGCCCCACGAGGGCGTCGACTTCACCGGCAAGCGGGTGGCGGTCATCGGCACCGGGTCGTCCGGCATCCAATCGATTCCCCTCATCGCCGAGGAGGCCGACCGCGTGACCGTCTTCCAACGGACACCGAACTTCTCCGTACCGGCCCGCAACGGCCCACCACCGCCGGAGCGCCTGACCGCACTGGCTGCGGACCGTGCCGCCTACCGTGCCGAGGCCCGCCGGTCGCGCGGCGGCATGCCCTACGAGGTGACCGAGGTCATGGGGGCCACCGCCACCGAGGAGGTGCGGCGTGAGCGGCTCGATAGCGCCTGGGGGCGCGGCGAACTGTTCGCCCTGACAGGGGTGTTCGCCGACCAGAACACCAACCCGGCGTCGAACGCCCTCGTGGCCGGCATGGTGCGCGACAAGATCCGCTCCATCGTCGACGACCCCGAGACCGCCGAGGCCCTCTGCCCCACGACCTATCCCGTGGGAACGAAGCGTCCGTGCCTCGACACCGGCTACTACGCCACCTTCAACCTCCCCCACGTGCGCCTCGTCGACCTGCAGCGCCAGCCGATCTCGAGCATCACCGAATCCGGCATCGCGACGACCGACGAGTCCTTCGACGTGGACGCCATCGTCTACGCCACCGGGTTCGACGCCGTGACGGGCGCACTGGTGGCCGTCGACATCGAGGGGCGCGAGGGGCGCACCCTGCGGGAGCACTGGTCCGATGGTCCCTCGACCTACCTCGGGTTGATGAGCGAGGGCTTCCCCAACCTGTTCATGATCACCGGGCCGGGCAGTCCGTCGGTGCTGGCCAACATGGCCGTGGCCATCGAGCAGCACGTCGAGTTCGTGACGGACTGCCTGGCGAGCCTTCGCGACGAGGGCCTCGAGACGATCGAGCCGACGCCCGTGGCCGAGGCCGGGTGGAACCGGCACGTCGCCGACACCGCCGCCATCACCCTGTTGCCGCAGACCGACTCCTGGTACATGGGGGCGAACGTGCCCGGCAAGCCGCGCGTCTTCCTGCCCTACATCGGCGGTGTCGACCGCTACATCGACGCCTGCGACGAGGTGGTCGGTCAGGACTACCTCGGATTCGCTCTGTCCGGTCCGGCCGGCAGTCGGTGCAACGACGGGGTCGCCCGGAGGATGCAGTACGACGTGATGCTCATGCTCGAGGTGGTGGACTCGCTCGGGCTCCCTCCGCTCGAGACGCTGGACCCAGCGGACGCCCGGGCGTTCATGGCGGGCGCCGCGGCCATGGCCCCTCCGGGCCCGGAGGTCGGCGAGGTCGTCGACGGCACGCTCCCCGGTGCGTCCGGTCCCCTCGCCTACCGCCTCTACCGGCCAACCACGCCGGGACCCCACCCCGTCCTGCTCTACTTCCACGGCGGTGGCTGGGTCCTCGGCGACCAGACCGCCGACGATCCGCTGTGCCGCGACCTGTGCGTGCGGACCGACTCGGTCGTCGTGTCGGCGGACTATCGGCACGCGCCCGAGGCGCGGTTTCCGGCCGCTGCGGACGACGCGTCCACCGCGCTGGCGTGGGTGGCCGATCACGCCGAGGATCTCGGCGGCCTGCCGGGCCGGTTGACGGTCGGCGGCTACAGCGCGGGTGCCAACCTCGCCGCCGTCGCCGCCCAGCAGGCCCGCGATGCCGGTGGGCCGGCACTCGACGCCCAGTTGCTCATCTGCCCCGTGACCGACGGCACGACGCAGTACCCGTCCTTTGTCGAGAACGGCGAGGGGAGGATGCTGACCGCCGGGCTGATGCGGTGGTTCTGGGACAACTACTGCGACCCGGCCGACCGGGACGACCCGCGGGCGTCGCCCCTACTGGGCACGCTCGAGGGCCTGCCGGCAGCCGTGGTGGTGACCGCCGAGTTCGACCCGCTGCGCGACGAGGGTGTGGCCTATGCCGAGGCACTGGCCGCCGCAGGCGTGCCCGTGCGCCACGTCGTCGCGCGTGGCCAGGTGCACACCTCGATCCCCATGGTCGACGTGATCATCTCGGGGGCTGCCGTGCGTCAGGAGGCGGTCGGGGCACTGCACGCACTGACCCTGGCCGCCATGGATGCCGCAGTCCGCTGAGCCGTCACGTCGGACGAATCCCCGGTTGCCACGTGTGATCGAGTAGGCGATCAGTATTGGAAGAAGTACATGCTTCCGTTGGCGGCACCACCGGACGAATACGGCGTGCCGACCGCGAACGTCTTGGTCCCGATCGGGATCAGCCCCGATGTTCCGATGGTTCCGATTCCGCCTCGGGCATCGACCACACTTCTGATGCTGATCAGAGAGAACTCCTCCCGGCCGCGACGCTCATCCGCGACTGATCTTGGCCTCGGGGCACCCAGTTAGCCAGAGTCGAAGTGCCCGCTCCGACCTCACCCTCGGTGACTCTCGGGTCACTCGATCCTCCTCGTCCCCGATCCTCGCAGATTCGGGTGAGCAGGCCGTTGCCTAGAGCGACCAGGAAGCATGGGGCTGACCGGGCCCACCGAGTTCTCGAAGACGCGTGACCTGATAAGAGCTTGCCCTCGACGAGTGGCCCGTCATTGGTCTGTCCGCTGTCTTCACTTCCGAAATCCCCTCGCCGGGGCTTGACAACATCCATAGGAGCATCGGGAGGTAACCATTCACCAGGCGGTGTGA
>PLRX01000065.1 GCA_003164095.1 Acidimicrobiaceae bacterium | reverse complement strand
TACAACATGGCCGACTACTTCAGCCACTGGCTGGACATCGGCAAGGACGCCGACCCGGACAAGCTCCCCAAGATCTTCTATGTGAACTGGTTCCGCAAGGACGAGGACGGCCGGTGGCTGTGGCCCGGCTATGGCGAGAACAGCCGGGTCCTCGAATGGGTCTTCGAGCGGGTCAGCGGCAAGGGCGAGGCCGTCGAGACCCCGATCGGACTGGTCCCGGCCAAGGGTGCGATCAACACCGACGGCCTGGACGTGTCGGACGCCGACATGGAGATCCTGCTCCGCGTCGACTCGTCCGAGTGGAAGGCCGAGGTGCCCTCCATCCGCGAGCACTTCGCCCAGTTCGGTGACAAGCTCCCGGCCGCACTGGCTACCGAAGTCGACGAGCTGGAGACCAAGCTCGGCTGATCCACCCACACGACAGCACACGTTCCGAGGGGCCGGCCTGTCCGGCCCCTCGTGCGCGAGGTGGCGCCGGTCGCGCCGCCCGTCAGGCCCGACCGGCGGCCGAATGCAGCGCGCTCATGTAGGACAGGGCCCCGACCATGGCCACGACGGCCAGCACCAAGTTGCCCGCCGGGATCGACAGCGACAGCACGACGCCCGCGAGGGACCCGGTCACCCACATCAACTGGAGCCTCGTCTCGAAGCGGGCGAACGCCCGACCCTGGTCGGACTCCCGGACGTGGCGCTGTACGAGCGCGTCGAACGAGGGCTTGGCCACCGCTCCGGCCGCGCCGACCGCCACGGCCACCAGGGCCTGGAGCGCCTGGTGCGGGAACAGCCACCCGAGCAGTCCCGCGGCGGCCACCAGCCACAGTGAGGCAGCCAGCATCTGCTGCTCGGACAGGACCCGGCGGATCCTGCCGACCAGCAGCACCCCGATGACGGCCCCCAGCGTGAGCGCGCCGATGAGCAGGCCGAACCACCAGGTGGCGGCATTTTCGCGTCGGAGGCCGAACGCGAACAGGAAGGTCAGGAACCCGAGCAGGCCCTTCAGCACGGACATCGGCGTGAGGGCCAGGATCACCTGGGTCCCGGCGATGGGACGGAAGGCGGCGAGGTCGCGCTGCTCCTCCACCCACCAGTCGTCGACGTCAGGAGCCCACGCCGCCTCACCCGTGGTGACGTCGCGCCGATCCGTCTGCATCCCGCGACGGGAGGCTCTGGCGGCCCGGGCGACGCGTCGGACGGGGAGTCGCAGGCCGGCCGCGACGCCGGCAACGAACACCGCGGCGCACGTCCACAGGACCGCGGGCGAGCCGGCCAGCTTCAGGATGGCCACCGCCGGCAGGGCGAAGACGAAACCGGACAGGGACGCCAGGAGGCCGAGCCGGGCGTTGAGGGTGGCCAGGTCGGGCTCCACCACGTCCTCGCCGGTCACGGGGTCGTCGACGTGCACGGTGGGCGGCGTGCCGTAGGGCGGCGTGGGATCGGGTCCCCGGGGCCGTTCCCCGGGCGACGCCGGAGAAGGCGCCCCGTCCTCCTCGACACCGCCGGCCAGCTCCATGGCGGCCATCTCGGGCACCAGTGCCCCCTTGGTGACCAGGTAGACCTTGGACAGCACCAGCATGAGGAAGGCCTCGGGGAACAGCAGCAGCGAGTGGACGTCCCGCGCCACGAACGGGCACAGCACGGCACGCCCCAGGGCCGACGTCACCACCATGGCCCGCCGGGCCCCGCGGCTCCGGTCGATCAGCGGGCCGAGAGCCGGGGCCACCACGGCGAAGGGGCCCATGGTCAGCAGCAGGTAGAGCAGGACCTTGTCCTTGGCCGCCGTCGGCGAGATGGAGAAGAAGAGCGACCCGGCCAGCGAGACGGCGAACAGGGTGTCCCCCGCCGTCATCAGTACGTGGGTCAGCGCCAGCCGGCCGAAGGGGCTGCGCTGGTCGAACAGGTCGTGGACGGCGGACCGGACCAGGCGGCGGAACTGGTCTCCTCGCTCCTTGACGCCCATGTCGGCATGGTAGGCGGACCCGGCCGGGCGGTAGCATGATGCGCCCTGCCCCCGTCCGCCCCCACCAGGAGATGGCCATGTCCGTCAGCGCCTACGTACTCATCCAGACCGAGGTCGGGCGGGCGGCCACCGTGGCCCGCACCGTGCAGTCGGTCGAGGGCGTCGTGACGGCCGAGGGGGTGACCGGCCCCTACGACGTGATCGCCCGGGCCGAGGCCACCACCGTCGACGAGCTCGGCCAGATGGTGGTCGGCCGGATCCAGCTCATCGACGGCATCATCCGCACCGTCACCTGTCCGGTCGTCAACCTCTGACCGGACGCCCCGCCCGACCGGAAGGGCCCCGGGTCAGCGGATGGCGCCGGAGCTGCGCAGCTCGGCCACCTGCGCGTCCGTGAGCCCCCAGTCGGCCAGGGCCTCGTCGCCGTGCTGCCCGGGATGGGGCGGCGGGCGGCGGATCTCGCCCGGCGTGGCGAGGAACCGTGGTGCCGGTGCCGGCTGGACCACCCCGGCGACTTCGGTGAAGGTGCCCCGGACCTTGTTGTGCGGGTGGTCGGGTGCCTCGGCCGGCGACAGCACGGGTGCCGCACAGGCATCGGTCCCGGCAAAGACGCTCTCCCACTCCTCCCGGGTCCGGGTGGCGAAGATGGCGGCGAACCGCTGTTTCATCGCCGGCCACGTCGTCCGGTCCATCTGGGTGGACAGGTCCTCCTCGCCCAGTCCGAGCAGGCGCATGAGCTCGGCGTAGAACTGGGGCTCGATGGCACCGACGCCGAAGTACCCGCCGTCCGCACACTCGTAGACCTCGTAGAAGTGGGCACCGGTGTCGAGCAGGTTGGTTCCCCGCTCGTCCTGCCAGATGCCGGCCGCCCGCAGGGTGTAGGTCATGGTCATGAGCGAGGCCGCCCCGTCGACCATGGCGGCGTCCACCACCTGGCCGGTGCCCGTCGCGCGGGCACCGAGGATGGCGGCCACCATGCCGAAGGCGAGCAGCATGCCTCCGCCGCCGAAGTCACCCACGAGGTTGAGCGGCGGGACCGGGCGCTCGCCCTGGCGACCGATGGCGCCCAGCGCGCCCGACAGCGCGATGTAGTCGATGTCGTGGCCGGCGGCCTGGGCCATGGGGCCGTCCTGGCCCCACCCCGTCATCCGTCCGTAGGCCAGCTTCGGGTTGCGGACCAGACACACGTCCGGCCCGAGCCCCAGCCGCTCTGCCACACCGGGCCGGAAGCCTTCCATGAGACCGTCCGCACCGGCCACCAGGTCCAGGACCAGCGCCACGCCATCCGGGTGCTTCAGGTCCACCGCCACCGAGCGCCGGCCGCGGTTCATGAGGTCGACGTGCGGCCCGTCCTTGGGCGGGTAGGTGGCCCGGTCCGACCGGTCGATCCGGATGATGTCGGCCCCGGCGTCGGCCAGCATCATGCCGGCGAAGGGGGCCGGTCCGAGCCCGGCCAGTTCGACGATGCGGACGCCCTCGAGCGGCCCGCTCACCGGGCACCGCCCGGGGTGGTCACGGCCGGGGTGGTCATCAGGGTGGTCACGGCCGGCATCGGACGGTTGCGCATGGGAAACAGCATGGCGGGATCGTGTCCCAGCGCCGGCCGGGGGTCAAATGCAGACGTGCACCCCTCGCCGCACGGGCCGCCTCAGGAGGGGACGACCCGCAGGATGCGACCGGTGCCCACGTCGTACCGCCAGCCCTCGACGCGCACGTCGGCGGCCAGCTGGGGGCAGTCCCGGACGAGGGCGACGTCGGCCACCAGGGCACCGTCCGGATCGGGCATGGCGAGGAATTCCCACGCCTCGACCCCGTCGACGCCCACCTCGGCCAGCCGCGTCCGCACATCGGCGTCGCTCTGGTCGGCCAGGGCACAGTTGGTGTGCTGCATGACGGCGATCTCGTCCACACCGAGGAACCGCGTGGCCAACACGAGTGACCGCAGGACGTCCGGGGTGACGCGGGCACCGGCGTTGCGGAGGATCTTGGCGTCACCGGGGTGGAGGCCCAGCATCGTCAGCGGCTCGATCCGGCTGTCCATGCACGTCACCAGTGCGAAGCCGCGGGCAGCCAGAGGCGCTATGCCGGCCAGGGTGAATCCGTCGGCGTAGTCGGCGTTGGAACGGAGCAGGTCGTCGAACATCGATCTGCATGGTAGGCGGACGTGCACCCACCCCGGACACCCGGTGCCCGGGTAGCGTGACCATCTCGCGGGAGCCCGACCGGGCGAGGAGCGGAGTCGATGGACCACCGGGTGACGACACAGCGGCACGGGACGACGAGGACGTGCGTGGGTCCGGGCAGGGTGAACCTCATCGGTGACCACACCGACTACAACGGGGGCCGCGCCCTACCGATGGCCATCGACCTCGGCGTGACGGTCACCTTCGCCGCCTCGGGCGCCGACCGCATCGAGGTGACCTCCGAGGCGTACCCCGGAGAGGCGGCCGCGTTCCCGGTGGTGACCGACGCGGACCGCGTCACGGGCCTCGAGCCGGCCTGGGCCGGCCTGTGCGCCGCCGTGGCGTCGCTCGCCCGACCGGCGACGGGCGGAGCCGTCCACATCGCCTCCACCGTTCCCCGCGGCTCCGGACTGTCGTCCAGTGCCGCACTGGCGGTTGCCCTGGCCGATGTGTTCGGCGTCGAGGGCGACGCCCTGGTCGTGGCACGCCTGTGTCAGGCCGCCGAGCACCGGATCGGTGTGCCCGTCGGCATCATTGACCCCCTGGTGTGCGCCGGCGGACACGCCGGCCACGCCCTCTGGATCGACACGGCCACCGAGTCGACGCGACAGGTGCCGGTGCCGTCGGGCGCCGAGTTCACCGTGGTCGACTCAGGCCAGCGCCGGGACCTGCGCACGTCCCCCTACGCCCTCCGGGTGGCCGAGTGCGAAGCCGCGGCCGCCGTCGTCGGTCCGCTCGGCCTCGCCGGTCCGGCGGACCTGCCGGCCCTCCGGGACCCGCTGCTGCGCCGCCGGGCGCGCCACGTCATCGGTGAGTGCGAGCGGGTCGACGCGTTCGCCGGGGCACTGGCCGGAGGCCGGCTGGAGGCCGCCGGTGCGCTGATGGACGCCAGCCACCTCAGCCTGGCCGAGGACTTCGAGGCGACCACCCCCGAGGTGGACGATCTGGTGGCCGACCTGCGGTCGCGACCCGGCGTCCTGGGCGTGCGCATGACCGGTGCCGGCTGGGGTGGATGCGTCGTCGCCCTCGGGGAGCCCGGAGCGCTCGACCCCACCGGACTCGATCCACCGGCCTGGAGGGTCACCCCGGTCGACGGCACCGTCGCCCGCCGGAACCGCTGACGGGTCGCCGCCCCGGCGCGGGCGTGGGTCAGCTGGCGGCGCGGTGGCGGTGGAAGAACCCGCGGTGGCCCTTGGGGAGCGGGCCGGCCTCGTCGTCCGAGGCAACGGGGTCAAGCGCGGCGAGGCTGCAGGGCGAACAGGTCCGCACCCCGTCGACCATCCGGGTGAGCTTGACGCTGCCGCACACCTCGCACTTGCGTCCGACGAAGACCTCGGCCGAACGGTTCGGACGGTCGGCGGTCAGGGCGGCGAGGCGCTCCTGGACGTCCCGGCGGAGGACGAAGCTGCCGTCCTCGGCGCGGTGCACCAGGTCCCAGGCCACCAGTTCGTGGAGGAGCGGCACGAGTGTGTCCAGCCGCCGTTTCGGATCCTCGAACGGCTGCTGGGACCGCACGCCCCAGTCGATGCTCGGCGAACCGATCGATCGCACTCCTGCCACGTCCACCATCCGACACTCCTTTCGCACCGGTCGCGCCCGTGGCTCAAGGGCGCGACCAACAACCCCTTCGAATGGCCATAGTGACGGATCGTCGCGCCCCATACAAGGGCAGGACGACAGGTTTCTGCAGGTATTCGACCAATTCGGCCACCACCCCGACCCGTCGACGTGTCGGGGTGGTCACTCCCACCGGTCCTCCGACCATTCCTCTGGCGGTGGTCCGAGCCTCCGGGTGATCACGCGGGTCAGCACGACGGGCTTGCGGGCGTCCTCGATGCGGTGCAGGACCCCCTCCCCCCAGACGGACACGTCGATGCTGCCCGTCCCGAGCACCCGTCGCACCGGACCCTGGACGACCCGGACGCGCTGGATCGAGTCGAGCGGGATGTCGACCTGGTTGCCGGTGGCGGCACCCCACTGGTCGACGAGCCGGTACGTGGTCACCAGCACCCAGGCGCGGCGCCAGCGGACGACCCGGGCCGCCAGCCACAGACAGGGCACGGCGACGAACGCGCCCTCGACCCAATGGAGGGTGACCGACGTGTGCGGGATGGCGACGTCGAGGGCGACCCCCACGGCGACGGCGGCCAGCGCGGTCAGCAGGGGGCCGGTGAGGAAGGTCCAGTGCGGGCGGATGTCGACCAGGACCTCCTCGGCCGGCAGCAGCGGAGGGCGTGCCGGCAACCGTCAGCCCGGCACGATGTGGCGATCGGGCAGAGTGTGGGGCACCGGATCAATCTACCGAGGCGACCGCCGCTCATCGGTGCGACACCCCACCGGTAGCCTCGGACCTCGTGGAACCCCTCGCGCCGACGCCACCGGGAGCCGCCGACCGGTTCGAGCGGGCGTGCGCCGACCTCTCCCCCGCCCAGCACCGGGCCGTGGCGTCGACCGCCGACGCGGTGTGCATCGTGGCCGGGGCCGGCTCGGGCAAGACCAGGGTCCTCACCCTGCGGGTGGCCCGCCGCATCCGCGACGGTTCTGCCGACGCCGACCACACCGTCGTGTGCACCTTCACCCGCAAGGCGGCCATCGAGCTGCGCGACCGGCTCGGGCGCTACGGCGTGCCCGTGTCGAGTCCTGGCGGACCGGGCGCGGTGCCGACGCCCGGGGTGCGGGCCGGCACCCTCCACCAACTCGCCCTCACCCTGCTGCGGCGCCGGGCGGCCGATGCCGGACGGCCGGCACCGTCATTGGTGGAGCACCGCTGGCGGACGTTGGCCGAGCTGACCGGCGACCGGGCCGCCGCCTCGGCCGCCGACACCGAGATCGGATGGGCCAAGGCCCGGTGCCTCACCCCGGACACGTACCGGGCGGCCGCCGTCGACCGGAACCCCGTCCTCGATGTCGACCGGGTGGTCGGGGTGTACACCGCCTACCAGGACCGCCTGGCCCGCCGGGGCCTCCTCGACCTCGACGACGTGCTGCTGGAGGCGGCCGACCTCCTGCTCCACGACGCGGCGGCGGCCGAGGCCGCCCGCTGGCGCTACCGGCACGTAGCCGTCGACGAGTTCCAGGACGTGAACCCCGCACAGTTCCGGTTGATCGAGGCCCTCCTCGGCACCCGTGTCGACCTGTGCGCGGTGGGCGACCCCAACCAGGCCATCTACGGGTGGAACGGCGCCGACCCTGGACTGCTCGCCTCGCTCCCCGACCGCGTGCCCGGGCTCGAGGTCGTCCACCTCGACCGGAACCACCGCTGCTCCCCCCAGGTCGTGGCCGTGGCCGCGGCAGCCCTCGGCCCGGTACCGGTGGCTCCACCCGCCTCGGCGGCGGAGGGCGGCCCGGTGCCCACCGTCACGGCCTTCCCCGACGACCGGGCCGAGGCCGAGGCCGTGGCCGCCCGGATCCTCGCCCGCGCCGAGGCCGGCACGGCCTGGTCCGCCCAGGCGGTCCTGGCCCGCACCCACGAGCTCCTGGCCGGCGTCCGCCGGGCGCTCGACGCGGCCGGCATCCCCTGCCGGTTCGCACCCGCCCCCGAGTCGACCGAGTCCGAGACGCCCGGTCCGGCCACCGGTCGGGCCGCGGCCCGCCTGCAGTCGTCGGGCCGGGGTGATCCCGGCGGCGGCGTGGAACTCGCCACCTTCCACCGTGCCAAGGGGCTCGAGTGGGAAGCGGTGTCCGTCGTCGGCCTCGAAGCGGGCTTCGTGCCGATCATCCATGCCACCACGTCCGAGGCCGTCGCCGAGGAGCGCCGGCTGCTCTATGTCGCCCTCACGCGGGCGGCGCACACACTCGAGTGCTCATGGGCCCGCTCGCGGACCATGGGCGGAGGTCGGGCCATGGAACGCCGTCCGTCGCCGTGGCTGGACGACCTGTCGGGAGCGGCCACCGAGGGCGGCCCGGCCCCGGAGCCCCGTGCCGCAGCGGAGCGCTTTGCCGCACTCCGGGCCAACCTGCGCGGCTGACGCCGCTGACCGGGACGGCCGGAGAGCCGACCACGTCCCTCAGTCGACGGTGGTGTCGATGAAGACCGGGGTGTGGTCGGAGGGCTTCTCGCCCTTGCGGGCCTGGCGGTCGATCAGCGCGAACGTGGTGTTGCGGGCGAGCACCTCGGTGACCAGGATCAGATCGATCCGCATGCCCCGGTGGCGGTGGAACGACCCGCCCCGGTAGTCCCACCAGCTGAAGAGGCGGTCGTCCGGGTACCGCTGCCGGAAGGCGTCGACCAGGCCCCAGGACTCGAGGGCGGCGAGTGCGGCCCGCTCGGGCGGGCTCACGTGGGTCATCCCCGCGAACTCGCCCGGATCCCACACGTCCCGGTCCTCGGGGGCCACGTTGAAGTCGCCACAGACGGCCACGGGCCGGTCCGGGGACGTCGTCTCGTCGAGGAGGTCGCGCAGCCGGGCCAGCCACGCCAGCTTGGCCGGGTAGTGCGGGTCATCGAGGGCCCGGCCGTTCGGGACGTAGGCCGACAGCACCCGCACACCGCCGCAGTCGGCGGCGATCAGGCGGGTCCCCTCGTCGTCGTCGGAAGAGCCCAGCCCCGTCGCCACGTCGGCGAGACCGACGCGGCTGAGGATCGCCACACCGTTCCACCGGCCGTCGCCGTGGTGCGCCGACTCGTAGCCCAGTGCCTCGAACGCCCCGTGGGGGAAGGCGGCGTCCGCCTGCTTCGTCTCCTGCATGCACAACACGTCCGGCCGTGCGTAGCCGAGCCACTCCTCGACCCGTGGCAGGCGGGCGGTCAGCGAATTGACGTTCCAGGTGGCGATACGCACGGCCCGTCAGCCCTCCGGGGCCGGCTCGGCGTCGACGAGGACGAACAGCAGGTCCGCCTCGCACGCCAGTTTGCCGTCGACCGTGGCCCGCCCTGAGCCCTTGCCCGCCCGGGCCGACATCCGCCCGAGGGTCACCTCGAGCTCCAGGAGGTCGCCGGGGACCACCTGGCGTCGGAAGCGGGCCCGCTCGATGCCGCCGAAGAGCGGCAGCTTGCCTGCGAAGGCCGGATCGCTCAGCACGGCACAGGCGCCGAGCTGGGCCAGGGACTCGACCATCAGCACCCCGGGCAGCGTGGGTCGTCCCGGGAAGTGCCCGGCGAAGAACGCCTCGTCGCCGGTGAGCTGCCACGCGCCGGTGGCCGACCGACCGGCCTCGATGGAGCGCAGCTCCGTCAGGAACAGGAAGGGGTCGCGGTGGGGCAGGTAGTCGTCGGGTCGCACGGCCTGGAGGTTACCGGGCCGCCGGGGCCGTGGTCGGTTGGATCAGGCGGTCCCACTGTCGCCGATGCCCGGCAGGGTGAGCTCAGCGCGACGGCGGGGGGCGTCGAGGGACACCAGTTCGAACGTGCGGGTCTCCCCCTTGGTCAGGACGGACCGGGCCTTGACCGGGGGCGGGTCGCCGAGGCCGCGCAGGGGGACGTGACAGAGCATCCCTCCCACGTCGACGTGGGCACCGTGGGAGGTGAACGAGGCGACCACGCCCTCGAAGGTCGAGCCGATGGGATGCTCGGCCACGAAGGTGATGAAGGTCATCGAGTCGTTGAGCGCCTCGCCGTGCCCTGATCCCCTGGTGGCGGCGGGCGTGGCCGGCACCTCGGTGACTGACTGGGCCGACTGCTTGGTCGCCTTGGTGGCCTTGGTCGCCGCCTTCGTCGACTTGGCGGCCTTGGTTGCCCTCATCGCCTTGGTCGGGGCCGTGTCGTCACCTTCCGCCACGGCCTTGGCGGCCCTGGTCGCCTTGGTGGCCTTCGTCGCCTTCTTGGCGGGTGCCGCCTTGGTCGCCTTGGTGGCCTTCTTGGCGGGCGTCGCCTTGGTCGACTTCTTGGCCGCCTTGGTCGCCCTGGTGGCCTTCGGTCCGTCGACACCCTCGTAGGCGTCGTCGGCGTCGACCGTGTCGGCAGACGGGACCGGCGCCGCCTCGACGGGGGCGGCGGCCTTGGTGGAGCGGCGGCGGCGGGGTGCCGCGGCCGGCTGCTCGGCCGTCCCGTCGTCCGTCGCGACGGCGTCGTCCTCGAGGACCGGTGCGCCACCGGCGGCGGCCTTGGCCTCCCGCTTGGACTGGGCCGTCACCGACCGGCTGCGGGGGCCACGCACCGGGGTCCGGGGGGTGAACACCCACCCGACACCGGGCACCGGCTTGCCGCCGATCAGACGCCCTGGCTCGAACAGCCACGGCCGCTCGGCATGGAACTCCTGGAACGAGTCGTTGGAGAGTACGAGTGCGCCCGACTTCTCGGCGATCCGGAGGATGAAGCCATCCCCCCGGCCGACGGCACCGGCGGGGGGCGTCACCAGTTCGCCGTGCTCGATGGCCTCCTCGAACTGCCTGACCTCGGCGGGATCGATCCGATGCCCGAACGAGGCGTCGACGACCACCGTCACGTCCTCGGCCGTGAACCCCTTGAACTCCTCGAGGAAGGTCTCGATCGCCTCGTTCAGCTGTGCGAGGCTCGGCAGGGTGCGACCCTCGGTTGCGAGGTTGGACCCGTCGACGACGATGCGCCGGCGGGCCAGTGATTCAGATTCCATAGGTGCTCACAGTCAACCACCTGCCCGACCGACCTCCGGCCATGCCCCCTGTTCAGGCCCTTGGGAGCGCCCGTCCCGCATCCCGTCGGCACCCGGCGGGGACCCGGGACGCGCGAGCGCCGGGGTCGTAGGATCGACCGGGTGACCACTGACATCCAACGGGCCGACGAAGCCACCGATCTCCTCCAGCACCTGATCCGGAACGCCTGCGTCAACGACGGCACACCGGCCTCGGGCCACGAGGCGCGCAGCGCCGAGCTCCTGCAGGGCTACCTCGAGGGCACCGGCGCGCTGATGGAGACCTACGAGCCCTCCCCAGGGCGCAAGAGCCTGGTTGCCAGGCTGCCCGGCACCGACCCGACGGCGCCGTCGCTGACGCTGCTCGGCCACACCGACGTCGTGCCGGCCACGCCGTCGGACTGGACCCATGACCCCTACGGCGGCGAGCTCATCGACGGCGAGATCTGGGGCCGCGGCGCCATCGACATGCTGAACCTCACCACCACGATGGCCACCGCCTTCCGCCACCTGGCCCTCGACGGGTTCCGGCCGAGGGGCGACCTGACCTACATCGCCGTGGCCGACGAGGAGGCACTGTCGACCTTCGGTGCACGGTGGCTGTGTGCCAACCACGCCGACGAGGTCCGCAGCGACTACGTGATCACCGAGTCGGGGGGCTTTCCCATGAACGGCGCCGACGGGCTGCCGAGGCTGCCGGTCATCGTCGGCGAGAAGGGCGTGTTCTGGTGCGTGCTGACCGTCACGGGCACCCCGGGGCACGCCAGCCAGCCGTTGCGCACCGACAACGCCCTGGTCAAGGCGGCCGAGGTGGTGCGGCGCATCGACGAGTACCGGCCGAGGGCCGAGTTGCACGAGGCCTGGGTCCGCTTCATCGAGGGCCTCGGCTTCCCTCCCGAGCTGAGCGAGCCGCTGCTGGACCCCGACCGTATCGACGACTTCTGCGACGAACTGCCGCTGCTGGGCCTGGCCCGCCAGGCCCACGCGTGCACCCACACGACCATGGCCCCTACCATCCTCCACGGCGGCACCAAGGTCAACGTGATCCCCGACAGGGTCGAGCTGACGGTCGACATCCGGGCCCTGCCGGGCTGGGACACCGGCGAGGTACGGGCCATGCTCGACGACGTGCTCGGCGACCTGTCCGACAGCGTGGAGATCGACTTCCGGGCCGAGGAGCCCGCCTCCTCCTCCCCCATCGACACGCCGCTGTGGGACGCGCTGCAGCGGGTCAGCCGCGTCTTCTACCCGGGCTCCACGAACGTGCCGTTCCTGACCGTCGGGGCGACCGACGCCCGCTACACCCGGACCCTCGGCGCGACCTCCTACGGCTTCGGGCTGCACAGCACGGCCATCGGGTTCGAGCAGTACGGGGCGATGTTCCACGGCATCGACGAGCGGGTCGACGTCGAGTCGCTGCGGCTGTCCAACGAGATGTGGATGGCCCTGGCCCACGACTTCCTGGGCTGACCCCAGGTGGCGGCCGGGACCCGGCGCGTCGCCAAGGGGGTGGGAGGCGGTCAGCCCACCGCCCGGACCAGCAGGTCCTCGAGCTCGAGGCGGTGCAGGGCGGCGCTGCCCGATGCCGGACTGGCCGACTCGGCCCGGCTGACGTGGCGCAGGATGTGGCTCTTGCGGAGCAGGCGGTGGAGCCGGCTGTGGACGAAGTTCCACGCCCCCATGTTCTCGGGCTCCTCCTGCAGCCACACGACCTCCTCGGCCTGCGGGTAGCCCGCAAGCACCTCGGTCAGCGTGTCCTTGGGCCAGGGGTAGAGCTGTTCCACGCGCACGACGGCCACGTTGGCCGCTGCGTCGCCCAGCTCGTCGCGACGCGCCAGTGCGTCGAAGGCGACCTTGCCGGCACACAGCACCACCCGGTCGACCCGGGAGCGGTCGAACCCGTCGGTGTCGGCCGCCGGGTCGTCCAGCACCTCGGCGAAGGACCCCGACGTGAAGGCCGAGATCGGTGACCGGGCCTGACGGGCGCGCAGCAGTGACTTCGGCGTGAACACGATGAGCGGCTTGCGGTCCGGGAGGTGGACCTGGGCCCGCAGCAGGTGGAAGTACTGGGCGGCGGTGGTCGGCTCGGCCACCCGCAGGTTGCCCCGCGCGCACAGCGTCAGGAACCGCTCGATGCGGGCCGAGGAGTGCTCGGGTCCCTGGCCCTCGTAGCCGTGGGGCAACAGGAGCGCGAGTCCGGACTTCTGGCCCCACTTGTCCTCGGCGGCCACCAGGAAGTTGTCGACGATGATCTCTGCGCCGTTCCAGAAGTCGCCGAACTGGGCCTCCCAGGCCACCAGGCCATCGGGGGCCTCGACCGAGTAGCCGTACTCGAAGCCCACGCATGCGTACTCCGACAGGAGCGAGTCGCGGATGGTGAAGCGGCCGCCCTCGAGTCCCTCGAGCGGGACGTGCTCCGAACCCGTCTCGTAGTCGACCAGCACGGCGTGACGATGGGAGAAGGTCCCGCGACGGGTGTCCTGGCCGGTGACCCGGACGTTCCTGCCCTCGAGCAGCAGCGAGCCGAAGGCCAGCGCCTCGCCCAGGGCCCAGTCGATCTCGCCGTCGGCCACCACCTTGTCGCGCTGCTCGAACTGGCGGGCCAGCTTCGGGTGGAGGACGAAGCCGTCGGGCACCGACCGCACCACGGTGGACAGGCGGGACACCGTCTCGGGGTCGATGCCGGTGTCGATCCGGGGGATCGTCAGGTCGGGCTGGATGTACTCCGGCAGCGTGAGCGGGGCGGCCGGGGCGCCCTCGGCCTCGGCGCGCGTCTCGTCGAGCGCGGCCTGCAGCCGGGCCGAGAAGTCGTCGAGTGCCTGCTCGGCCTCCTCCAGCGAGATGTCGCCCCGGCGCACCAGTGCCTCGGTGTAGAGCTTGCGCACCGAGCGCTTGGCGTCGATCAGGCCGTACATCAGCGGCTGGGTGTAGCTCGGGTCGTCGCCCTCGTTGTGGCCGTGCTTGCGGTAGCAGACCATGTCGATGACGACGTCCTTGTGAAAGGCCTGGCGGAAGCCGAAGGCCAGGCGGGCCGCCCGGGCGCAGGCCTCGGGGTCGTCACCGTTGACGTGGAAGATGGGCGCCTGGACCATCTTGGCCACGTCGGTCGGGTACACCGAGCTGCGCGCCGCGTCCGGGGCCGTGGTGAAACCCAGCTGGTTGTTGATGACCACGTGGACGGTGCCGCCGGTGCGGTAACCGGCGAGCTGGGACAGGTTGAGGGTCTCGGCCACCACGCCCTGCCCGGCAAAGGCCGCGTCGCCGTGGAGCAGGATCGGCAGGACCGGGAACGGCGCACCGGTGCCGTCGACCAGGTGCTTGCCGCTCCCCCGCTCGCCCCCGAGGGCATCCTGGCGGGCGCGGGCCATGCCGACCACGACCGGGTCCACCGCCTCGAGATGGGACGGGTTGGAGGCCATGGTGATGGGGATGGCACCACCCGAGCGGCCGACGAAGTTGCCGGTGGCGCCCTTGTGGTACTTCACGTCGCCGGACCCCTGGACCGACTCGGGATCGAGGTTCCCCTCGAACTCCTCGAAGATCTCGCCGTAGGACTTGCCGACGATGTTGGCCAGCACGTTGAGGCGGCCACGGTGGGACATGCCCATGACCGACTCGTGCACGCCCTCGACCACGGCCTCGTCGAGGAGGGCGTCGAGGATGACGATGGCCGACTCGGCACCCTCCAGTCCGAACCGCTTCTGGCCCACGTAGCGGGTGTGGAGGAAGCGTTCGAAGACCTCGGCGGCGTTGAGCCGGTCGAGGATGTGGCGCTGCTCGTCGGGCACCGTCACCGAGGACACGCCCTCGACGTGCTGCTGGATCCACCGCTTCTGCTCGGGGTCCTGGATGTGCATGTACTCGACGCCGAGGGTGCGGCAGTAGGCGTCGCGCAGGACCGACAGGATCTCGTCGAGGGTGGCCAGCTGCTTGCCGGCCAGGCCGTCGGCCACGAAGGTCCGGGGCAGGTCCCAGATGGTCAGGCCGTAGTGGAGCGGGTCGAGCTCGGGGTGCAGGTCGACCGGCTCGGCGTCGAGCGGGTCGAGGTGGGCGATGAGGTGGCCGCGGACCCGGTACATGTTGATGAGGGTCTGCACGCGGTTCTGCTTGATGAGCCGCTCGTGGCCACCGTCGTCATCGGCGGCTGACGTGTCGCGCTGCCAGGTGACGGGTTCGTAAGGGATGCCGAGGGACCCGAACACCTCCTCGTAGAAGCCGTGCTTGCCCATGAGGCACTCGGAAACGCGGGCCAGGAACAGGCCGGACTCGGCGCCCTGGATGATGCGGTGGTCGTACGTCGACGTGACCGTCACCGTCTTGCCGACGCCGAGCTCGGCCAGCATGCGGGGGTCGGTCGCCTCGAAGCCCGGTGGCACTCCGAGGGCGCCGACGCCCACGATGACACCCTGGCCGGGCATGAGGCGGGGCACCGACTGCACCGTCCCGAGCGTGCCGGGATTGGTGAGGGTGACCGTGGTGCCCGCAAAGTCGTCGGGAGCGATCTTGTTGTTGTGGATCTTGCGGACGAGGTCCTCATAGGCGGCCACGAAGCCCTGGAAGTCGCGGGTGTCGGCATCGGCGATGCACGGCACCAGCAGGGTGCGACCGGAGCCCTTCTCCACGTCGACGGCCAGGCCGAGTCCCACGTGGTCGTGGCGGAGCACCCCCGGGGTCCCCTTGCCGTCGACGTCCTCGACGAATGCCGCGTTCATGGCCGGCACGGCCACGAGGGCCTTCACAACGGCGTAGCCGATGAGGTGCGTGAAGCTGACCTTGCCGCCGGTCGTGCGCTGGAGCTGGTTGTTGACGATGGTGCGGTTGACCTCGAGCAGCTTGGCCGGCACCACCCGGACGCTTGTCGCCGTGGGGACGCCGAGCGACGCCTCCATGTTCGACACGATCCGTCCGGCGGCACCCCGCAGCGGTGTGGCCCCGGCGACCGGGGTGGGGGGCGCCCCGGCGCCAGGTGCGGGCGCCGGAGGGGTCGTCGGGGCGGCCTGTGTCGGTGGGGTCGGCGCCGGTGCGGCCGACACCACGGGCACGCTCCCGGTGGGCCGGTAGTCGGCGAAGAACTCCCGCCACGACGCCGACACCGAGGAGGGGTCCGTCTGGTACCGCTCGTACATGTCCTCGACCAGCCAGGCGTTGGGGCCGAACGCCCCAGTGCCAGCGATCGGCCGTCCGTCCTGGCCCTGACCCTGCATCGACGCGTCTCCCTCGGGGCTGTCCATTTACCCTCGAGCCTACCGGGAGGCCACCGGGCGGCTGTCGCCGTGTCGGCAGCGTCGGCGGCCGGCGGGACGCCGAGTAGCGTCGCGACAATGCCTGCGCCGCGCACCCGGGTCACGTGCACGTTCACCTTCGAGGCCGCCCACCGGCTGGCCTGGCACCCGGGCAGGTGCCGCAACCTGCACGGGCACTCGTACCGGCTCGACGTGACGATCGAGGGGCCGCTCGACGGCAACGGCGTCGTCCTCGACTTCGACACCCTGCAGGACGTCGTTCGTGCCGAGGTGGTCGACGTGTGGGACCACCGGGACCTCAACGAGGTGCTCGACAACCCGACGGCCGAGCTGCTGGCCCACCGGGCCTGGGAGTTGTTGACGGCGGCCGGGCTGGACCTCGCCGCCCTCCGGTTGTGGGAGACGACGGATTCGTGGGTCGACCTCGAACGGGAGCCGGGGGCCTGAGCGTGGGGCGGGACCTCGTGGTGCTGTCGGGTGGCCTCGACTCGACCGTGTGCATGGCCCTGGCGGCCGCCGGGTCGGACGGTGCGCCCCTGGCGCTCTCCTTCGACTACGGCCAGCGACACCGGGTCGAGCTCGACCGGGCCGCCGGGGTGGCCGGCCACTACCGGGCCGAGCACCTCGTGGTGCACCTCGACACCTCGGCGTGGGGCGGCTCGGCGCTCACCGACGACGCGCTCGACGTGCCGACGGGTGGCGTCGGCGACGGGATCCCGGTGACCTACGTGCCCGCTCGCAACAGCATCTTCCTGGCCGTCGCGCTCGGTGTCGCCGAGGCCCGGGAACTCGACGCGGTGTGGATCGGGGTGAACGCCATCGACTACTCGGGCTACCCCGACTGCCGCCCCGAGTTCATCGAGGCGTTCCGGGGCGTGGCCGCCACCGGCCAGCGACGTGGCGTCGAGGGCGACCCCATCGCCATCCGCACGCCGCTGATCGATCGCACGAAGGAGGAGATCGTGCGGCTCGGCACCGAGCTCGACGCACCCCTCCACCTGACGTGGTCCTGCTACCTCGGGGGCGACCGGCCCTGCGGGGCGTGCGACGCCTGCAGGCTGCGGGCCGCGGGGTTCGCCGCAGCCGCCATCGAGGACCCGTCACTCACGTGAGCGGGACGCCGTCCGCTCCCGCTCCCGCCCCGGCACCAGTGGGCGCCCCGGGCGGCCCGGGTGGCGGTCCGAGGGACATCCTGGTGTCGGAGGTGTTCAGCGCGATCCAGGGTGAGGCGGCTCTCGTCGGCGAACGCCAGGTCTTCGTCCGCCTGACGGGCTGCAACATCCGCTGCACCTACTGCGACCAGCCCGAGGCGCTGGAGCGGGTGGCGGGACCGTGTCGCATCGAGCGGACGGCCGGCCGACGCGACTGGTCGGTGGTCGCGAGTCCGCTCGCACTCGACCGGGTGGTGGAGGCGGTCGCGGTGCTCTGGGATCAGGTCCCCCACCACTCGATCAGCCTGACCGGGGGCGAGCCGCTGCTGCAGGGCAGTCGTGTGGAGCGGCTGGTGGAGCGGTTCGCCTCCCACGGGTGGCCGGTCATGTTGGAGACCAACGGGACACTGCTCCCCCCGCTGCGCCGGATCGGACCGGACCTCGCCTACGTGAGCATGGACCTGAAGCTGCCCAGTGTGGACGGTGAGCTCGTGGCGCCCACCACGCAGGCGGGGTTCCTCGCCGCCTCGCTCGCCTCGGGAGCCACCACGTGGGTCAAGGTGGTGATCGGACCGGACACCGATCCCGACGAGTTCGACGCCGGCATCGCCATGGTGGCCGCCGCGGCCGCAGGGCACGACGCGCCGGTCGAGGTCTTCCTCCAGCCGCTCACCCCGTTCGGCGGGGCGGCGGCGGCGCCGACACCGGACCAGGTGCTCGAGCTCCACGAGCGGGCGCTGCGCATCCACCGCCGGGTGCGGGTGGTGCCCCAGACCCACAAGGCCATCGGTCAGCTCTAGTCGGCCGCGGGGCGCTCCACGTCCCCGGACGCGACGAAGGGGCGGCCAGGGACCAGGTCCCGGACCGCCCCCGACGTCGGGACTACTTGGCTTTGGTGATCTTCGGGGCCGGGGCCTGTCCGTTCACGACCTTCTTGAACGAGGCGCCGGCGGACACCTTGGGGCTCTTCGAGGCCTTGATCTTGATGGCCTCGCCCGTCTGCGGGTTGCGACCCGTTCGAGCGGCGCGCTGGGCCCGGTCGAAGGTCAGGAATCCGGTGATGACGACCTTCTCGCCCTTCGCCACGTTGGCGGTGATGACGTCCTCGAGGCCGCCGAGCACCGTGGCGACGTCCTTGGAGGTCGTCCCGGTGTGGGCAGCGACGGCGGCGATGAGATCGGTCTTGGTAAGGGGCACAGTTTCTCCTTGGTCAAATGGAAGCCCTAACAATGCACGATCCAGGGGCGCGATGCGCGCATTTCAGGCCACGAAGCCCTGAACTGGGCGGTTCCCGCCCCTCACACCCGGAATGGCCGGGGCGCGCCGGGTGCTGACAGGCTGGCCCCGATGACCCCCGAGCACCGCCTCTCGCTGACCGAGCACGTGCCGGACCCCCCGGCGGACGGGACGCCACTCGTCGTCCTGGTCCACGGATCGCTCGACCGGGCGGGCAGTTTCGCCCGGATCATCCGCCGGCTCGACGATCTGCACACCGTCGCCTACGACCGCCGCGGCTACCACCGCTCGCGCCACGTGACCCCGGTGCACGACACGCTCGACGGTCACGTCGACGACCTGCTGGCGGTCATCGGCGGCCGACCAAGCGTCGTCGTCGGCCACAGCTACGGCGGCGACATCGCCCTGGGGGCCGCGCTCCGACCCGGTGGCCCGGGGTCGATCCTGGCCATAGCTGCCTATGAGCCGCCCATGCCGTGGCTCGGGACGTGGGCCACGCGTCCCCGCGCCCGCCCCGACAGCGGGGCACGACCCGAGGGCGACGACCCGGCACTCGCGGCCGAACGCTTCTTCCGACGCATGGTCGGCGACTCGGCATGGGAGCGCCTGCCCGAGGCGACACGCGAGGCGCGGCGGGCCGACGGGCCGGCTCTGGCCGGCGAGCTGGCGGCCATCCGCACCTCCGTCGCACCGTTCGACGTGACACGGCTGACCGTGCCGGCAGTCTTCGGCCGTGGGAGCGAGTCCGTCCCCCACCATCGGGCCTCGGCCGACTGGCTGATGGAGCACACGCCGGACGCCGAACTGATCGAGATCGAGGGAGCGGCCCACGGGGCGCACCTGACCCATCCCGACGCCTTCGCCGGGTTCGTCCGGGCCGCCGTGGCCCGGACCCGGGGCGGCTCCCGGTAGACCGGGGGCATGCACGTCCTCGTCACCGGATCCTCCGGGCTCATCGGCACCGCGCTGGTCGACGCCACGGTGGCCCGGGGCGACACCGTCACCCGACTCGTGCGGCGGTCGTCGGCACCGGGCGACGGGCCACGGCCGACAGGCATCACCGACGTGTCGTGGGACCCGGACGCCGGGCACGTCGACCTCGATGCGCTGGCGGCCGCCGGCCCCGTCGACGGCGTGGTCCACCTGGCCGGTGCCGGCGTGGGCGACAAGCGCTGGAGCCCGACGCGCAAGCGGGTGATCATGGAGAGCCGCACCCGGGGGACCGACCTGGTCGCCCGGACAGTCGCCGGACTCGACCCGCTCCCCCGCGTGCTGGTGAGTGCGTCGGCCGTCGGCTGGTACGGCGACCGCGGCGACGACGTGCTCATCGAGTCCGAGCCGGCGGGCCCCGGGTTCCTGGCCGGGGTCTGCATTGCCTGGGAGGCGGCCACCGCCCCGGCCGAGGAGGTCGGCATCCGGACGGTCCACCTCCGCACCGGCATCGTGCTGAGCCCGTCGGGTGGTGTCCTCGCCAAGCAGCTCCCGCTGTTCCGGCTGGGGGTCGGCGGGAAGATCGGGTCCGGCCACCAGTACCGGAGCTGGATCACCCTCGACGACGAGGTCGGCGCGATCCTCCACTGCCTGGACGACAGCAGCCTGTCCGGGGCCGTGAACTCCACGGCTCCGTCGCCGGCCACCGACGCCCAACTCGCCAAGGCGATCGGGGCGGCGCTGCACCGGCCCGCCGTCCTGGCCGTGCCGGCCGCCGCGCTCAAACTGGCGCTCGGGCCGGAAATGGCGTCGGACATGGTGCTGGCCAGCCAGCGGGCGCTCCCGTCCCGTCTGACCGGCGCGGGATTCACCTTCCGGCACACCGATCTCGACGAGGCGGTCCGCTCGGTCCTGGCCGGCGTCTAGCCCGCGGGTGACCCCTGGACGGGGTCGGGGCGCCGTCGCTTCGGCTGGCGGACCAGCTTGTCGCCCGCCCCGGACTCGTCCTTGGCCCCGGCCACCAGCGGCGACGTCGAGAGCAGCAGCAGCCCCACGACGACCGTGACGATGGCCACGACCTCGACGGGCAGGCGCCAGTCCGCCGTATGCAGGTGGTCGTGGAACAGGTAGATCCCGATCACCACGCTGACGATGGGGTCGATGATCGTGATGGCGGCCTGCGACGACGTGATCGGGCCGGCGTGGAAGGCGCTCTGGATGAGGAACAGTCCGGTCACTCCCGTCGCCACCAGGGCGTAGGGCACCCAGTCGGTGAACGCGTGGCCCCAGCTGACGGACAGCAGCGTCGTGAACTGCTTCGTGAGAGCGGCCGACAGTGCGAACAGCACCGCACCGGCGCTGCCGAACATGGCGGCCCGGAACCAGCGCGGCCCGGTGAACCCGAGCGCCGCGCAGCCGGCCGAGACGGCGCCGATGACCACGAACACCACGATCCAGGCGCGGCGCGCCGGGCTGACGTCGCCACCGCCCGGATCGGCGACGACCAGGAACGTGGCCAGCCCACCGGCTGCCGCAGCCGAGCCGCCCCACTCCCGCCACCCCAGGTGGTAGCGGAACCAGGCGCCGAGGATCAGCACGAGGAGCAGGAGCTCGGACGCCACGATGGGCTGGACGGAGCTCAGCTCTCCGAAGTGCAGGGCGCCGGCCTGGAGCAGGAACCCGACGGCGATCATGGCCAGGCCCAGGAACCAGATGGCGTTGGAAAGGGCGTGGCGGACCAGCTTCAGGCTCATCACCGTGTCGGGGGGGGCGCTCTGCACGCCGATCCGCTGGAAGATCGCGCTCAGGGCGTTGGCCAGGGCGGCAAGGACGGCCAGGAGGTACGCCACACCCAGTGTCTACCGCAGCCACCGGCACCGACCCCCACGTGCCCGCCCGGATACGCTGGCCCGAGCCCGCGGGAGACGGGGACCGAACGAAGGGGAGCAGCACATGAGCGTCACCGAGCAGGCCCGATCGAGTAGCGCCGCGGGCGCCCCGACGCTGGAGGACTTCGAGGCCGACGCCCGCGCCTTCCTCGACGCCAACGCCGAGAAGCGCCCCGAGGAGACCTTCGTCTGGGGCCAGGGCTCGGACGACGTCAGCCTGTTCCCCGAGAAGACGCACGAGCAGGAGGTGGCCGACCTGGCCGTCTCCCGGGCCTGGGCCCAGACGGTCTTCGACGCCGGATTCGGTTGGATCACGGGTCCCACCGAGTACGGCGGCCGGGGCCTGTCGAGCGACCACCAGCGGATCTGGGCCCGGGTGGCCGCCGACTACCGCACGCCGTCCATGTCCATCTACGGCATCGGCCTGGGGATGGTGGCTCCGACGATCCTGGCCCACGCCACCGACGAGGTGAAGGAGGCCTACCTACGCAGGATGTGGCGGGGCGACATCGTGGGTTGTCAGCTCTTCAGCGAGCCGTCGTCCGGGTCCGACCTGGCCTCGCTCCAGACCCGTGCGGTCAAGGACGGCGACGAGTGGGTGCTGAACGGCCAGAAGGTGTGGACGTCGGGTGCCCAGGTGTCGGACATCGGCGAGATCATCTGCCGCACGGACCCCGACCTGCCCAAGCACCGCGGGCTCACGGGCTTCGTCGTGGACATGCACGCCCCCGGTGTGGAGGTGCGGCCGCTGCGCCAGATGACGGGTGGCGCATCGTTCAACGAGGTCTTCTTCACCGACGTGCGGGTCCCGGACTCCCACCTGCTCGGCGACGTCAACGGGGGATGGACGGTGGCCCTCACCACGCTCATGAACGAGCGGGCGGCCATCGGGGGGGGTGGCGGCGGCCTCAGCCTGCCGCAGTCCACCCGGCTGATCGAGGCCGCCCGATCGGCGGGCAAGGCGGGCGATCCGCTCGTGCGCCAGCAGCTGGCCGAGATCGTGATCAACGAACGGGTGGCCGGCTACACCAACCGACGGGCCATGGCCAAGATCGCCGCCGGCCAGCTGCCCGGGCCGGAGATGTCGCTGGGCAAGCTGTCGCTGACCGCCAACATGGTGCGGACCTACGAGGCCGTGTCGTCGATCTTCGGGCCGGCCCTGGTGGCCGACACCGGCGCCTGGGGCACCTTCGCATGGACCCAGTACCTGCTCGGGGTGCCCGGCATGCGGATCGCCGGCGGGTCCGACGAGGTCATGCGCAACATCATCGGTGAGCGGGTCCTCGGCCTGCCGAAGGAGCCGGCGCCGAAGTAGCACGGCGACACCGGTGGACCGGCAGCGCGGCGACCGGACGGTCCGATCGTTCCGATCACTCTCACGCCTGTCCCACCTCCCCGGGCAACCTCCAGGAGATCCGGTGGTGGGGTGAGGGGCCGAGCCGCCGGAAGGCGTCGAGGTGGTCGACCGTGCCATAGCCCTTGTTGGCCTCCCACCCGTACGCCGGGAACTCGCCCGCCAGCTGCACCATGAGGGCGTCCCGTGCCACCTTGGCCAGGATGCTGGCGGCCGCCACCGACGTGCAGGTCAGATCGGCACGCACCCGGGTCCGGACCCGAGGCACCACGGTGCCACCTCCCGCGGATGCAGGCGTCAGCCAGTCGTGGTTGCCGTCGACGACCAGGAGGTCGGGTGGATCGTCGAGTGCGGCCAGCGCGCGGATGCCGGCCAGCCCGAGGGCCCCGTTCAACCCGAGCTCGTCGACCTCGGCCGGGTCGGCCGACCCGAGTGCCCACCCGGCTGCCCAGGCCCGGATGCGGGGCACCAGGGACTCGCGCGCCGCCGGCGCCAGCAGCTTGGAGTCGCGTATGCCGGTCGGCGGCCGTCCCGTCGAGGCGTCCACGACCACCAGTCCCACGTACACGGGTCCGGCCGGCGACCCCCGGCCGACCTCGTCCATCGCCCCGAGCCGTCGGGTGCCGGAGCGGAGGAGCCCGCGTTCGAGCCGCAGCGTCGGCGTCACCATCGCCGCAACCTACTCCCGAGGGCCCCGGCGCCAGGGCATCAACCGAGACGGCTGCGGACCACCTTGCCCAGCGCGTTCCTGGGCAGGGCGTCGACCACCCGGACGAGGCGGGGCTGCTTGAACGGGGCCAACGCGCCCGCACAGTGCGCCCGCAGCTCGTCGAGCGTGGGTGGCGTGCCGTCCGGGACGACCCAGGCCGTCACCTCCTCGCCCCACTCGTCCGACGGGGTACCGGTGACGGCCACCTCGGCCACACCCGGGCACCGGGCCAGCACGTCCTCGACCTCGGTCGGATAGACGTTGAACCCACCCGAGATGATGAGCTCTTTCGACCGGCCGCGCAGCACCAGGTAGCCGTCCTCGTCGGCTCCGAGGTCGCCGGTGACGAACCACTGGCCACCGCCGTCACCGAGGTCGCTGAAGGCATCGGCGTTGGCGGCGTCGCGCTCGAAGTAGCCGTCGAAGACGTTTGGCCCCCGCACCAGCACCTCACCCCCCTGCGTGAGGGTCACCTCGACGCCGGGCAGCGGGAAGCCGACCGTGCCGGCTCTGCGGGCACCGTCATAGGGGTTCGAGGTGTTCATCAGTGTCTCCGTCATCCCGTAGCGCTCGAGGACGGGGCTGCCGACGGCGGCGGACACGGCGGTATGCAACTCGACCGGCAGTGGCGCCGAGCCCGACACACACAGGCGCAGGCGCGCCAGGTCCGGCGCACGGCCCCCGGCCACCAGCCGGTGGTACATCGTGGGCACGCCGAAGAACAGGGTGGCCGCCTCCGCTCGCACGGTGTCCGCCACCGCGTCGGGATCGAACGCAGGCAGCAGCACCGCCGACCCGCCGGCCGTCATGGTCCCGTAGGCCCCCACCACCAGTCCGTGGGCGTGGAAGACGGGCAGGCTGTGCACCAGCAGGTCGTCGGGGGACATCCGCCAGGCCCGGGTCACCGACTCCACGCCGGCCAGCAGGTTCCGGTGGCGGAGCACCGCCCCCTTGGGCGCACCGGTGGTCCCCGAGGTGAAGCAGATCAGCGCCGGGTCGTCCGGACCGGCCGCGTCGAGCACGCCCGGGTCACCGTCCGGCAGGTCGAGGTCCGGGCCGCACACGACGACGGGACCAGGAGTGGCGTCGCGGACCCACTGTGCCTGGTCGGGCCGGCCCACCACGGCGGCCGAGGCCCGGACGTCGGTGACGATGTGGGCGAGCTCGCGCTCCGAGTACGCGGGGTTCGCCGGCACCACCACCAGTCCGGCCCGGAGCGCCCCCACGTGCGCGGCCAGGGCGGCGACGGAGGACCCGGTGGACCACACCACCCGCTGGCCCGGCTCCAGGCCCGCCGTCCGCCACCGCCCGGCGGCCCGCCGGGTGGTGGCCTCGAACTCGCCGGCCGTCCACCACCGCCCGCCCTCCTTCCACAGCCTGGCCGTGGGGTCGTCCCCCCAGCGATCCGCCCAGCGGCGCAGCAGGGTGCCTGCGGCGACGAGGTCGGGCGCGCCCACACGACCGTCTGCGACGAGCGGGTCGTCCGCTTCCAGATGGTCACGCCAGGGGCGCACGGTGGGCTCCTCGTCACGGGCGGCGGTCGGGAGGGCAGCCGTCCCCCGTGGCTGCCCGCGTCCTAGTCTTAGCCCACCGTCATCGACGAGAGCGCAGGAGGCATCATGGGACTCATGGACAAGGTGAAGGCACAGGCCGAGATCGGACTGGCCAAGGCGAACGAGGCCACCAAGGCGGGCCAGGAGAAGCTGGACCAGGTCACCGCCAAGCACAAGGCCGACGGCCTGCTCCACGACCTCGGGGCCGCCCTCTACGCCGAACGGGTCGGACGTGGCACCGACGCCACCGCTGCCGACGTCGAACGGCTCGTGACCGACCTGCAGGCCTACGAGGCCGAGTACGGGACCCTCGAGCAGTGACCGCGGGGGCCGACGGCCCGACGACGGGCTCCCGCCGACGGGTTGCCGTCGTGCCCCACACCCACTGGGACCGGGAGTGGTACGACCCGTTCCAGTCCTTCCGGCTGAAGCTCGTCCGCCTCATCGACGACCTGCTGGACCTGATGGAGCAGGACAGCTCCTACGGCCACTTCCTGCTGGACGGCCAGCTGGCCGTGATCGACGACTACCTGGAGATCCGCCCCCAGAACGAGGGGCGCCTGCGCGCCCTGGCCGCCGCCGGCCGGATCACCGTCGGGCCCTGGTACATCCTCATGGACGAGTTCCTGGTGTCCGGCGAGACCATCGTGCGGAACCTGCAGAAGGGCATCCTGCGCGGCAGCGCGTTCGGCGCCGTGATGGAGGTCGGCTACCTGCCCGACATGTTCGGCCACGTCGCACAGATGCCCCAGCTCCTGGCCGAGGCCGGTCTGGCCCATGCCGTGGTGTGGCGCGGCGTGCCGTCCGTCGTCGACACCACCGCCTTCGTGTGGACCGCCCCGGACGGCTCCAGCGTCCGTGCCGAGTACCTCGTCGCCGGCTACGGCAACGGTGCCGGGCTGCCGGAGGACGCCAAGCAACTCGTCCGGCGGTTGACGGCCTGGGAGGAGGAGTTCGCCTCGTTCCTGCCCGACGGCGCCCCGATGCTGGTCATGAACGGCTCCGACCACCTGCGCCCGCAGCCGTGGTTGGGCCGCGTCGTGGCCGAGGCCAACCAACTCCAGGATGCGTTCGCCCTGGCGGTCACGTCGCTTCCCGAGTACCTGGCCGGGACCGGTACCGACGGCCTGGTCGAATGGACCGGCGAGCTGCGGTCCGGGTACCGCTCCAACATGCTCATGGGGGTCGGCTCCAACCGCGTCGACGTCAAGCAGGCGGCATCGCGCGCCGAGCGGTCGGTCGAGCGGCTGGCCGAGCCCCTGTCGGCCCTGTTCCTGCCGTCCGAGCGGTGGCCCGCCGCCTTCCTCGATCTGGCCTGGACCCTGCTGATCCGGAATTCGGCCCACGACTCGATCTGCGCCTGTTCCGCCGACGAGGTCGTCGACGCCGTCGTGCACCGGTACGCGGAGGCCCGCCAGATCGGCGACGGCCTGACCGCGCAGGCGCTCCGGTCGGTCGGTCGGTCGATGGCGGCCGCCGGGCCGGTCGTGGTCAATCCGACCGCCCGGGAGCGGTCCGGCCTGGTCGACGTCACCGTGCCGGCGGTCGGCGACCCGGGTCCCCACGTGCAGGTCCTGTCCGAGCGGGCCGGCCTGCCGGGATCGGTCACCCTCGACGGCGAGACGGTGCGCACGATGCTCGGGCTGCTGCAGGGTGCCCGGCTCGACGACCAGGCCTACGTGACCGACGTGAGCATGAGCGAGGACGACACGGGCCTCGACGTCACCGTGGTGATCGGGCCCGAGCTGCGCGACGGCGTGCCCATCGAGGAGGTGAAACGTGAGCTGTTCAGCCGGCTCACGGCACGACCCGACGTCGAGGTACGTCTGTTCATCGACCAGCCGGCGGTCCGCCGGGTGATCGCCCGACAGGCGCCGGTGCCCGGGTTCGGCTGGGCCCGCTTCGCACCCGCATCCCTGGCCCACCCGGCCGGGCGCACCGCCCACCCCGACGGCGGAGTGACCATCGCCAACGGACTCCTCGAGGTGGTCGTCGACCCGACGGACGGCACCTATTCCCTCGACGGGGTGCCCGGCTACGGACGCCTGGTCGACGGCGGCGACCACGGGGACACCTACAACTACTCGCCCCCCACCAACGACACCGTGGTCGACGTGCCGACGTCCGTCGTGGTGACGCCCGGTGAGGAGGGCCCCGTCCGGGCCACGGCCGACATCGTCACCACCTACACCTGGCCGGAGTACGTCGACGGGTCGACCCACGCACGTGCCGGCACACGTGAGGTGACCGTCACGACGACGCTCGAGGTCCGGGCCGACGAGCCGCTGCTGCATGTCCGGACCCGGTTCACCAACCCGTCACGCGATCACCGCCTGCGCGTCCACCTGCCACTGCCGGAGCCCGCTGCCACGTCCCGGGCCGAATGCGCCTTCACCGTGGTCGAGCGGGGGCTCACGGCCGAGGGGAGGTCCGAGGAGTTCGGCCTGCCCACGTTCCCGTCGCGCCGGTTCGTGCAGGCCGGAGGGCTCACCGTGGTCCACGAAGGGCTCCTCGAGTACGAGCTCGTCGACACCACCGATGACGACGGTGACGGACCCCGGGCCCGCGCACTCGCACTGACGCTGCTGCGGGCGACCGGCATGCTGTCCCGGCTCGGCATGGCGCTCCGTCCGCTGCCCGCCGGACCGATGGACGCACTCGACGGACCCCAGATGCTCGGGCCGGTCGATGTGACCTATGCCCTGGCGGTCGGCGACCGCGACGCGTGGGACCTGGCCGACGACCTCCTGGTGCCGCTGCAGGTGACCGGCTCGTTCGGAGGTGGTGACCGGGGCGACGGTGGCACCGAGCTGACCGTCGAGGGCGCCCGGGTCTCCTCGGTCCGGCGCCAGGCGGGTCTCCTCGAGGTGCGGGTCTTCAATCCGACGGAGGACGAAACGATCGTGACGCTGCCGGGGTGCTCGGGGTGGCTCGTCGACCTGCGCGGTCGGCCCGTCGCTCCCCTCGAGGACTCGTTCCCGCTACGACCCCACGGGATCGCCACCGCCCGGCTCGACGGGCGCTGAGCCACCGCTCTGGCGGACGGCGACGGACTCGCCGCGCTCGCGCAGCTCGTCCAGCTCACGCAGCACCTCGCCCAGGCGCTCCCACCGCATGGTGCGCCGGTTGTCGGCACCGGGCTCGGAGCCGGCCCGGATGAGCTTCCACATCTGGACACGACCCAGGTCCTTCAGGCTCCTCGTGCGCAGCGGACGGGTGTCGATGTCATCGGCACCCTCTGACTCGAGGGCCTCCTTGAACTCGTCGGAGATCAGCACGGTGCCCGGGCGGGCGACATTGACGAGGCGGCTGGCCAGGTTGACGACCGGACCGTAGAAGTCGCCGTCCTTGACCAGTACCGGGCCGACGGCCAGTGCCACCCGGACGTCGGACAGCAGGTCGTCGCTGGCATAGGCCTCAGCGAGGCTGAGGCCGATCTGGGCGGCGCCCGTCGTCGACTGGACGACGAACATCACCTCGTCGCCGATCATCTTGACCACGCGGCCGCCGAGGGCGACCACCGTGTCGTGCGCCAGCTCCTCGAATCGGGCGACGACCGCAGCCAGCTCCTCGTCGCCGAGGTGCTGGCTGAGCACGGTGAACCCGACCATGTCGGCGAACCCGACGGCCATGACCGGCCGCACGCCCTCCTCGACGCCGCGGGTCCGGTGCAGCATGGCCCGGCGGGTGGCGGCCTGCAGGTGGCGACGCCAGACGTACTCGAGCAGGCGGGTCATGGCCGGGATCGACGCCTCGGCCTGCCGGGCGAACTCGTCGGCGTCGAGGACGCTGTCGCCGGACCCCATGAGGATCGGCGTGGTGCCCGGGGACGTCTCGGCCTCGGCGATGCGTGCCATCGACGAGCCGATCACCCGGGCCATCTGCACGGCCGAGTCCAGGTCGACGATGCCGAGGGCGGTCAGTGACTGGAAGAGCTGGACGGCCTCGATGTCCATGTCGGTGAAGGCGGGCTCGTCCTCGTCCACGTCGAGGAAACCGAGCGCCCGCCAGAACCGCTTGACGACGTCGACGGGGATGTCGGTCCGGCCGGCCACCTCGGACTGGGTCAGCTTGTGACCCGACGGCACCAGCAGGTGGTCCACGACCAGGAGGTCGAGCACGTCGTCCTCGACGGCCCGGTCGATCTCCTCGTCGTTGCAGCCGAGCTCCAACAGCAGGTAGCGGACCCGTGCGAGCGCCTCGACCCGGTCGATGTCCGGGTCCTCGTGGTCCACGGGCGTCGGCAGGTCGGAAGGCACGGTCACACCCTAGGCCGCGGCGCCCCCCGTGGCGTGTGATCGACGGGTGCCTACACTGGCCGTGTGGCCCACCCCGGAGAGCACCAGCCGAGCCCCGACCTCGGCCTGGGCACCCGGGCCGTCCTGGTGCCGATCAAGGCCTTCCACGAAGCCAAAGGACGCCTCGACCGCGCGCTGACCGGGCCGGAGCGCGCCGACCTTGCCCGGTCGATGGCGTCCCGGGTACTCGAGGCCGCGGCGCCGCTGCCCGTCGCCGTGGTGTGCGACGACAACGACGTGGCCGACTGGGCGCGGGTCCGGGGGGCGCTCGTGGTGTGGGAGCCCGGTCGCGGACTCAACGGCGCCGTCGAGGCTGGCGTCGACCACCTGCGGGCGGGCGGGGTCGTCCAGGTGACCGTCTCCCATGCGGACCTGCCGATGGCGAGTGGGCTGGCGACGGTCGGCCTCGGCGCAGGCATCACACTGGTGCCCGACAGGTACGGGAACGGCACGAACGTGATCGCCCTCCCGAGCGATGCCGGCTTCCGGTTCTCCTACGGTCCGGGCTCGTTCGCCCGGCACCGTGCCGAGGCCGAGCGGCTCGGCCTGCCCGTGCGCATCCTCGACCTTCCCGACCTGGCCTGGGACGTCGACGAACCGGCGGACCTGGTCCCGGTGGCCGTGCGCGGCACATCGACCCCGTGACGGACGAGGCGCACCACGCCGCGACGCCCGTCAGGCTCACGTCGGGCCTTCCGACCGGCGACCTGCTCGACACGGTGACCGTCACGGTCGACCTGCCGACGCCGTCGGTGGCCCTGGCCGTCGGCGCCCATCCCGACGACATCGAGTTCGGCGCCGGGGCCACCCTGGCCCGCTGGGCGGCCGACGGCTGCCGGGTCCACCACCTGGTGCTCACCGACGGCTCCAAGGGCAGTTGGGACCCCGACGCCGACCTCGGGGCACTCGTCGCCGCGCGGGGCCAGGAATGCCGTGACGCCGCGGTGCGCCTGTCCGGGGGCGACACGGCGGCAGCCGAGCGCGTGCAGGTCCTCGGCGAGGTCGACGGCGAGCTCGCGAACGGCATCGCCCAACGGCGCGAGGTGGCCCGGGCCATCAGGATGGTGCGGCCCGACGTGCTGCTCGGCCACGACCCCTGGCGCCGCTACCGCCTCCACCCCGACCACCGGGCTGCCGGGTTCCTCACACTCGACGCGCTGGTGGCGGCGCGCGACCCGCACTTCCTGCCGGAGCTCGGGCTCGCGCCCCACCGTCCCGCAGCCCTGCTGCTGTGGGAGGCCGACCTGGCCAACCACGTCGAGCGCTGTCCCGCCGACGCGGCAGCGGCCAAGGTCGCAGCGCTGCTCTGCCACCACAGCCAGCACGAGAGCACCATGGGTGTGTCCGACACGTCCTCCGGTTCCGCGTCGGGGGCCGAGGCGTTTGCGACCCGCATCGCCTGGCAGCTCGCACAGCACGGTGCGGTGGCCGGCCTCGATGCAGGTGAGGCGTTCCACCTGATCGACCAGCTCTGACGGCACAACAGTCATCTGCCGGGTGGAACCGGTAGGCGCCAGCCGGGCGCGACGACGGGGGCCCGGAGGCCCCCGTCGAACACCGGTCGGCGACAGTGTCGCCGCGCCGTGGTGCTACCGCTTGCGGGCTGCCGTCTTGCGCGCGGTGGTCTTCCTGGCGGCCGTCTTGCGGGCCGGAGCCTTCTTGGCTGCCGTCTTGCGTGCCGGAGCCTTCTGAGCCGGTGCCTTCTTCACCGCCTTCTTCGCAGCCGTCTTCTTGGCCGCGGTCTTCTTCGCGGTGGTCTTCTTGGCTGCCGTCTTCCTGGCCGGGGCCTTACGGGCCGGGGCCTTCTTGGCTGCTGCCTTCTTTACTGCCATGGACACTCCCTCCTTAGGGGTCAACGCCGACTTGAACGCCGAACCGGTGGCGAACCGGACACCTCTCGACGCTGGGATGCGTACCGCTGCACCTGTCCGGGGATTCCTACCCGTGCGGGCGGCCCGCCGGGTCGGGGTGAACGTCCCGAATCCGACAACCGTCACTTTCCGCCCGGATCGAACCTCCGTGATGATCGTCCCGAACAGCTGCTCCACCACGTCTTCCACGGTGCGCCGGGTCGATCGTGTCGACTCGGTCACCGCATGGACGAGCTGAGACCTGTTCACGTTGATCTCCTCAGCGATACGTAACCAACTACTAGCCAAATGGCTTTTTCGGTGCAGGTCAAGCACTACGACGCGCGCGCGGGCGCGTTCGCTCCGCGCTCGATCGACGATCGACGTCGACGCGCGCGACATCCTGTACCGCTCCTCATGCACGCACTTCGCGACCGATGTGAAATTTCCCTGTATTCACAACGGTTTTTCGGCCTACTCTCGGGTACACCTCCTTCGCGGACGTCCGGGTCCGCCGCAACTCACGCGCCGCGCGAGCGACGCAGACGCGAAGGACGACCGTGAAAACTTTTTTCTCACACGTGCACCGATCGCGCACGATCGACGCGTCGCGCGTCGTGCGCGACGCGAACGTGCAGGCGCGTCACGGTCTCTACCTCGGCCATGACGCACGCGGTTGGCACTACGCGGACGGACAGCACTCGGTGCTGGTGCTCGGTCCACCACGCTCGGGCAAGACGTCCGCGCTGCTCATCCCCAACGTGTTGTCCGCCGCCGGCGCAGTGGTCACCACCTCGACGAAACCCGACGTGCTCGACGCCACCATGGCCACGCGTTCGACGCTCGGTACGTGCCACCTCTTCGACCCGTCGGGGTCGGTGGTCGACCGCCCAGGCGTGCACCGGCTGCGGTGGTCGCCGTTGCCGGCGTGCACCTCGTGGCGGACCGCCCTGACGACAGCGCGCTCGCTCGTCGTGGTGGGCTCGACCGGACCCGGTGCCGTGCAGGCCGAGGCGTCCCACTGGACCGAACGGGCCCAGGCACTGCTCGCGCCCCTGCTCCATGCCGCAGCGATCGAAGGGGCCGACATGCGCACCGTCCTGACCTGGGTGGACCGCCGCCAGGCCCTGCCTGCCCAGCAGGCCCTGACCAGCGGCGCCGGTGGTGACGCGGCCATCGCCCGGGACCTGCTCGACGGCATCGTCACCACCGACGAGCGCGAGCTGAGCGGCATCTGGTCGACGGCGTCGGGAGCGCTGGGCGGCTTCCGCTCGGAACAGGCGCTGGCCGCCACGTGCCACCCCGATTTCGACCCCGCGGCCTTCGTCGCCTCGGGTGACACCGTGTACATCGCCGCCCCGGCGCACCATCAGGCACTCGTCGCCCCGCTGGTCGTGGGCCTGCTCGACGACGTCCGCCGGGCCACCTACGAGCGCGCGGGTGACGCACAGGGTGCGGCCGACCCACCGGTGCTCCTGGCGCTCGACGAGCTGGCCAACATCGCCCCGCTGCCCGAACTCCCCTCGATGGTGAGCGAGGGCGGAGGCCAGGGACTGGTGACACTCGCCTGCTTCCAGGACCTGTCGCAGGCACGTCACCGGTGGCCCGGGCAGGCCGACGGGTTCCCTTCCCTGTTCGGCACCACCGTGGTGCTCCCCGGCATCGGCGACGTGCGCACGCTCGAGGCACTGTCGGTGCTGTCCGGCGACCACGAGCTCCTGGTGCGGTCGGTGTCCCGTGGGCGAGCGCCGTCGAACCGACCACTCACCGACCTCCTCGCAGGCGGCCCGACACAGACGGGTGAGCAGTTCGGGTCACAGTGGCGCCGGCGCCTCGCCCCTGACGACATCACCCGCGGTCGGCCCGGTCACGCCCTGGCGTTCGGCGCACGCAACCAGCCGGCGTGGTTCCCCTTGGCCCCGGCCCACGTGGCCGAGCCGTGGCGCAGCCTGCGCTCGGCCGACCGGGCCCTCGACGGACCCGCCCCCGGGGCCCGGACGCGTGGTCACGAGGGCAGGGACGGGATCGGCCGCTGACGGATGGCGCAGTGAGCGAACACCGCTGACAGAAGGCCCGCTGAGCGATCGATCGTCGGACCAACGTGTGCCTCACCGTCCGAGCCCGGTCGACGGCCCGGCCCGGGCTGCGAGCCCGTCACCGACGGCCCGGCCCGATCGCCGCAGCGCCTCGACGGACGGCCCCTCCCGCGACACGGGGCGCGTCGGACGACCCGCCAGCGCCCGTTCCACCAGCGTCGGATCGGCACCGAGTGCGCGGTCGACCGCATCCGAGACCGTCAGACCCGGGTGGCGTCCGTCGTGACGCCGGCCGGTACCGACGGCTGCCTCCAGCGCACCGGCCACACGCACCACTTCCCGACCGTCCAGACCGTGCTGTGCGGCGTCCGCCACCGCCGTCACGAGGTCCCGGGTGGCCAGGTGCGTCCGGGTCGTGGTCAACCGGTCGAGCCCCTCGGCCACGGCGTGTCCGCTGATCCGCTCGCCGGGGTCGGATGGCGGGGCACGGACCACGACCTGCACGAGCTCGGAGGTGTCGATGCCCATCGACGCCGCCTGGCGCGCCCACCCGGACCGCAACTCCTCGACGGACACCTCCCGGTCCTTGTCGGGCCGGTCGGCGAAGAAGGCCACCCGTCGCACGCCCTGCGAACCGTGTCCCCCGGCGGTCCGGTAGGACGACTCGTCGATCGAGGCCGCCCGTCTCGAGAAGAGCCGGCACAGGACGGGGTCGACGCCCGACACCTCCCACGTGCCGGAGGGCACCCGCCGCCATGCCACTCCGGCGGACCGGCCGAGGTGGTGGCGGAGCGAGGCGTCGTAGACGGCCCGGGCGGCGCGACGGTGGAGGAAGAGGCGCCGGCTGTCGAGTGCCGACCACCGCCCGTCGGTCCCCTGGGCAACGTTGGCCGCCACCACGTGGGTGTGGAGGTGGGGGTCCAGGGCGCGGCTCGTCCGGTGCACGAACCCGGCGGCCACGGCACCGGTCGTCGCGAGGTGGCGCACGTCGCCGTCCCGGGTCCGCCGGACTCCGAGTCCCGCGCCCTCCAGATAACCGACGGCGTCGCCCACCGCCGCCACATGGGCCGAGCCGGCGGCCGCGCCGAGCTCGCGGGGTGCCAGCAGGTGGAGGATGCTGACCGCCTTCGGGGCGGCGAACACGAGGTCGAACCCGCACACCGGCCGGGTGCCACGCGCCTGGCGCAACGTCCCACCGCCTGAGGGGTCCCGGCCGGCCAGTACGCCTGCCAGGTCCGGCGCGTCCACGGTCCCCTGCAGTCCGAGTGCCGCACTCCCCCGACCCGCCCACTCTCCGGGCGACTCACCGGCCACGCCGGACCCCTCGGCCCGACCGGGGACGAGGTCGGACAGGTAGTATCCGACACCCTCTGCCCGCACCACGTGCAGTCTCAGCACGGCGCCACAGGCGTGGCCTCTCCCCCATCGTCCAGCTCCGGTCGGGAACGGACCGGGCCACTCGTGGTGTTCACCGTGGAGTCATCCCACGGCGACCTGCCACCGACCTTGCCGGAGTCCTGCCCGATGAGCAGTCGAGGTGAGAGGCGCAACGGACCCGATGCGACCGGACCGCGCCATGACGAACGGCCTGTGTCGGACCGGTGGATCGCTCGTCGCCGGTGCTACGACCCGCCCATCATGCCGCCTTGTGCCATCACACTGCTCCAGGCGCCGGCATGGCCTTCCATCCACGATGCCATCCGATCGCACCAGACGGACGGGGTGGTCCCGTCGACGGAGTCCGAGGGCAACGTGTCCGCCCATTGGGTGCAGGAACCGACCATGGCTCCGGCATCACCCCACATCATGTGACCGGTGACGTGGCCCTCGGACACCTGCTGGCCCATCCAGTCGGCCATGTCCGAGCACTGGACGGCCCCATTGGCCCCGATGGTCGTCGACCACGAATCGCAGCCTTCACGGATGGACGCCACCTGTCGGGTCGTCGAGGTCCCGAGTGACGAGGTCTCGTTGGCAACGAAGATCCCGACCGTAGCGATGACCAGCACGCCGATGACCGCGGCGACCAGGAGTGTCCATCGCGGCGACGTCGCGGGTTCTGGTTCAGCCTCCTGGAGCACGTCGTGGACCACGGTCCCAGCATCCGACATCACATCGACCAGGACCAGGGGCGAAATCCCCGATTCGTCGAGCCCCACGGGGCGACTGGCCCCGAGGTGGTCAGGCTCCTGTCGTGTTCCCGTACCGGGCCAGGATCCGACGGGCCGCCTCGGGAGCCAGGTCCCGGTCCTCCGCCGGCTCGAGCACGTCGGCATCGGGACCGAGCCGGAGCAGCAGGCGCTCGAGCCAGGCATCGCCACCCACGAAGACCTCCCACACCGGACGACCGCCCTCCTCCCCCTCGACGACGGAGGGGATGGCCTCGAACAGCCACGCCTTGGCGGGGTCGGTGGCGATTCGGACACGCCGGCTGTCGGGCCCGGGAACGAACGCCCCGAGCGGACCGGTCGACCCCGATACCTCGTCTCGGGCCGCCACGTCGGGCAAGGCGTCCGCCAGCACCTCGTCGGCTGCAGGCCCGGCCGGCTCTGCCGTCGCGATCCGGTCCACCCGGAACCGGCGCACGCCGCCGGCCACCTCGCACCACGCGTCCACGTACCAGTGGCCCTCCGAGGCGAACAGGCGCCGGGGCGTGATGGTCCGCTCGGCGGTCTGGTCGGTGGAGGCCGAGTAGTAGGTGATGGTCAACCGCTGATGGGCGTCGAGGGCGGACCGAACGGTCTCGAGCAGGTCCGGGGCATCGAGCTCGACCTCGACGCCCGTCTGCCCGATGGCCCGGTCGAGCTTGGCCAGTGCCCGGGACAGCGCACCGTCCTCGTCGCTCCCGGGGACGGCGAGCAGGGCCCGGGCCGATGCGGCCAGGGCGAGGCCCTCGCGCGGGCTGAGGCGCCGGGGCCGGGCCAGCACCGTGCCCACCCGGGTCGACACCGTGTCCTCGGTGACCACGATCTCCAGCAGCTGGTCGGGGGTGTACGGCGGGACGCCACAGCACGCAGCCATCTCCAGCTCGGCCACCAGGGCGGTCGGCGTGAGGTCGAACCGGGCGGCGACCTCGTCGATGGGTGCCTCCCCCTCCTGGGCCAGCCACGTCAGGATGGCCAACAGGCGTCGGAGGCGGGTGGCGGTGTCGGCGGCCGGGCTCATCGGACCGCCTCGGTGCCGGTGCCGACGAACGCCTCGAGTCGTGCCACGACAGCGGCGCGCACCTCGTCGGGCCGGAGGACCTCCGCGTGGTCGAGCAGGTCGAGCGCCCAGGACACCAGTGCCTCGACGTCGGTCACCACCAGTCGCACCACGACGCCGCCGTCGTCCGTGCGCTCGACCACCGAGTCGGGCCCGAGCTCGGTCACCACGCGACCGGCCTCGGCCGGGTCGACGGCCACGTCGACCTCGACCGCCTCGCCCGGACCGAAGTGCCACGGGTCCCGTGCGAACTCCCCGTCGGCGTCGAATCCGTCGGGAAGCTCCGCCGACCCGGGCGCACCGACCTCCGGCAGGCCGTCGATGCGGTCGACCCGGAACGTCCGGGCCTCCCCCTTGTCGCGGTCACGCCCGACGACGTACCAGTGGCCGCCCCGGAAGCGGATCCCGGCCACGTCCACCGAGCGAGGCCCACCCCGGTAGGAGAAGGTCACCACGGCACCGGTCCGGACGGCGTCGAACAGCAGCGGCAGCGCCGGCAGGCCGTCGACCAGGGGCAGGTCGACAAGGGGCAGCGCCGCGGCGCGCCGGGGCCAGCTGCCGCCCATCCCCAGCTTGGAGAGGGCCTCCCTCCCGATAGGCTCGCCGACGTGGACGCCGGCCACCGCAAGGTTCAGGGCCGCCTGCTCGTCGGGTTCCAGGCCGAGATCGGGAAGGTAGTACGCGTCGGGGTCCACCCGGTAACCGATCTGCTCCTCGGCCTCGATGGACTCGGCCAGGACCGGCACCCCCTCATCGCGCAGGAGGCGCTTGTCACGCTCGAAGGCCTGCCGACGGGCGTCGTGGCCGGCCGGGTAGCCGGGCACGCGGTCGCCGATCTCCCGCAGGCTGAGCGGCCGGCTGGCGTCCAGCAGGACCAGCAACAGGTCGGTGACTCGTTCGAGGCGGTCGGGTTGGGCCATCCCCGCCAATCTACGGCCCGCGGACAGGAGTCCGCACCGTGACCGGCGCCTGGGACTGGCACCCGCACCTCCTGCTCTGGGGAGTGCTGGCCGCCCTCGGCCTGCTCGTGGCACTGGCCCACCGTCGCCTGGTGCGCACGTCCCCCCATCCGGTCACGTGGCCGAGGCGCCGTGCGGTCCGGTTCGCCGCAGGCCTCGTCCTCATCGGCGTCTGCATGGGGTGGCCGCTGGGCGACCTGGCCGCCCGCTGGGCGGCGACCGCTCTCGTCTTCCAGCGCTGCCTGCTCGTCCTCGCCGTGGCCCCGCTGATCCTGGCCGGCCTGTCGGACGACCTGATCCGTCGACTGACCCGGCCCGCCGCCGTCGACGCGGTGCTGGTCCGGGTGCTGCGCCCACCCGTCGCCGTGATCACGGTGACCGTGCTGCTCGTGGGGACCATGGCCCCGTCCCTGGTGGCCGCCCAGGCCTCGTCGGCCGCGGCACGAGCGGGCCTCGCCCTGGTCGTCCTGGTGGCGGGCATCATCCTGTGGCTGCCGATCATGGGGCGCATCCCGGGGATCGCCCGGCCGCGGCCCATGATCCGCGCCGCCTACCTGGTCGCCCAGGCGATCGTGCCGGTCTTCCTCTCGTTCGTCTTCATCCTCGACCCCGAGCCCCTCTACCCTGCGTTCGCCCACTCCGTGGAGGTGATCCGGCTCCGACCGCTCAACGACCAGCAGGTGGCCGGGTTCGTGTCGAAGCTGTCCTTCCTCTTCGTGCTGCTGTCCGTGGCCGGCGTGCAACTGGCCAATGCGCCCGACTCGGACGACGACCTGGGACCCGAGGACCCGTTGGTGTGGGCCGACGTCGAGCGGCACTTCGAGCGGCTCGACCGCCGGGGCATGGCGATCGCCGAGCCGGTTCCACCGCCACCCGGCACCGGCGACCCCGGCGACACCCCGGCCACCGGCCAGCCGGGTACCCCGCCGGGAGACGTCGACCAGGGGCACGACGGTGGCCCGGGACCGGGCTGACGACCTTCCACCGCACCCGGTGTCGACGTGGCCCGCACAGGTGCTCAGGTGCGCCTGCGCCGGGCACCGGGTCCCTACCATGGGTAGATGACCCTGGACGCCCCGACCGCACCGACACTTCGGCGGCTCGTAGCCGGGAACATCGCCGCCGGGGTCGAGGACCTCGGGGGTCGGCCGGCCATGGTGGTCCGGTCGGTGTCCGACGTGCGCCGGGGCGCACTGTCCCCCGACGACGGCGAGACCATGGCCCAGGCCGCATCGGTGGCCTCGGCACTGCGGATCCCGTTCGTGCTCGTGCTGTCCTCCAGTGGGGCAGACGTGTCCGGTGGGGTCGCCTCCCTCCACGGCTGGGGTCGCGCCGCCCGCGCCGTGTCGGCCTGCTCCGGTGTCGTACCGGTCATCGTCGTGGTCACCGGACCCGCGCTGTCCGGTCCGGCGCTGCTGCTCGGTCTGGCGGACGTCGTGGTCATGACGGGGGATGCCTACGCGTTCGTGTCGGGGCCCGCCATGGTCGCCGACTTCACAGGTATCAAGATCGGCGTGCACCAGCTGGGCGGGAGTGCCATCCACGCCCGGTCCAGTGGTCTGTGCGCCATCGAGGCGACCTCGACCGAGCAGGCCATGGAACACGTCGCCCACCTGCTCAGCCTCCTGCCCGCACACACCGACGAGCTCCCACCCCGGGCGGCGTCCGGCGAGGCGTTGCCCGGCGAGGCGTTGCGCTCGGTCATCCCGGACCGGGCGACCAGCTCCTACGACGTGCGCAAGGTGGCCGCCGCCCTGGCCGACGACGCCGACGTGACCGAGCTGTGGCCCCGCTGGTCGCCTCAGCTCGTGACCGCACTGGCCCGGATCGACGGCAGGACGGTCGGGTTCGTGGCCAACCAGTCACAGGCCCTGGCCGGCACGCTCGACATCGCCGCCAGCCAGAAGGGTGCCCGGTTCGTCCGGTTCTGCGACGCGTTCAACGTGCCGCTCGTCACGCTGGTCGACACGCCGGGCTTCCTGCCCGGCAAGGACCTGGAGTGGCGGGGCATGATCCGCCACGGCGCCGAGTTGGCCTTCGCCTACGCCGAGGCCACCGTGCCCCGGATCTGCGTCATCCTGCGCAAGTCCTTCGGTGGGGCCTACATCGTCATGGACTCGAAGGGCCTGGGCAACGACCTGTGCTTCGCCTGGCCCGGTGCCGAAATAGCCGTCATGGGGGCCGAGGGGGCAGTCCAGATCCTGTACCGGCGGGCCGAGCCGGAGGAGCGGGCCGGGCTGCAGGCGGACTACTCCGAGCGGTTCCTCACGCCGTACCAGGCGGCCGAGCGGGGCTTCGTCGACGCCGTCATCGACCCCGCCGACACCCGTGTCGTCGTGTCGGAGGCGCTCGACGTGCTGTCGACCCGCCGGGAAGTGCTGCCGGGCAGGAAGCACACCATCGGGCCGATGTAGCGGCGGTCCGGCCGGGGGGCGGGGTCGGGTCGCCACCCATCGCCGACCTCTCCCCCGATGCGCCGCGTGGAGTTCTCAGGTCACGGGATGCACCGGACACGGGCGCGACGGTGCCCCCTCACAAGGAGAGGGGGCACCGTCGACGTTGTACCGTCAGCGCGATCGACTGTCGATCGTGCTGTCAGTGGGCTCCGACTACTTCAGAGCGCTGGTCTGCTGCACCCAACCACCTGTCTCGGCGGTGTCGATCGCCGGAATGGCGGCGGCGGCGTTGCAGGAGGTGTGACCCTGGGACTCGCCGTAGACCGTGCCAGCGGTCAACGGGGCCGAGTTCGGGGGGGTTCCGGTCGTCTGCCACGCGAGGTCGAGCGGAGACGTGCCAGGCACCACGGTGGCCTGGTTGTCGACAGCGAAGAAGCACGTGCCGCCGTTATTCTTCGACCACGTGGCCAGCACGATGCCAGCACCGGCTGACGCGATGTACGCGGACACGGGGCCCTGCGTGCTCACGGAGCCGGCCACCCAGCTAATGCTGGGCTCGTTGGCCGCGAGCGAAGGTGCAGCTCCGGTGACCCCGATGCCACTGTAGGACTGGTTGTTGTTCGCAGCCGCGGCCTTGGCCGTGGTGAGCGCGGTGTTCAGGTTGGACTGGGCAGCCCGGTCGTTGGCACCGCCGGTCACACCGAGGAAGGTGGGGATGGCGATGGCGAGCAGGATGGCCAGGATGAGCAGCACGACCATGAGCTCGATGAGGGTGAAACCCGCATCCTCGCCCAGGTCAGCCGCTCCGTCACGCCTGTCATTCAGGCGCTGCATAACGGATGAAAGCATGGTGTTCTCCTCTTTCGATATGTGTTGCATCTATGAACGGTCGCCGTGATTGACGCCCGGTTATTGCTTCGTCCCGATCCCAGTGCAACTTGAGTGGAACCTCGTATTGCAGAATCGGCACTCGAGGAGACATCCCGGCGTTGATTGCCGCATGAGCCAGGAACTTCGTGCGCCCTGCCAGGCACGGTCCGACTTGGGCATCCCCTCTGCATCAAGTATTGACGCTGTGCAACACCCATGAATAGGGGGTTTCAGTTGCAAAATAGGAGCAGTTCGATTGGCGAAAAAATCATTCTCACGTCATGTGAGTGACCTACAACCCGATGTGACGAGCACCGGTTACGGATTCAGGACGCAAATCCTGCGGTCTGAGAGGAGGCGGTCACACCTGCCCCGGATGCCTTAGGCTCGAAGGCATTGCAATCGGACTTGTCGACGTCGCCGGCCACCGTCACGTAGGACGTGCCGGCCCTCGTCGGTAGTCCGATGGCCCCCGACATCGACTGGCTCGTCGTCGTGACCGACTGGATCCGACGTACGGATTCGTGGCCGCTACTGCGGGTCTCAGCACCACGGCATTGTCCACGACATAGAAACAGTTGCCAGGTACCGAGAATGCGGCAAGGACCACGCCGCTTCCGTCGGACGACACGGACACCGAGATATCCGATGCGGAACCTGGGCTTCCGAGGGCGATCGACTGCCCGAGTGAGCCGGCTTTGGACGCCAGATCGATCTGGGCACCCTCGAGTGCCGTCGCGAGCAATCCGGCATTGGACTGACCCTTGACGTCAAAGGTCTGCCCGTCACTCTGGAACTGAACCTTCACCTCGGTGATGGCCGTGACGAGGTCGGATTGGGACGACCGGTCGTCCGCTGCGCCCGTCGTCCCAGGAAAGGTGGGTACGGCAATGGCCATCAGGATGCCCACACGAGGAGTGCCGCCATCAGCTCGATCAGCGAGAAGCCTCCATCGGTATCGACGTCTCGATGCATCACCCGCGGGACGAGGAGAGGAGGCGAATCCCGCCAACCACCTGGGCCGGACCACGCAAGCACGCGAGGACGAGTGGATCGATCCGATTCGACGTCATCCCAAGGTGACGCACACTCCCCCGCCGGCCCATCGGCGACCACCCTTCTGACAGAACTCATGCCGCTTCAATCGACATGACGTGATGCCAACTTGAGTGACGGGACTGAGGTTCACGACTGCACCCCGACCGGCATGCAGAGCCGGTGATCGAGGTGGGCAACCCCATCGGCTTCGGTCGGTCAGTTGTGCACGAGCTTGATGTAGTCGAACATCGGCAGGTACAGCGAGATGACCATCATGCCGACACCGACGCCCATCACGACGGTCAGGAGCGGCTCGAGCAGTGCGGTCAGGTTGTTGACCGTCACCTCGACCTCCTGGTCGTAGAAGGACGCGACCTTCTTCAGCATGCCGTCGAGTTCACCGGTCTGCTCGCCGACCTCGATCATCTGCACCATGAGGCCCGGGATGACGTCCTCGTGCTCACGCAACGGGTCCGCCAGCGGCCGCCCTTCGCGCACGCCGACCTTGGCCTCTCGCAGGACGTTGCCGATGGTGACGTTCCCTGCGGTCTCCGCACTGATGTCGAGGGCCTCGAGGATCGGGACACCCGAGTTGATCAATGAGCCCAGGGTGTTCGTGACCCGGGCCAGCGCCACCTTGTGGAACAACTGCCCGAAGATCGGGGGCTTCAGCATGGCCTTGTCCCAGATCCTGCGGCCGTTCTCGGTGGAGATCCACTTCCGGATCCCGATGATGATCGCGACGACCGCGGCGATGACAGCGAAGACCCAGACGCTCGTCATGATGTTCGAGACGTCGATGAGGATCTGCGTCGGCAGCGGAAGCTTCCCGCCGAGGCTCTTGAAGAGGCCCTGGAACACCGGGACGATGAAGATGATCATCGCCGAGAAGATCACCACCATGACGCCGAGCACCACGGACGGGTAGGTCATCGCCGACTTGATCGTCTTGTTGAGGTTGGCCTGCTTCTCGATCGTGTCGGAGAGACCGGTCAGCACCTCGTCCAGGTTTCCGCCGACCTCACCGGCCTGGATGAGGGTGCAGTAGAGCTTGGAGAAGGCCTTCGGGTGCTTGGCACACGCGACGGACAACGACGACCCGTGCTCGAGGTCGGTCCGGACGTCGTTGAGGATGCGGGCGAGTTCAGGGTTCTCGATCTGTGCGGCCAGGATGCCGAGCGAGCGGACGACCGACAGTCCCGAATCGACCATGGTCGACAACTGCCGGGTCATCACTGCGATCTCGCGCAACTTGATCCGGTTCGTGACACCCGGGATCTTGATCTCCGTCTTCAGGCTCACCGCCGACTTCGGGGTCACGGAGATGGGCATGTACCCCATCTCGCGCAGACGCCGGACCACGAGGGCCATGCTGTCGCCGTCGAGCTGCCCCTCGACGAGATCGCCGGACTTGTCCCGGACCTTGTAGTCGAATGTCAGTGACACGGTTCCCCGATTCCTCGGTCAGTGGATCGCACGGATCCCATCAGTGGTGCAGGTGGTTGCGGAGGTCTTCCTCGTTGGACGACCTGTCGTAGGCGATGGACTCGGAGATGATCCCGGCCTTGACCATCCCGGCCAGGCCCTGGTCCATCGTCTGCATCCCGAACGAGCCGCCCACCTGCATCAGCGAATAGATCTGGTGGGTCTTGGCCTGGCGGACGAGATTGCGCACGGCGGACGTGCAGACGAGCACCTCGGCACAGGGCGCACGGCCGCTGCCGTCGGCAGTGGGCACGAGCTGCTGGGTCACGACGCCCTCGAGTGTCGAGGCGAGCATCACGCGGATCTGCTCCTGCTGCTGGGTCGGGAACACGTCGATGATCCGGTCGACGGTCTGCGGGGCGTCCTGGGTGTGCAGAGTGCCGAAGACCAGGTGACCCGTCTCGGCGGCGGTCAAGGCCATCGAGATCGTCTCGAGGTCGCGGAGCTCGCCGACCAGGATGACGTCGGGGTCCTGGCGCAGCACCCGGCGGAGGGCCTCGGCGAACGAGTCGGTGTCCTCGCCGATCTCGCGCTGGGTGATGATCGACCGCTTGTGGTCGTGCAGGAACTCGATGGGATCCTCAACGGTGACGATGTGGAGCGGCTTGGTCCGGTTGATGATGTCGATGAGCGACGCGAGCGTCGTCGACTTGCCGGAACCGGTGGGCCCGGTCACGAGTACCAGGCCGCGCCGCAGGTCGGTGAACGCACGGATCGAGTCGGGCAGCCCGAGACTCGAGAAGACCGGCATCTCGTGGGGGATCGGCCGGAGGGCCGCGGTGATCGTCCCCCGCTGGAGCGCGACGTTCAAACGGAAGCGGCCGACGCCCGGAATGGTGTGCGAGGTGTCGAGTTCCTTCTCGTCCTCGAACCGTTCACGCTGCGACCCGGGCAGGATCCCGAAGATCATGTCCCGGATGGTCTCGTTGTCGAGCGGCGGGCAGCCCTCGATCGGGCGCAGCGCTCCGTTCAGGCGGATGGTGCCCGGCATGGCCGCCGTCAGGTGCAGATCCGATGCACCGACCGACACGGCGTAGCGGAGCAGGTCGTCGACGTGGAGCGGCACCGAGTCGTCCGAGCGACCGGCCACGATCCCCTTCTCCAGGAGTTCCTCCAGCACCTCGGTACGGTCACGCGGTTCGGCCGGACCTTCCGGGGCGGGTTGTGGTGTGGATCCATCGGTTCCGATGTGGCGCGCGATGACCGCGGGATCGGCCAGGACCGGGTGGATCCGGTGCCCGACGACCCCGGCCAGTTCGTCGACTTCCACGGGTTCCGGGGGCTCGGCAAATGCCACCACCAGGGCGTGACCGTCGATCTGCAGGGCCATGGCGCCGTACTCGGCCGCGACCCCGGCGGGCATCGCCGCGGTCGCGTCGGGCTGCGGGGTGAAGTCCGACAGGTCGACCGCTGGCAGCTGTGCCAGCTGAGCCAACGTGCCGACCACGACGCTCGGGAGGGCTCGGCCGCTGCTGACCAGGAGGTAGCCGAGCGACTGGTTCGACATCGTCGCCTGGTCGACCACGGGCTGCAGGCCCGCGGCCGTCTCGTATCCGGCCTCGACGAGGGCTTCGGCCAGGCGGGTGTTCCACTGATTTCGCGTGCTCGACGTGACCGATGTCATGCGACCACCCGCAGGACTTCCTCGAGTGTGGTCTCCCCGTCGATGGCCTTGCGGAGCCCGGCCTGGCGGAGGGCGACCATGCCCTGGGTGACGGCGAGCCGGTGGATGTCCTCCACCGAGCCTCCTTCGATGATCATGCGCTCGACCTCCTCGGTCATAGGCATCAGTTCGGCAAGAGCGAGTCGTCCCCGGTAGCCCGTCTGGGAGCACGCCGAGCAACCGACGGAGCGGTGCACCTGACCCAGGGCGCCGACGGCCTCGACCTCGTCGAGGGTCCAGCCGGCGGCGGCGATGTCCGCTTCCGTGGGGGTGTAGGGCACCTTGCAGTGCATGCACAGCCGCCGGGCGAGGCGCTGGGCCACCACGCCGGACAACGCCGAGGTCACGAGGAAGGGCTCGATGCCCATCTCGATAAGGCGCATCGGCGTGGCCGCGGCACTGTTGGTGTGGAGGGTGGCGAGGACCATGTGGCCGGTCAGTGCGGCCTCGATGGCGATCTGTGCGGTCTCCTTGTCCCGGATCTCGCCCACCAGGACGATGTCGGGGTCGGAGCGCAGGATGGCGCGCAAGGCACTGGCGAAGTTCAGGCCGGCCTTGACGTTGAGCTGGACCTGGTTGACGCCCTTCAGCGGGACCTCGACCGGGTCCTCAACCGTGATGATGTTCTTCTCGGGCGAGTTCAGCGCGGTCAGGGTCGTGTAGAGCGTGGTCGACTTGCCGGAGCCGGTCGGGCCGCTGACGAGGATCGTGCCGTATGGCTTCGTGTAGAGCGTCTCGTAGTTGCTCAGCATCTCGGAGTCGAATCCCAGCTCCGCGAACCCGAGCACCACGCTCGATTTGTCGAGCACCCGCATCACGATCTTCTCGCCGTAGATGGTGGGAAGTGTGGCCATGCGGAGGTCGATGCCCTTGGCCCCGACGTTGAGTGAGATGCGGCCGTCCTGGGGGACACGGTGCTCCGCGATGTTCATGTCGGCCATGACCTTGAGGCGTGTGGTGACCGCCGCAGCGATGGCTTTCGGGCCGGTCGACACGTCATGGAGCACACCGTCGATCCGGTACCGGATCCGCAGGTCCATGGCGGTCGGCTCGATGTGGATGTCCGAGGCGCGCTCGTTCAGGGCCTGGAGGATCAGGAGATTGACATACCGCACGATCGGGGCCGTCTCGGTGGCGGTCTGGATGTCGTCGACGCCGGGCTCGGCCATCGTTCCGTCCATGCCGAGCGAGGCCTCCATGGCCATGTCGGCTGCATCACCGCTCGAGAACACCCGGTTGATGTAGGCGGTGATCTGCGTCCTGGTCGCCACGACCACGATGAAATTGCTGCCGATGATGGTCCGCAGGTCGTCCATGGCGAACACGTCGGTCGGATTGGAGGCCGCCACTACGGGGACGCCGTTGTCCATGGCGATGACGATGACGTTGTGGTGGCGGGCCGTCGTCTCGGGGATGGTGCTCGCCGTCGACAGGTCGACACCCACGGTGTCGAGGTCGACGAACTGGAGGCCCATCTCCTGGGCCATGCCCCACATGAGGTCGGCTTCGGTGACCAGCTTCTGGTTGGTCAGGATGCGGGCGATGCTCTGTCCGGTGAGGCGATGCTCCTCGAGCGCCAGGCTCATGGCCTCCACCTGCACGCGGCCACCTTCCACGAGCGCCTTCGCCAGCGGGGGGAACCCGGCCAGCAACTCACCATCGGTCGGACCGGTGGTGGGGTGCTGGGTCTGGTAGTTGGCCACGGCCTCGGCTACCAGATCGGCGGCGTCGTGGTCGGGCGTGGCGTCGGCACTAGGTCCGTCGCCGTCCCGTTCGAGCGCCCGTGCCAGATCGGCGAGTTGGTCGTCACCCGCAGGACCAGGGACGATCGGTCCTGCCAGTGACGGGTCGATCGGTGGCACCGTCGCGACAGACGGCGGCGGGAGGTCGAGCGTGGGCAGCGGGGCGCCGGCTGCCGCTGAATGTTCAACGGTGGCGATCGCCTGGTCGAAGGCATCGTCCGACTCACCGATCTCGACGGCGAGGTCGCCCAATGATGTCGGGCTCGCCGCTACGGGACCACCCTCCCGGAAAGCGAGGTCGATGTAGTGGTCGATCTGCTCGGGCGAGGCCACCACCGAGATGAAGTCCCTGCCCAGGCAGGCCAGGATGGAGTCCACCGCCAACAGGTCGTCAGGATCGGCCGTGGCGATGACCGGAGTCCCGAACTTCCGCTTCACGGCCACGACGCGGTGACGGCGCGAGATCCCGACCGGCAGGATGGCTGCCGCGGTCGGGTCGACACCGTAGGTGTCGAGGTCGACGAACTCGATCTCGCGCTCGCTCGCCATGTACCTCGTGGCCTCCACGTCGCTCATGGAACTCCCATCGGCACACTCGGGGCAGAGATTGAACGGGATTCTGCGACGGACGGTGAGCTGACCCATCGGGCGCCCCGAGCGGGCGACCTGGTCCGCCGGCCACGGACACACATCCGGTCAGGAACCGCCCCACCCCTGCCGGTCATGGGTGGCCCCACGTCCTTTCATGCAATCGTACGGTCGGGTACGCGCGTTTCCCGTTGCCACACGGGTGCAGAACTGGTGCGAACGCAACGACCGGCGTCGGTCCGATGGACTGCGGTTGGCTCCTCCCAACGATCTGCGTGTCGCTCGTCCGAGGCTGCGGTCATCCGGTCCGTCCCAGGTGCGGCGGTAAGGTGACCCACCTGATCCGGCGAGCTGACGAGGTTCCACCATGTGGGTCCAGGCGGGACACACCATCACCCATCCCGCCGACGAGACGCTTCCGGCCGCGTTCCCACACGGAGCGCCTGCCCCATGAGCGATCCGTCGTCCGCCGTGGAGGTACTCGTGATCGTGGTCGCGGCGATCTTCGGGCTCCTCGTCGGCTCCTTCCTCAATGTCGTCATCTACCGGGCACCGTTGGGACTCTCGGTGTCGACGCCCCGCTCCTTCTGTCCCACCTGCGACCGGACACTGTCCTGGTGGGAGAACGTGCCCGTGGTGTCGTGGATGGCCCTGCGCGGACGGTGCCACACGTGCCACGAGCCCATCTCGGCCCGCTACCCGCTCGTCGAGCTGGCGACCGGCGTGGCGTTCGCCCTGGTGGCCTGGGCATGGCACGGCAATGCGCTCACCGCCGGCTACTGCATCCTGGCCGCCACGGCGATCGCCGCCGCGCTCATCGAGTACGGAGGGAGCAGGACGCCGCTGGCGGTGGGGGCGGTCGGCGCTGGCATCGGCACGGTGCTCGTCGCGGTGGCAGCGCTGTGGATCAGGCTCGACCCGGTCGCCGCGTGGGCATCGGTCGGACTCATCGTGGGAGTCGCTGCCTTCGGGCTGCTGCGAACGCTGGACCCGGGCTGCCGTGACCCCCGGTGGCACGGTCGGGCGCTGTTGCCTGCGACCGGCTGCTGGCTGGGTGGGATCGGTGCGTCATCAGGTGCGGCGGTGCTCGCGGGTGGTGCGGCGTGGATGCTGACCGCATTCGCCTGCCTCGTCGTGCTCTGGGCAGTCGGACGCCGACGCGTCGGTGCAGGTGCCCCGGGGCCCGACACCGCTGCTCCCCCCGTGCCGATGCTTCCCGTGGCGTCTGCCCCGATGGTCACCGGGATGGTCGTCGCCATGGTCGTGTCCCTCGTGGTCGCAGGCTGACCCACCTACCATGGGCTGATGGACCGCGTCGCGCCGAGCGATCCCCTGTCGCCGGGGCCCGTGCTCCGGACGGTCATCGTCGACGACCACGAATTGCTCCGGGCCGGCACCCGGGGAATCCTCGAGGAGGCAGACGGGTTCAGGGTCGTCGGTGAGGCGGCGGACGCGGACGAAGCCTGTGACGTGGTGACCGCGACCGAGCCGGACCTCGTCATCACCGACATCCGCATGCCGACATCGAACGGCATCGACCTGGCCGGGCGGCTGGTGGACGACCATCCCGGCCTGCTGGTGGTGATCCTGAGCGCCTACGACGACGAGCACTACGTGCGCGCCGCCATGGCGGCCGGTGTATCGGGCTACCTGCTCAAGACCCTGCCGAGCCATGACCTCGTTGCCGCGCTGCGCGACGCCTGCTCCGGTGCCCTCTCCCGGGGTGCCCTGCCCCGGGGTCAGGGAGAGAAGGACCTCGTCGACCGTGGACCGACGGCTGACGAGCGCCTCACGGCCCGGGAGTCAGAGGTCGTGCAGCTCGTCGCCCGCGGCATGTCGAACAAGGCGATCGCTCACCAGCTGGGCATCAGTCCTCGGACAGTCGAGGGACACCTCAACCACGTGTTCGACAAGCTCGACATCCTGTCGCGGACCGAGCTCGTCCACTTCGCACTTGCGAGCCGGCTCTTCGTCCGCGACCCGGACGCCGGCGACATCGCGGTGGAGGCTGGTGACGGGCCGTGACGACTCCCGGGGGTGCGAGCACGACCACAGCGGAGGTCCGCAACACGACGCCCTTGCCTGCGGGCACCGGACGCGACCGGCGCCGGCGTGGGATCTCGTCGGCCAGGACGCCGTGGTCGGACTCGCGCTTCTGGCTCCTCGAGCTCGCAGTGCTGGCGTTCGCTCTCGTCAGGCTGGCGGTGACCGTCGCCTACGGCCTCGACCCCGGCGATGTCCTACTCGAGGTCTCGACCATCGTCATCTTCGTCGTGCCGGTGGTCGCCACCGCACTCGACTACGGCGTGGCCGGCGGCCTCGCGACCGTCGGGTGGGTCGCGATCCTCGACATCCCCCGGATGGTCGAGGCGGCGGACCACGGGCGCATGCCGGCCCTCTGGAGCGAGGTGCTCCAGCTCGTCGTGCTGTTGGCCCTCGCGCTCGTCGTCGGCAGTCGAGTGACGGCGGAGACACGCTTCCGGGATCAGGCCGATGCGGCCCAGACAGCCCGTCTGCGCGCCGAGCTCCTCTACCAGGACATGTTCGAGTCGAACCGCTCCCCCATCCTCATCGTCGACGGGGAGGGCCGGGTCGTCGGGTCCAACGCCGCCGCGGACCGGGTCTTCAGCACAGCGGCCATCGGCCCCGGTCCAGGTGGACGAAGCGCGTCAGGGGTCGAGCGTCGCCTGGTCGACGTCGTCGGGCCCGAAGCCGCGGCACGGGTACTCACCCGTCTGCTCGACGACGACCCCCACGAGGTCCCTCCGGGTCCCGCTGGATCCACACCGGACGACTCCGCCGACGAGGCCGTGCACGTTGCCGGGGGCCAGGTCGACGACGAACGGGAGCGCCCGCTCACCTTCGAGGTGGATGGTGAGCGGGTCCTCTACCGGCCGACCTCGACGCTCGTCGGCGCCCCGGGCACCGACCGACGGATGCAGGTCATCTTCGAGGACGTGACCGCCGAGACGCGGCGGCACGATCTGATGAAGGCCTACGCCGGCCAGGTCGTCCTCGGTCAGGAGGAGGAGCGCCGACACATCGCCCAGGAGCTCCACGACGGCCCGCTGCAGGCGCTCATCCACCTGTGCCGCCAGATCGACGCGCTCGACGGTCCTCCGTCCGGTCCAGACCCTGCCGGCGTCCGCGACACCGAGCGGCTGGCAGCGATGCGGTCGTCGGTCGAGGACACGGTGGCCGAGCTCCGGTCGATCGCCCGCGGGCTCCGTCCCTCCGTGCTCGACGACCTCGGCCTCGTTGCGTCGATCAACCAGGTCGTGTCCGAAGCCACCGAGCGACAGGGGTTCGAGAGCTCGTTCACCATCGACGGGACCGTCACCCGCCTGCCCCCTGCCATGGAGCTCGCCGTGTTCCGGATCGCCCAGGAGGCCGTCACCAACGCCGAGCGCCACGCATCGGCGCACCGCGTGGATGTCGCACTGCGGTTCGGCGACGGGTGGCTCGGCCTGTCCGTCACCGACGACGGGGCCGGCTTCGATCCGCAACGTCAGTTCTGGGGGGACAACCAGTCGCTGGGCCTACCCGGGATGAGTGAGCGGGCCCGCCTCGTCGGAGGACGGCTGCGCGTCACGTCCAAGATCGGCCGGGGCACGACCGTGGACGCCAGGGTGCCTGTCGCACGTCCGAACGGATGCTGACACGGCGTCCCCCGAGACTGGCCCGCACCACCTGTCGCAGTCACGGCGTCACTCAGGGCGCGCTACGTGTTCCCGCTGGTCAGCGGACTGCCAACACGTGTGCACCTGCCGGAATTGCGTCCTCCAGGACCCCGCAACTGTCACCTAACCGACATCAAAACGTGTCGGCATCGCGATCGCGGCGTGGGATACTGGCGGCGTGGAAGACATCGTCATCGAATCGTGTCACAGCACGTGGATCATCGATCGGGACAACTCGCGCTTCCGCCGCATCGTGAAGTCGGCCCATCGCACGAGCGCTCCCGTGGCCACCGAGTGGCAGCCCTGCTACGGCATCGAGATCGATCCGCTCTCGGAGTCGTTCGTGGTACTGCTCAACCCGGAGGGCACCCGACTGCTGCGCAGCTGGCGACACGTCGAGCACTGCGCCCAGTGCGGTGGCGAGGCCACCTCGGAGTTGTCGTTGCACGACCTCCGTTCAGCAGTACGCGGCTGATCCGGCTGTCCTGACGGGGTGCGTCGCGCGCCCACGGATGGCGACGTCCCGGGTGTGACCACCGTCGGTCGTCGACAGTGACCTGCTACAGCTCGAGCTCCCGCTTCCACTGACCCGAGCTGCCGCCGGTCTTCTCCCACAGCATGAGCTGTCCGATGCTCATGGTGCGGTCGGCGGTCTTGCACATGTCGTAGACGGTCAGCGCTGCGATGGCGCAGGCGGTCATCGCCTCCATTTCGACGCCCGTCCGGTCGACGGTCTCGACCTTCGCCTCGACCTCGACGTAGTCGTCGCCGATGGTGAAGTCGACCTGGACGGAGCCCACCAGCAGCGGGTGGCACATGGGAATCAGGTCGGCGGTCCGCTTGGCCGCCTGGATACCGGCCACCCGTGCCGCGGCGAGCACGTCGCCCTTGGTGATGGCGTTGTTGGCGACCTGCGCGGTGGTCTCGGGCTTCATCGCCACGCGACAGCGGGCGAGCGCCCGTCTGAGGGTGGCCTCCTTGGGCGAGACGTCCGACATGCGGGCCCCGCCGAACGGGTCCAGGTGGCTCAAGCTCCGGTCCGTCACTGTCCGCTCCCGTCTCTCACGGCGCCCAGTGTACGGGAGCAGGTCTGACGGGGTCGGCATTGGCACTCACTCGGGTAGACTGCCAGCCTGGAGAGACGGCCCGGACCCGGAAGGAGCACGTCGCGTGCCCACCTACGAATACCGCTGTGACAACTGTGCGAAGAACTTCGACATCGTCCAGTCGTTCCATGATGAGCCGCTGACCGCGTGCCCGACCTGTGGTGAGCCGGTCAAGAAGGTGTTCGGCAGCGTGGGGATCGTGTTCAAGGGCAGCGGGTTCTACAAGACGGACAGCCGCTCGGGCGGATCCGCCTCGAGGCCGGCCGAGTCCAGCCCGGCGGCATCGGGCGACGGCGGCGGTTCGTCGTCCGACTCGTCGACACCCGCTGCGTCGACGCCGTCCTCCGACTCCTCGTCCTCGTCGTCCGGATCGAGCGACAAGCCGACGAAGAAGGACAAGCCGGCCAAGGCCGCGACCTCGACGACCTGAGCGAGTCGCGCGTCCTGGCCCAACTGCCGGACGCAGGTGGAGTGGACGGCATGAGCATGCTGGCATCTACGGGTGCAGCGGAGCGGCGAGCACTCTCCGCGGTCCCTGTTCCGCACAGAGTGGTGCCTGTACAGTAGAGCCATGGACATCGCGGATCTCGATCGGCTGCTGACGATGCTCGAGGAGTTCGACGGCTCCGACCTCCACATCAAGGCCGGCGCACCCCCGCGGATACGCGTCGCCGGCGCACTGCGAACGCTGGAGGACGAGCCGGCCTTCACCTCCGACGACACCCGGCGCATCGCCGAGGCGATGATGACCGAGACGGTCCGCGAGACGTTCCGCACCAAGCACGAGGCCGACTACGCCTACAGCGTCCAGGGCACGGGGCGTTTCAGGGTCAACGCCTATTACCAGCGGTCGTCGACCGCCCTCGCCATCCGCCGCGTCCGGGCCTCCCCCGCGACGGCCCAGGAGCTCGGCCTCCCACCGGTCGTCACTGAGCTGGCCCAGGAGATGCGTGGCCTGGTGCTGGTCACCGGCCCCACCGGCTCGGGCAAGACCACGTCGCTGGCCGCCATGATCGACCACATCAACCATCTGCGGGCGTGTCACATCGTCACCATCGAGGACCCCGTCGAGGTACTGCACAAGGACGACCTGGCCGCCATCGACCAGCGCGAGGTCGGGTTCGACACCGACTCGTTCTCCTCGGCGATGCGCGTCGTCCTCCGCCAGGACCCCGATGTGATCCTGGTCGGCGAGATGCGCGATCAGGAGACCGTGGCCGCAGCCCTCAGCGCGGCCGAGACCGGCCACCTCGTGTTCTCCACACTCCACACCATCAACGCCACCGAGACGATCAACCGGATCGTCGACTTCTTCCCGCCCCACCAGCAGACCCAGATCCGGATCACCCTCGCCGGTTCCCTGAAGGGCATCGTCTGCCAGCGGCTCATCCCGACAGCCGACGGCGAAGGCCGTGTACCCGCGCTCGAGGTGCTCGTCATGAACGGGCGCATCCAGCAGGCCATCATCGACCCGCTGCTGACGGGTGACATCGACAGCATCGTGGCCGAAGGGGCCTATTACGGAATGGTCACCTTCGACCAGTCCCTCGCCGCGCTCCTCTCCACGGGCCGGATCACACTGGCCGAGGCCATGACGACGGCCACCAACCCCCACGACCTCAAGGTCATGCTCGAGCGGCAGGGCATCCTGCAGACCGGCTCGTTCGCCACCCAGCTCGGCTGACCGGGTACGCCGGCAACCTTCCCGCAACCGATCGCTCAAGGTCGCACCTCCCCCTTCCGATAGTGCCAGTACGGCCCACGTGGCCATGAAATGCACTGATGTATCACCAGGGACCGGAGCGAGCCGATGAACCGAGCGATCACGACGGCACACGGCGGGTGCACCTGCCCTTGTCGCCGTTCCGCAGAAGCGGTCACCGGATCGACTGACCTCCGGCCGTTGGGAGACGAGATGACAGGAGCAACTGGATGGCACGCCTGACCGTCGGACTCGACATCGGCACGAGCGGTGTCCGCGCCGCCGAGATCGATGTCTCCAAGTCCACCCCCGTCCTGCTCACCTATGGCCAGGTGGGCCTGCCCCCCGGCTCACTGGTCGACGGCGAGATCCGGGATGCCACCTCGGTGACCGAAGCCATCCAGAAGCTCTGGAAGAACGGACAGTTCTCCGGGTCGTCGGTGATCGTCGGGATCGCCGGCCTCCGCGCCATCACCCGCGAGATCGACCTCCCCTACGTCCCCGACGACGAGATCGACAGCGCCGTCCGATTCCAGTCCGAAGAGGTCATCCCCTTCCCGCCGGAGCAGACCCTGCTGTCCTCGCAGGTGCTCGCCGACTACACCAATGACGAAGGCAGCCGCATGCGCCGTGTGCTCGTGGCCGCCGCCCACGTCGACCTCGTCAACGGCGTGATCGACGTCGTCGAGCGTGCCGGCCTCGTGGTCGAGGGCGTCGACCTCATCTCGTCGGCGCTGGTCCGGGCCCTCGGCGGCTCCAGCTCCGCAGCCGCCGCAGCCGCCGATACGGCCTCACCGACCGCACCTGCCGAACAGCCGGAGGCGATCGTCTCCATCGGTGCCGGCCTGACCGTCGTCGTGGTGCACCAGGGGGGCCGCCCGCAGTTCGTCCGCACCATCGGGTCCGGCGGCAACGCCACGACGGCCGCAATCTCGGCCGCGCTCGACATCCCGATCGTCGACGCCGAGACGCTGAAGTACCGCTTCGGCGAGGGCAACGCCCAGATCGCGGCGGCGGAGCGCGTCGCCCAGCCGAGCATGCTCGAGCTGACCGAGGAGATCCGCAACTCGATCCAGTACTTCGCCTCGCTGCCCGACCGGCTGCCCGTCTCCCGGATCGTCCTGACGGGCGGGGGTTCCGAGCTCACCGGCCTGCTCGAGATGCTGGAGGCCAAGGTCCGGATCCCCGTGTCGTTCGGATCGTCCTTCGATCGACTCGACACCTCCAAACTCGACCTGGACCCGGAGCAGGCCGCTCTGGTGATCCCGGTGCTGGCTTCCCCCATCGGCCTCGCCCTGCCGGAGCCCGACAGGGCAGTCAAGAAGTTCAACCTCCTCCCTCCTGAGGTCGCGCAGAAGGCCCGGATCAAGCGGATCCAGGAACGCACGCTGCTCGCCTCCGTCGCCGTCATCGTCCTCCTGGTGCTGTTCGGCGGCTGGAAGTTCCTCCAGGTGCACAACGAGCAGAACAATGTGAATCAGCTCCAGAGCAACATCGCCTCACTCAACGCCCAGGTTCCGAAGTACAGCCTGGTGGTTGCGGCCAATGATGCCTACACCAAAGGCCTGGCCCGCAGGGCCTCGGTGCTCAACGCTGCCGTCGACTGGCCGCTGGCGCTGAACAACCTCATCACCATCACGCCGGCAAAGGCATCGGTGCTGACGTTCAGCGGGAGCGAGCTCACGGCCACGGGCACGACCGGCACAGGCACCGCTGTCGCGGGTGCGGCCTCGGGCACCCAGTCGGCGGCCATCGGGACCATCGACCTGGCGGTCAACGGCCCCGGCCCCAGCCTCTCGATCTCCGAGGCGTGGATCAACGCCATCTCGATGTCCCAGCTCTTCGCCAACCCGCTGCAGGGAGCGACGACCGTCGAGGCAGACGGTTCGATCTCCTTCCCCTTCACCATCTCGGTCACCCCGGCCGCCAGCCTCAGCAAGAATGCGAGCCTCAAATGATTCAGCTCCGCGAGTACCGCAATCCGCTCATCATCGCCGCTGGCGCACTGGTCGTCGTCATCATCCTGTGGCTCGCGCTGATCTCGCCGCAGAACTCAAAGCTCTCGTCACTCCAGACGCAGAGCACGCAGCTCCAGGGCCAGGAGTCGGCCCTCCAGGCGAAGCTGACCTCCCTCGAGTCCGAGGGGCAGAAGCTGTCGTCCAACTGTGCCGACCTGGTCCGGATCAGCACCCAGATCCCCTCGGTGCAGACGCCGACCGATGTCGACGCCGAGGAGTCGAGCTTCGAGAGCCAGTTCAACAGCCTCGCCGGGAGCTCGGGTGTCTCCCTGGCGCAGTTCAGCGGATTCAGCCCGGCCGGAGCAACCGCCACCGGATCCGTCGCCGCTCCTGCAACGCCCTCCGCCGCAGGGGCCTCCACACCTGGCGTCACGGCGGTGCCCACGACGCTGACCGTCCAGGGAACCTACGGCCAGATCACGTCCTTCACCAACGGCCTGGACAGCTTTCCCCGCCTGTTCGTGATCCAGAAGTTCGTCCTCAGCTTCGGCCAGGCGTCGACCTCCGGCACGAGCACTGCGGCCACGGCATCCAGCTCGTCCTCGGGTTCGTCAGGCTCCGCTATCACGACAGGCACCCCGCTGTGGGTCGGCGGCACGCCGACCGCAGCGTCGGCCGGGCCCTACAACCTCCAGATCACCGGCTCGATCTACTACACGTCGACACCGAACGCCCTGTCCGCCTGCACCAAGGCGACGGCCGCCCAGTCCACCGCCAAGTAGGGATCGGCCAGTCGAGGTTCAGGCCTGCCGGACCGTCAGGCACCGCTGATCTGCATATCGCCGATGGCCAAGGTCTGGCCGGCGGCGACGCTGGGCAGCCACTCGACGTCGGCACCGACCGCCACCAGTGAGAGCAGCATGCGCTGGAGCGTGGAGGCCACGGTGATCTCCCGGACCGGCTCGGCCAGCTTGCCGTCGCGGATCATCAGGCCCTCGGCCCCGACCGAGAAGTCGCCACTGATGGGGTTCACCCCCGAGTGGACGCCGGTCATGGACTGGACGAAGAGCCCCTCCCCCACGGCCGCCAGCACGCCGTCCTCGTCGTAGCCCTCGGGCCCGGGCGCGAGCGTGAGGGCCCGACAGCCGGGACCGGGCGTACCGGCGAAGCCACCCCGGACCGCCGACCCGGTCGACGCCACGCCGGCGCGCGAGCCGGACACCGTGTCGTAGAGGTACCCCTGCAGGACGCCGGAGTCGATCAGGACGTTACGACGGCACGCCAGGCCTTCTGCGTCGTAGGCCGCGGCGCCATACGCCCGGGGGTCGGTGGGATCATCGACGAGCGTCAGGCCCGGATGCCCGACCTGCTCGCCGATGCGCCCGGCAAAGAACGAACGGCCCTTGGCCACGGCCTCGCCCGAGAGCGCCGAGGACACGATGGACAGCAGTGTGGTGGCCATCCGACGGTCGAAGACCACGGTGGAGCGCCCCGACGGGCCCTTGATGGCCCCCAGGAGTCGGACCGCCCGCGTGACGGCGTCGTCACACGCCCGGGCCGGGTCGAGGCCGTCGAATCCACGGCCGACGCTGTAGCCGCCGCCGGTCTGGCTGGCTTCGCCCTCGCCGGCGATGACGCCGACGGACAGGTAGCCCGACGTCTTGCGTGACGACGACCGGATGCCGGTCGTCGAGACCAGTGCCGACTCCAATGCCACGTCGCCGTAGTCGGCCGCGTCCACCTGGCGGATCCTCGGATCTGCGGTACGGGCCTGGGCCTCGAGCGCCAAGGCCAGCTCCACCTTCCGAGCCGTCGGCACCGAGGCCAGGCCCTCGTCCCACAGGTCGACCGGCACCGCCTCCACGCCGTCGGGCACGGCCAGCTGCACGTGCTCGTCGGCGGTGACGAAGCGTGCGTTGTCCCGCGCCTCGGCCAGGGTCTCGCCCAGGACCGACTCGTCGAGCGACCCGGCCCAGGCGAAGCCCAGCCGGTGGTCGACGACCACCCGGATCCCGATGCCCGCCGACGTGGCCGAGGTCAGTGACTCGACCTGGCCGTCGTAGGCGCGGACCTCCGTCTCGGTGCCGCGGGCCACGTAGACCTCGACCTCCTCGCCCGCATCCGCCCACCCAGCCACCCGCTCGGCCAGGGCCAGCAGGTCCTCCGTGACGCCGTCCGTCCGCTCCGTGGCGATGCTCATTCGGCCGTCCCTCCGATCGTCACGCCCGTCAGGCGCATGGTCGCCTGGCCACAACCGACGGGCACGCTCTGGCCGTCCTTGCCGCAGGTGCCCGGCGTCATCGAGAAGTCGGTGCCCACGGCGTCGATGCGCTTGAGGATCTCGGGCCCGTTGCCGATGAGGTTGGCGTCACGCAGGGGCTCGGTGATCTTGCCATCCTCGATGAGGTAGGCCATCGTCGTACCGAACACGAAGTCACCGGTGGTCGTGTTGACCTGTCCGCCACCGAGCTTGGCCACGTAGACGCCCCGAGGTGTCTGGGCCACGATCTCCTCGGCATCGTCCTTACCCGGCAGGAGGAAGGTGTTGGTCATCCGCACCATCGGCAGGTCCCGGTAGGACTGGCGGCGCCCGTTGCCCGACGAGACCCGACCTTCCTTCCTCGCCCGCAGGTAGTCCCACAGGTAGTCGGTCAGGACGCCGTCCTCGATCAGGACGTTGCGCTGGGCGGGGCGACCCTCGTCGTCGACCTGGAAGGTGCCCCATTCGGAGCCCACGGTTCCGTCGTCCACCAGGGTCACCAGGGGACTGGCCACGAGTTGGCCGACCTTGCCCGTGTAGACCGATGCGTCCTTGACGATGTGGTCGGCCTCGAGGCCGTGGCCGCACGCCTCGTGGAAGAGGATGCCGCCGCTCCCCCCGGCCAGGACGACGGGAAGCTCGCCCGACGGCGCCGGGCGGGCCGACAACTTGGCGAGGGCCTGGGCGGCCGCCGTGCGAGCCAGCTCCTCCACCGACACCTCGTTGAACAGTTCGAAGCCGAGGGTGCGGGCCGCCGTCTCGTACCCGGTCTGCATGCCGGTGTCGGCCAGGGCCACGCACGACACCGAGAAACGGGTACGGGACTGCTCGTCGCCGGCCAGCAGCCCGTCCGAGTTGGCGATGAGGACCCGACGGCGCGAGGTGCCGAACCCGGCCTGGACCTGGCTGATGGCGCCGCCCGAGCCACGGGCGGCCTCGTCGGCACGCTGGAGCAGCTCGAGCGCGTCCGCCTTGGTCCCGGTGGTCGGTGCCGGCCGGTCACCCCGGTCGCCGGGGACCCCGCTGCCGGACAGCTGCCCCACGTCGGCCGATCGGGAGCCCCCGCCACTGCGGGCGACCGCCGAGGCCGCCTCGGCCGCCCGCAGCAGGCCGCGCTCGCTGAGGTCGGCGGTGTGCGCGAACCCGGTCGTGTCGCCGGTGACGACCCGGATCCCGGCGCCGCGCTCACGCCCGGACGACAGTTCCTCGACCCGCCCGTCGTCGAGCATGGCCGACGAATTGGAGCGGTCCTCGGCGAAGACCTCGGCGAAGTCGCCGCCGTTGCGCAGTGCCTCCGCCAGCACCCGCTCCAGCACGGGGGTATCGATCACAACGGCCTCCTCGCTCCACTGCCCGGCGCCCGTTGGCCGACGTCAGTATCCGTCGCGTATCGTACCGGTGTGGCCCCCCGCACCGGTCTGTCCGCCCGTATCGAGCTCGAGGTGACCGAGGCGGACACCGCCGAGGCCTTCCGGTCGGGCACCGTGCCCGTGCTCGCCACCCCACGGCTGGTCGCCCTGTGCGAGGAGGCCAGCTGTCAGGCCATCGACGGTCACCTCCCCGAGGGCGGGACGTCGGTGGCCAAGCGGGTCCAGTTCGACCACCTCGTGCCCGTCGGCGTCGGCCGCAAGGTCTGGGCGGAGGCCACCCTCGACCGCATCGAGGGCCGCCGACTGGTCTTCACCCTCTCGGTGTCCGAAAACGGCGGGCTCGTCGGGGCCGGCAAGCTCGTCCGCGTGGTCGTGGACCGAGCGACCTTCCTCGGCAACGTCCGCTGACAGAGCCGCCGGACGGCTGGTCGGGCCGTCCGCGCTGGGGTGACCAGGATGTTCGAACCGGCGCCCGCGGGGCATCGTGAGGCCATCCCCAGGTGGCTCATAGGCGCCCGACCTGGGACCTTGCCACACCGACGGCGCTGGTAGCCTGAGCACGAAGGCAACTCCCAACATGATCCTCGAACACATCGACAGTCCGGCGGACCTCCGGGCACTGACCCCCGACGAACTCGACGTGCTCTCCCAGGAGATCCGTGAATTCATCGTGGACGCCGTCACCCACACGGGTGGCCACCTCGGCTCCAACCTCGGTGTCGTCGAGCTGACCCTCGCCCTGCACCGCACGTTCGACTCCCCCCGTGACCTGCTCCTATGGGACACCGGCCACCAGGCCTACGTCCACAAGCTCGTGACCGGCCGGCGCGACGCCTTCACCCACCTCCGTCAGGAGGACGGTCTCTCGGGCTATCCGAACCGCACCGAGTCCGAGCACGACTGGGTCGAGAACAGCCACGCCTCGACGATCCTCAGCTACGCCCACGGCATGGCCACCGCCTTCGAGCTGCAGGGCAAGGACCGGCGGGTCGTGGCCGTCATCGGCGACGGGGCGCTCACCGGGGGCATGGCCTACGAGGCGCTCAACAACCTCGGACACTCCGGCAAGCGGGTCGTCATCGTCCTCAACGACAACGGTCGCTCCTATGCGCCGACCGTCTCCCAGCTCTCCCTCAGCCTCACCCACCTGCGCCTGAGTCCGGCCTACGTCCAGGCCCGCCAGCGCCTCCGCCACCTGCTCCGCGAGCTGCCCGGCGTGGGTGAGCTCGCCTATTCGGGCATCCACGGCCTCACCAGCGCCCTGCGCGAGGTGGTCACGCCCCACACCTTCTTCGAGGCCCTTGGCATCCGCTACGTCGGCCCGATCGACGGACATGACATCGCAGGCGTCGAGCAGGCCCTGGCCAATGCAGCCGAGTGGGAGGGCCCGATCGTGGTCCACGTGCTCACGCAGAAGGGGCGTGGCTACGCACCGGCCGAGGAGGACGACGTCCAGCGGCTGCACGACGTCAAGGTGAAGGCGCCCGAGCGCCCCGTCCTCGGCGGCCCGGACGCTGCGACGACCTCCACCACACCTGCCCTCCAGAACGCGTCACTGTCGATCGGCGGCTCGGACATCGCCGCAGGGGCGCCGGTCACCACCTACACCCATGCCTTCACGCGGGCCTTGCTGCTCCACGCCGAGGCCGACCCCCGGGTCGTCGCCATCACCGCGGCCATGCCCGGCCCCACGGGCCTCCTCCCGTTCGAAGCCCGGTTTCCCGAACGGTTCATCGACGTCGGCATCGCCGAGCAGCACGCGGTGACGTCTGCGGCCGGCATGGCGATGGCCGGCCTGCGGCCCGTCGTCGCGGTCTACTCGACGTTCTTCTCCCGCGCCTTCGACCAGGCCAACCTCGACGTCGGGCTCCACAAGTTGCCCGTCGTGCTGGTCCTCGACCGTGCCGGCATCACGGGCGACGACGGCCCCAGTCACCACGGCGTGCTCGACATGGCGCTCTGCCTCTCGATCCCGGGCATGACCGTGTTCGCCCCCTCGTCGGCACCCGAGGTCGAGGCCATGCTGGCCACCGCCCTCACCCTCGACGGGCCGGCTGTCATCCGCTTCCCGAAGACGCCGGCGCCGCCGGTCGGCCCGGGCGCCGTGGGGACGGGCCTCGAGGCCCGCCTGGTGCGCCAGGGCGACGGGTCGGTCTGCATCCTGGCGGTCGGCAAGATGCTGGGTGCCGCCATGGCCGCGGCCGAACGGCTCGACGCCGAGGGCATCGACGTGACGGTGTGGGACCCACGGGTGGTCTCCCACCCCGACCCCGCCATGCTGATCGACGCCGGGCGTCACGCGCTGGTCCTCACGCTGGAGGACGGGGTGCGCCAGGGTGGCGCGGGCATGTTCCTGGGTGATGCCCTGAAGGCCTCGCTGCCGATCGGCGCTTGCCCGCCGATCGTCCACCGCGGCGTGCCGCGTGCGTACCTGGCCCAGGGCCGGCCCGACCGGATCCTGGCCCGACTCGGCCTCGACGAGGACGGCGTCGTGCGTTCGGTGCGGGAGAGCCTGGCCGACCTGCAGCACCCGGCCGAGCTGCGCAGCTCGGTGCAGCGTCCCGGCTCGGACCTCCAGGCCTAGGTTCGGCTGACCGCGTTCCCCGGGGCTGGCAGCAGCTGACCCGCGGGAATCCGCAGTTCAAGCGTTGCCGGTGCCGCTCGAGACCCGCCGTCGGCAAACCACCCGTCGCCGGGACAGAAACCTGTTCTACTATCTGCGCGATGAGCACCTTCAACCTCGCCGACATGTTCGAGGCCTCCGTGGATGCCTACGGGGACCGGGAGTACCTGGTGGCCGCCGGCAAGCGCCGGACCTACGCCCAGATGGAGGAGCGGGCCAACCGACTGGCCCACTACCTGGCCGCACACGGCGTCGGACCGGGCGACCACGTCGGCATCTACGCCCTCAACAGCGTCGAGTGGGTCGAGACCGCCTGGGCCGTCTTCAAGCTCCGGGCCATCTGGATCAACATCAACTACCGCTACGTCGAAGAAGAGCTCCGCTACCTGTTCAAGAACGCGGACCTCGTCGCCCTGGTGCACCAGGCCGAGTACTCCCCCCACGTGACGGCACTGCTACCCGACCTGCCCGACCTGAAGCTCGTGATCGGCATCGACGACGACTCGGGCGTACCCCTCGGCGAGGGCACCGTCCCTTACGAGGACGCCATGGCCCAGGGCTCCCCCGAGCGCGACTTCGCCCCCCGGTCGGGTGACGATTACTACATCCTCTACACCGGCGGCACCACGGGGATGCCGAAGGGTGTCGTGTGGCGCCACGAGGACGTCTTCTACGCCCTCGGCGGTGGAGTCGACCCGACCACCAACACCCGCGTGCAGGCAGCCGAGGAGATGGTGGAGAAGGGACGGGGTGGCCAGCTGACACTGCTCCCCATCGCCCCCCTGATGCACGGCGCCACCCAGTGGTGCATCATGGGCCAGAGCTTCGTGGGCAACCGGACGGTACTGGTACCGAAGTTCGACCCGCACGACGTATGGCGCCTGGTCGAGTCGGAAAAGGCCAACTCCGTGATGATCACCGGGGACGCAATGGGCAAGCCGCTCATCGAGGCCCTCGACGAGCCTGGTGCGGACTACGACCTCTCCTCCCTGTTGGCCGTCACGTCGTCGGCGGCCCTCTTCTCGGCGCCGGTCAAGGACGAGTTCTTCCGGCACTTCCCGAACCTCGTCATCGTGGACGCCATCGGATCCTCGGAGTCGGGCAACAACGGCATGGCAACCATGACCAAGGGCGAGACGGCCATGAAGAGCGGCCCGACCGTCCGCGTCCTGGGCGACACCGTGGTGTTCGACGACGACCTCAAGCCCGTGGTGCCCGGCTCGGGTGTCATCGGCAAGATCGCCCGGTCGGGCGACATCCCCGTCGGCTACTACAACGACCCGGTCAAGACGGCCGAGGTCTTCATCACCGTCGACGGCACCCGGTTCACGATGCCCGGCGACTTCGCCACCATCGAGGAGAACGGCACCATCACCCTGCTCGGTCGTGGCTCCGTCTCGATCAACTCGGGCGGCGAGAAGATCTTTCCCGAGGAGGTGGAGTCGGCCGTGCGGTCACACCCGGACGTGCTCGACGCCATCGTGGTCGGTGCCCCCGACGAGCGGTGGGGCCAACGGGTGGCCGCCATCGTCCAGCCCCGGGGCGAGCGGGTCCCCACGCTCGACGAGATCCAGGTCCACTGCCGCGGCCACATCGCCGGGTACAAGGTGCCCCGCCAGCTGCACGTGGTCGAGACCATCGAGCGCTCGCCGAGTGGGAAGCCCGACTACCGCTGGGCGGCAGACGTCGTGATCGAGGCCCCCGAGGAGTCCGATGCCGGCGGGGACCGCACGGCAGCCGGCTCCTGAGCACGGGTCGCCGACGTGCCTGTCGACCTGGCCGGCGTGGCCGCCCCGTCGCGGTCCGCGGTCCTCACCATGGAGATCCAGCGGGGGGTGGTCGGTGACCTGACCGCCTTCCCGCAGTTGGCCGAGGCGGCCGATTGTGCGGGGGTGGTGCCGAACACCGCGCGGGTCCTTCGTGCCGCCCGCTCGCTCGGGGTGCCCGTCATCCACTGCACCGCCGAGTTCCGGGCCGATCGGGCCGGCTCGACGGTCAACTGCCAGCTCATCGCCGCAATGGTGCGCAACCCCGACCACCTCCTGGTGGGCACGCCTCCGACCGAGCTATGCGACGGCCTCGGGCCCGAACCCTCGGACCTGGTCTGCTCCCGTCTGCACGGCGTGTCCCCCTTCAGCGGGACGTCACTCGACACCTGGCTGCGCAGCCTCGGGGTGGAGACGGTGGTCGCCACCGGCGTGTCGGTCAACCTGGGCGTCCTCGGCCTGGCCATCGAGGCCTGCAACCTCGGCTACCAGGTCGTCGTGCCCCGTGACACCGTGGCCGGGATCCCCGCGGACTACGCGGATGCCGTGCTCGACAATACGTTCCCCCTCATCGCCACGCTGACCACGACGGACGAGCTGCTGGCAGCCTGGGGCACGACCGGGGTCTGACCCGCCTGGCACCGGCCCGCAGTTCGCGTGCCGATGGAGACCGCCCTGGTGCCCGTCACGTACCCGGACGTCGGGAGGCACCTCAGAAGTGGCGCGTGCCGTCCAGCCCGATCAGCGCGTTGGTCGGCAGTGCCGGTACCTCGATGTCCGGCACCGGGTACGCGAACTCGGGGAACTTCGGCTTGGCCGTCGCCCGGTACCGGGTGGTGGAGTGGACCGGGTCCTTGTCGAACTGCGGGATCACCTTGGTGCCGAAGACCTCGAGCATCTCGAGGACCTCCTCGTGCGCCACGGAGTCCGAGGGGATGCCGAAGACCAGCTGGTCGGCACCGACCTCCTGGTAGCGGGACAGCTGCTCGGCGACCTCGTCGGGCTCGCCGCACAGCAGCCAGCCACCCTCGATCAGGCGGTCGAGGCTCTCCTCGTCACCCACGCCGGAGATCGTCTCCGGCCACGTCGGCGCGTAGTCCGGCTTCGGTATCGTGTCGTGGTAGAGGCACACCATCGAGTACAGGTAGCCCCGGCACTGGCGGAGGGCGATCTCACGGGCGTGCTTGCGGTCCGACGTGCAGATGACCGAATTGGTGATCATCACGTTGTCGTTCTTGAACTGGCCGATCGGGTCGGTGCACGCCGCCACGCCCTCCTTGTAGGCGTCGATGCGTCCCTTGAGGGAGAACACCGGTTCGAAGTTGAAGGCGATGGCACCGATGCCCATCTCGCCGGCGGTCGTGAACGTGCCGGGGTTGCCGCAGGCCACCCAGATCGGCGGGTGCCCCTTGCCGTACGGCTTAGGGAGGATGTTGTGGGGGCTCGGGACGGTGAAGTGCTCACCCTCGAACATGTAGTCGCGCTGCTCCCACATGCGCGGGACCTCCTGGACGACCTCGTTCCACTCCGGCTTGGTCGAGTTCTTGTCCAGGATGTTGAAACTGGCCATCTCGTGGCTGCCCGCGCCGCGTCCGGTTCCCCACTCGAACCGGTTGTTGGTGAGATGGTCCATCATGGCGGCCCGCTCGGCGTAGCGGACGGGGTGCTCCTTGCGGGGCGACAGGCTGTTGATGGCCGTGCCGATGTGGATCCGCTCGGTCCGGGCGGCCACCCAGCCCATCACGGGCTCGGGCGCCGACATGTGCGAGTACTCGGTCAGTGCGTGGTGCTCGCCGAACCAGGCGTACTTCCAGTTGTAGCGATCGGCGGTGATGGCGATCTCGATCTCGCGTTCGAGCATCAGGTGCTCGGCATCCGTGTCCCGGGACGCGGGCCCAGGAAGGTACCCATTGATGAAGACTCCGAACTCCATGACTGGGGCTCCTCCTGACAGCGCTGACTGGTCCCGCGAACGGTAACAGGGGACCTGCTAAATTGCAACGTGTTCCAGATTTGTGCCTGGAGCGACCGGGGCAGCACCGACGAGCCGCAACTGACGTACTGTCAGCTTTCGGCCGATCTTCCAGGGGGAACCGTTGCAGACCATCGACCAACTGATTCGCGACCGGGAGGACGACGACCGCATCGGCCTCGCCTTCTCCGACCGCACCTGGACCCACGCCGAGGTCGTCCGGGCGCAGACCGAGCGGGCCGCCCTGCTGCTGTCGATGCGGCAGCCCGGGCCGTTCCACGTCGCACTCCTCCTCGACAACGTGCCGGAGTACATCTTCTGGATGGGTGGCGCCGCCCTGGCCGGGGCTGTCGTCGTCGGCGGCAACCCCACCCACCGGGGCGACGAGCTCGCCCGCGACCTGTCCCACACCGAGTGCCAGCTGCTCGTCACCACCACCGACTACCGCAGGCTGGTGGACGGCCACGACCTCGGACCGGCGCTGCCCACCGAGCGCATCCTGGTCATCGACGACCCGACCGGTGACCGGGACCCTGACGGTGGCACGGACTACTCGGCGCTGCTCGCCGACGTGGCCGGCGCCCCCCTGCCCGACCAGGAGGCGGTGGGGGTGACCGAGGACAGCCTCGGCCTCCTCCTCTTCACCTCCGGGACCTCGGGCGCCCCCAAGGCCTGCCTGTGCAGCCAGGGCCGGCTGGCCCGGATCGGCGCCATCGTCGCCCAGATGTACGAGCTCACGTCGGACGACGTCTGCTACATGGCCATGCCGCTCTTCCATTCGAACGCGCTGATGGCCGGCTGGGCGCCGGCACTCGCCGCCGGCGCCACCGCTGCGTTGAGGGAGCGGTTCAGCGCCAGCCAGTTCCTCGTCGACGTCCGGCGGTACGGGGTGACGTACTTCAACTACGTGGGCAAGCCCCTCTCCTACATCCTGGCCACGCCGGAGCACCCCGACGACGCCGACAACACCCTGCGGCGCTGCTTCGGCAACGAGGCCGCCGAGGCGGACGTCGCCCGGTTCGCCGAGCGGTTCGGCTGCACGGTGCAGGACGCCTATGGCTCGACGGAGGGTGGCGCCGCCATCCAGCGCACACCCGACACCCCGCGCGGTGCCCTGGGACGGGCCCTGCCCGGCACGATGATCGTCGACACCGAGACGGGCGAGGAGTGCCCGCGTGCGGTGTTCGACGCCAACGGTCGGCTGCTCAACGCCGAGGAGGCCATCGGCGAGATGGTCAGCCAGACCGGGGCCACCGGGTTCGAGGGCTACTGGCGGAACGCCGAGGCCGAACAGGCCAGGGTGAAGAACGGGTGGTACTGGACAGGCGACCTCGGCTACCGCGACGAGGACGATTTCTTCTACTTCGGCGGCCGCGACTACGACTGGCTCCGGGTGGACGGCGAGAACTTCGCCTCGGCACCCGTCGAGGGCATCCTGCAGCGTCATCCCGACGTGGTGCTCGCCTCGGTCTATGCGGTGCCCGACACGGTGGTGGGCGACCAGGTCATGGCCACGCTGCTGCTCCACGACGGCCGGTCGTTCGACCCCGAGGGGTTCGAGGCGTTCCTGTCGGGCGAGGAGGACCTCGGCACCAAGTGGGCACCGCGCTTCGTCCGGGTGACCGACAAGCTCCCGGAGACGGCGACCACGAAGGTCGTGAAACGGGTACTGCGCAACGAGGCGTGGCACTGCGAGGAGCCCGTGTGGTGGCAGCCGGCCAAGGACGCCGCCTACCGGAGGTTGACGGCGGACGACATCGACGAGCTCGACCGGGTGATCGCCGAGCGCTGACGTCCCGCCACGCGACCATCGGGTGCTACCGGGCGTGGGCCCGGCACCACCCGATGGAGATGCGTGAGGTCGGCAGGCGGTGACTCCGGTGTGTCCGCCTCCGGTCAGGCTAGAAGGAGTAGCCGACGGCGATCCCCTCCAACCCGTTGTGGCCGGGAAGCTCGGGGGACACCGAGCCGGTGGCGACCAGGGTGCCGTTCGCCTGGACGGCGAACGAGTCGACCAGGTCATCGGCTCCGGTCTCCACGAACAGCGAGCGGCCGTCGGGTGACGTGGCCAGGTCCACCGGGCCGGGGTCGGTCGAGGCGTTCCCGACGATGGTCGGCACAGCGGTTTCCCCGATGGTGTAACTCGTGACCGTGGCGCTCCCGGCATTGGCACCGAAGAAGTAGGTGCCGTTCGTCGTCACCCAGCACAGTGCGGCCAGTCCGTCAGCCGTCGATCCCAGCTCGGTCAGCGTCCCGCTGGCGGCGATCGAGTACGTGGTGAGCGCGCTGGTGGCGGCCTCGGTCACCACCAGGTGTCCGACCCGGTCGAAGGTGAATCCGAACGGGACGGGGGTGGCCGACGGGTTGACGACCGGTGCGCCGGACACCGAGCCCGACGAGGTCACATCGAACACGTCGATGTCACTCCCGTTCGCCTTGGTGGTCACCACCAGGTGGCGGCCGTCGGGGGTGAAGCCGATCTGGCCGGGCGTGTTCAGGAACGCGGGCGTCAGGCCGGGGGTGAGGCCGAGCGAACGGTTGCTACCCGGGATGGGCGTCAGCGAGTTGGCGTAGAAGCCCTGGATCGAGCCGGTCCCACCGGCGTTGAGCACGTAGACGAGGTCGCCGCGCACGGCCACACTCACCGGGATGGTCCCGCCGGAGGCGACGACATGGGGACGGCTCACGAAGGGGCCGAAGGCGTGGAAGACCGAGATGGTGTTGCTCCCGCCGTTGACACCGACGAGTAGCCCGTCGGACGGATCGGAGGCGAGCCCACCCTGCGAGGCCAGCTTGTCGACGGCTGCGCCGGGGATGGCGACACCGAGGCCGCCGGAGTCGGTCCGATCGACCTGGTGCAGGCCGCTGCCATCCGATACGTAGGTGACGATCTGGTTTCCCGTCGGGTCGTTGGTCTGCACGTACACGGTGGTCCGGTGGATGAAGCCGTCACCAGGTTGACCGCCCGGCCCGCCTCCGGTGCCGAAGCCGTCGGCTCCGGCCACGGCGGGCAGGGAGAGGCTGGCGATCGTGACGGCTGCGCCGGCAAGGGCGGTCAATTTCAGGGAACGTCGCATGGGAACTCCTTGGAGTGGGTCGGACAGGGTGAGTGCTGCGTCGGTACTGCACTGCTCCGTCCGGTGCCACGGCCCGGCGTTACACCCCCGCCGTGACGCGTCGCCCGGGGCCACCACGCGTTGGCTTCACCTGCTGACACCGGATGCCCGGGTGTAACGCGACCACATGCGAGCGGGACTACGCGCCGTGTCCAGTTGCCAGATCAGGAGCTCCCATCGCTGCCGTCCACGGTGACCACGCCGCGTCGACCCGTGCCTTCCGGCGTCGAGGCATGCGGCCTACTGTGCAACCCATGGAGTCCGACGTCGAGCTGCTCGCCCGGCTCCGTGATGGCGACGAGCAGGCATTCGTCACTCTCGTCGGCCGCTACCAGGGCTCCCTCCTACGCGTGGCGCGCACCTTCGTCCCGAGTGACGCCGTCGCCGAGGAGGTCGTACAGGACACGTGGATGGGTGTCGTCCGGGGTGTCGACCGGTTCGAGGGCCGGTCGTCGTTCAAGACGTGGTTGTTCCGCATCCTGGTCAACCGGGCCCGCACCTCGGGCGTCCGCGAGCACCGGCACGTGTCGATCGACTCCACGGAGCCCGCGGTCGGCCCGGACCGCTTCGATGGCAACGGGGCGTGGGCCGAGCCGCTCAGCCCCTGGGAGTCCGACGTCGACGACCGCCTCGTGGCGGCCTCCTGGGGTCCGGCGCTGCGCGCCGCCATCGACGGGCTCCCGGGACGCCAGCGGGAGGTCGTCCTGCTGCGTGACGTCGAGGGTCTGCCGAGTGACGACGTCTGCGAGGTCCTCGGGATCACCGAGGGCAACCAGCGGGTGCTGCTCCACCGGGGACGCAGCAGGCTGCGCACCGTGCTCGAGTCCGAGCTCCAGACGAGGGGGCGATGATGGTCCTGCTACGACGCCGTGACGACCTGGTCTGCCAGCAGGTGGTGGAGCTGGTGAGCGACTACCTCGAGGGTGCGCTTCCCCGTTCCGAGCGCAAGCGCTTCGAGCGCCACCTGCGGGCCTGCCCCAACTGCACCGCCTACCTGGAGCAGATGCGGGTGACCATCGCCACGGCAGGCCGCCTGACGCCCGATGACCTGTCGCCGGAGGCCCGCGAGGAGTTCACCGATCTGTTCCGGTCATGGCGGGCCGACGGACCTGGCGCGCCCGACTGATCCGCAGCAGCTCCCCCCGCCGTGACCGCGTTCTCGGGTCAGGTCGTGCCGACGGGTGGCGCCGTCGCCGCTGGGGACCGCCTCCAGGCCCGGGTCATCACGGCCACGCACGCCACGATGAGGACGGCGAAGACGAGACTGGCCGGCCCGTCGCCGAGTCCGAGTCCGCTCCTGTTCGTGGGCTTGCCCAACCAGTCGGCAATGGATGCACCGAGTGGTCGGGTCAGGATGTAGGCGAACCAGAACGCTAGGACCTCGCTCATCTTCAGCCATCGGTAGCCGACGGCCGGGATCAGGATCAGCCCGGCGAAGAAGAACGCTGAGGCCAGGTAGCCGAAGTGGAGGGTGGAGGCCGTGAAGTCACCCAGGGCGGTGCCCATGGCGAAGGTGGCCATGACGGCGACCCAGTAGAAGAGCTCGCGTCGGACGGTGTCTACGCTGTGGATCGACAGCGTCCCTTCGACCCGGTGCCAGGCCCAGAACGCCACGGCCAGCACCACGGCGAAGAAGACGGACGACGCGACGTACGGCACCCCAAACTGCTTGTGGAGCACGTCGGCCGCCATGGTGCCGACGACCGCCACCATGAGGACGGCCAGCCAGTAGACCCAGGGGATGTACCTGTCCCGCATGATCTGGAAGGCAACGACCCCGACCAGCACGAGCGTGCCGACCACCACGGCCAGGACGGGGCTGACGGCATTGACGACGAAGTCCGACGTCGACTCCCCCATCGCGGTCGTGAGGAGCTTGGTCAGCCAGAACAGCGCGGTGATCTCGGGCACCTTGACGAGCGAGCGCCGGGTCAGGTCCATGGCCGCACATCGTAGGTCGCCTGGTGTCGGGTCAGAGGCGCGACTGCACCCCGCAGCCGGCGCCGACCGGGCGTGGTGTCAGCCGCCCAGCGCGCCGTAGAGGTTGTTGTAGGTGGTGTCCACGGCCTGGAGCGAACTGGCGAATTGGCGACTCTGCGCGGTCTGGCTGTAGGCCTGAATGTCGACCGCTTGGGAGAGCGACGTGATCTCCGAATAGGCCAGCTGCGCCGCGGATTCGGCCGCTCCCGCCTGCGCATTCGCAGAGGACGGGTAGTTGATCCTCGACAACGCATTGCCGTAGGTCTGGAACGCGCCGGCCAGCGAGGAGGCCGCCTGATCCAGGCACTGGATGGGTTCAGCCTGTGACTCGCACTGCTGGGTCGCCGTCCGGAACGTATCCGTCGCACTGGTCAGGTTGTCATGGGCGGCTTGGACCTGCAGCCGGTCGAGGGCCTGCTCGATGCCCTTGAAGGGACCGACCGAGCCGAAGCTGCCGAGTGAGTTGAAACCCACGTAGGTGACCGCTCCGAGCACGATGAAGATGATCGAGAGGACCCGCGCGCCCTTGGTCAGTGCGAGGGGCCACAGCGACTGGGGCGACGGCGAGTAGCCCGTCATCGGATACGGGCCCGGGGGTGGAGGCGGAGGAATGGGACCCGGCGTGTACGGCGGAGGCGGAGGCGGCATGGCCCCGGGCGGGGGGGGCGGTACTCCGGTGCCCGGCATGGGCCCCACGGCCCCAGCAGGTGGCGGGGGCGGCACGGCACCGGGGATCACGGTCGGCGGCACGGCACCGGGGATCGGCGGCGGAGGGGCGATGGGGAGGGGCCCGACCGCTGGCGTGTTCTGGGCGTCCTCCTGGGACGGCACCCCGCTCGGCTGCTCGGGGGGCAGCGCCCCGGGTGGGGGCGGCGGAGGTGCGTCGAGCGGTGGTGGCGGTGGTGGGGGCATCGCTCCGAACGGCGGCGGTGCGACGGGTGCCGCCACCGTCGGTTGGTCGGCGCCCCATGCCGGAGTGGGAGTGGGACCCCCGAAGGGTGCGTACTGAGTGAAGGGCGCCACCGCCGGAATCGGCGTGGGACCGGCCGGCGGCGGCACCACCGTGCCCGACACGGTTCCGTCCATCCGCTTCCCCCAGGCGTCCTTGTCGCCCAGGAGATCGCTCGGATAATAGGAGGTGAGCATCCAGAAGTACGAGTGCGTGCGGGCCTGCCAGCGGATGGCGGCTGCAGTGGCGCCGAAGAAGGCGTCCGGCATGCGTCCGGTGACCAGGGTGGCGATCCACGTGATGAGGGCGAAGATCTCCATCCCGTACGTGATCACGCTGGAGACGATCCCGGCCGGGATCACCAGGATGATCCTGAAGAACACCGCGGCTCGGTTGAGCCGGCCGGTGGTGACGGTCAGGTCCACCGGATAGCTCGGGTCGGGATCGAGAGCGAATGGCGGGTACACGTCCGTCATGAGGAACGAGTAGGCGTAGACCCGTGTGGTCCAACGGACGTAGCCGAGCAGGAACTTGGCGAACGACGCAGGCAGGCGACCGGTGAACAGTGCCGCGAGCCACCCGAGGAACGCGACGACCACTGCACCGACCCCCACGAAGAAGAGCACGAAGTACTGGGGGATCACCAGGATGAAGCGGATCAGCACGGTCCATCGGCGCTGTGGCTGCGTCGTCCCGAACCTCACCTCGACGCGGCTCGACACCTCAGCCAGCTGTGACGGTGGTGCCATCGTCATCCCGCCTCCCGTAGTCCCACCCCGGTCCGGACGACACGGGCCACGCATCGGACGTTAGCAACCGACTCCTCGCGTACCCGTGGATGGCCCGCGCCCTTCACGTCGACAGGAGCCCCCGCAGGAGCGCGGCCGTGCCGGAATTGATCCGGTCGACCTCACTCTGGAAGCCGGAGCTCTCGATGTCTGCGTCGAAGGTCGCAGCGTCCGGTTGTTCCCCCAGCACATCGAGTGTCGTCACGAAGTTTCCGACCAAGCCGTTGCGACCCGCAGCCCGCGCAGGACCGCTTCGGCGCTACCTAGGAGCGTGGGTCAGAACCTGCAATTGACGAGGTAGTCGTCTGACTCGCGATGCGGCGGCGGACCGGCAAGAATTCTCGGCATGGCAACTGACCCCGCCGAGGACGTGCTGTTCGAGATCCCGGAAGGGGACGGAAACGTCACCGAGGCAAAGGTTCCGGTCGGGAAGGCGAAGACCTTCCGCCACTACGACCCGACCCAGTCGTTCCTGCTTCCGCCCTCGTTGGACGACTGGTTGCCCGAGGAGCACACCGCCCGGTTCATCGCCGAGGTGGTGGACGAGATGCTCGACCTGTCCTCGATCTACGACTCCTACGTCGAGGCGTCCGGCGCCCCTCCCTACGACCCGACGATGATGCTGAAGCTCCTCTTGTTCGCCTACTCGACCGGGGTGACCTCGTCCCGGGAGATGGAACGACGGTGCCAGGTGGACGTGGCCTTCCGCTGGCTGTCCGCCAATGCTGCCCCCGACTACCGGTCGATCTCCCGGTTCCGGCGCCGTCACGCCCTCGCCTTGGACGACCTGTTCATCCAGGTCCTGGCCCTCTGTGCCAGCTCCGGCCTGGTCAGCCTCGGGCGGGTGGCCCTCGACGGGACGAAGCTGCGGGCGTCGGCGAGTAGACACAAGGCCATGAGTCACGAGCGCCTCGGTCCGAGGATCGTCGAGATCAAGGCCCAGGTGGCCGCCATGCTGGCCGAGGCCGAAGCGGTCGACCGGGCCGAGGACGCAGAGTTCGGCGAGGACAAGCGGGGCGACGAACTGCCCAAGGAGCTGGCCACCCGGGAGGGGCGACTGGCCAGGATGCGGGCGGCCAAAGAAGCCATCGAGGCCGAGGCCGCAGAGAAGGCGGCAGCTCAGGCGGCACAGAAGGCCGAAGCAGACGGCGGTGACGATGCGGCCACCGAACAGGCAGCCGAGATGGCGGCAGCCAAGGCCACGCCGTCCAAGAAAGCCCAGCGCAGCTTCACCGATCCCGAGTCCCGGATGATGAAGACCACCGACGGGTTCCACTACGCCTACAACGCCCAGACCGTGGTCGACGAGGGATCCCAGGTGGTCCTGGCCGCCGAGGTCACCAACCAGGCCGCCGATGTCGGTGCGCTCATCACCATGATCGGCGTCACCGAGGGGAACCTGGACGCCGCCGACATCGACGCCAGCCCCGACCTGGTCCTCGCCGATGCCGGCTACTGCTCCGAGGCCAACCTCACCTGGATCGCCGAGACCGAGTCCAACGTGCTGGTGGCCACCGGGAGGATCAAGAACGGCGAGCGGGTGCCCGACTCCCCGCGCGGACGGATCCCACAGAACGCCACCCAACGCGAACGCATGGCCAGGCGACTGCGGACCACACAAGGACGCATCGACTACGCCAGACGCAAGGCCATCGTCGAGCCAGCGTTCGGACAGATGAAGGTCCGACAATCAGCCGGACAGCTTCGACTCCGAGGGTTGGCCGGAGCCCAGTGTGAGTGGACGCTGCATGTCATCTGCCACAACCTCCGCAAGCTGGCCAATGCCACCCAGGGAGCACCCCTCGGGGCCTGCTGAGGCCAATCAGTCCCTCCGCTGGAGCCGAATCCGGCCACGGGAGGCTGGACCTCGCGGTCGCAACCCGATATCGGCCATCAACACGCCTGGCACACGTAGGGCCAACGGTGAGGATCAGCCTCACCCCATTGGCGGATACTGACCCACGCTCCTAG
>PLRX01000005.1 GCA_003164095.1 Acidimicrobiaceae bacterium | reverse complement strand
CGAATCTCCTCGCGCTCGCGCGCGGTCAGTACTGCACCTGCCATGCTGGATCTCCCAACGGTTTGCTGCTCGGGTGGACCCGGTCATCATGACCGGTCCGTTGCAGCGACCGTTGGGATTCGCCGTCACTCGAACATCTCGCCAAAGGACTTGGCATGGTGACCCAGCTTGAACACGGGTCGCTGGTGGCCCACGGCAACTCAAGAGAGGCGGCACTCCTCTTCCGGGCCGCAGCTCGAGCCGACATCACTCTTGTCCAGCTGGATGTATTGAGGCCTAGCCTCGAGGACACGTTTCTCGCCCTCACGAGTGACGATGGAGTGTCGACATCGAATCCAGGGGCTTGGGCACTGGCGGGCACCCGTGGCTAACGCCTTCGCTAGCGAATGGATCAAGCTCCGTCGGCGGAGCCTCTTCTATGGAAGCTATGCCGCCATCATTGCTGTCGCCTGCCTCGTCACTGTTCTGACGTTCAGCACTGCAGGCCGTAGCGCTACCACCGGTCCAGCCAGTCAATCGACACCACTCTCCCAACTTGCCCTGTCAAGCGGCTCAGTGAACGGACTTGAGGGATCGCTCACGATACTCGGCGTCATCGCCTTCGCCATTGCTGCATCACAAATGGCGACGGAGTACGGACAGGGAACCCTGCGCAACCTGCTCGTCCGCCAGCCCCGACGAATCGTCTTCTTGGGTGGCAAGCTCCTAGCCATCTCGACGTTCATGATCGGTGCAGTCGCTCTCGCCACGATCGGTTCAATCGCAGTCGCCTTCGCCATGGCGCACGGTCGAGGGATCCCAACGAACGCGTGGACCGCGTTCTCAGGACTAGGAGCCATGGCCACAGGCTTGATCGATGTGTCCGTCGCCACGGTGGGCTTTGCGCTGCTCGGTCTGACCCTCGGGATCGTGATGCGCTCGTCAGTTGCTGCAGTCGCGGTCGGAGTTGCCTACCTACTTCCGGTCGAGCAGATCCTTGCTTCCACCGTGAGAAGTACCGCAGGGTACCTGCCCGGCCAACTCCTCTCGTCGGTGGCCCAAGGTGGGACGGCGACGATTGGCTATGCGCATTCATTGGTCGGAACGCTGCTCTATCTAGCCGTAGCTGCAGGGATTGGGGCCACCTTGTTCATTCGGCGGGACGTGACGGCCTGAGGATGAAGAGTCAACTGGCTCAGCACCCATGCTCGGCCGGCATCAGATCGCCGGGTCCGTTGAGCGAGCGTCCGCCCGCTCGCTCCGGACCCGGCGCCTCAGACCTCACCAGAGAAATGGAATCAGCCGATATCGGGTCGCTGCTGCGTAGCAGCTGAATCCAGGGAATGTTGAGCGGAGGAGGCGCTCTTCTGCTCGGATCCGCACCAACTGAAGCACGATCACCGCGAACGCCCCCACGAGTGGAACCAATCGCGGATTGACGACTGTCACACCCACGATCATGGCCAGCTCAGCGAGATAGATCGGATGGCGCACCAACCGGTAGGGCCCACGCACGACGAGCGCTCGACCTTGAGGGCCAAAGGAAAAGCTACCTCCCAACGAGTTGGCGCTGACAGCAGCTAGTGCGACGCCCACCAGGGTGATCACCAAGGCTATCCCCACCACTACGGATGAAGTCCGCCACAGCTGCATCCCGCTAGGCACCAGAAGTCCGAGGCCTGCGAGAAGAAACGTCGCCGCTACAGCAGCACACGTCACGAGTCGGCTGCCGTCCCGCGAGCGAGCTGGTTCATGGGTGAGGAAGGCCGCAATCGGAAAGCATAGGAACAGCGCGTAAAGGACGCTTCGCAGGCACTCCCCAAGCACTATCCATCCGGGGTGGAGGTTGAACTCCTGAAGCTCGGCGACAAGTGCGCCAAGCTGCCAGAATACAAGTCCAGCCAATGCGCTCGCGGGGAGGAGCCGAGATGTCAGGAGGCGCCGCATTCGTCCCAGGACGCGCCGAGTCGTCGACATTTCCGAACTTGCGATGCCTCGCGTAGATGTCCCGATCAAGACCGTATTGCTCTGGTTCCGCGGGCCATCTTTGGACGTCATCGGTGACGACTCCGGGTCGAACACATAGCTGGAGCTGGAAGACAAGTTGTTCGGCTCAGTTGTGCCGACGGTACGGACCTGTTGCATGGCCACTCGTGGCCGTCTCAACTTGTCCCGGATCAGCCGCCGGCCGTGGCTGACGCGGCACTTGGAAAGCCCCCACCACCAAAGCCTGCCGCACCAGACGTCACCCCCGCTTGCGTCGCGGACACTGATGCCGCAGTCACTGTCCCATCCTTTGCCTTGGTGCCCTGCACGGTCACCGTGTCACCTGGCTGCAGCGCGGCGAGCGACGACTTCGCGTTTCGATCTACTGTCGCGTTGGACCCGACAGTGACGGCAACCAGGTCGCCACTGGCAGTGGTGACATAGAGCGTGCTTCCGATGATGTCAGTCACCGTTCCCGAGGTTCCGCTCGATGAAGTACCAGGAAAACCGCCAGTTCCACCCGCTCCTCGGGCTGTGGATGCACCACCGGGGAGGGAGAACGACCCGCCGAACGGTGACGTCGAACTCGAGGAGGACGACGAGCTGCGCTGCATGTACGCCCCCGCCCATAGTCCCCCGAATGCCAGAAGCAAGACGAGTAGGCCAGCTACTGGCCACGACAGACGCAGACCTTTTGCCGGACCTTGCGTCGGCCACTCGTCCGCTTCTTCTTCGAACAATGCGCTGAGCTCATCCGAGCCCTGGTCGGCTCCGCCAGAGTTCACCGCGGGAACCTGCGCGGTCTCATCCATGCGGAGCTCACCCGTCGGGCGCTCCTCTTCGAGAACGGTGTCAGGCGTCGCGTCAGTCATGGAGCTCCTTCTGTCAACTACTCGTAGCGAAGCGCATCGATGGGGCGCAATGATGCCGCTCGATACGCGGGGTACAGGCCGGCAAACACGCCGACCAGCAGGGCGACACCGAAGGCAAGAGGAATCGAATACGTGGCCAGAACCGGCTGGACACCGTCGATCTTGAACCGAACGACAACTAATCCTGCCAAGATGCCTATGACGCCACCCAGCATGGAGATGACCACGGCTTCGATCAGGAACTGGCTCAGGACCACCGACTTCGGTGCGCCGATCGCCTTGCGGATCCCAATCTCTCGCGTGCGCTCGGTCACCGTCACCANNGTGAAGGTCTTCGAACTCGACGTGGCGGTCGACAGAAGGCTCGCCTGGTTGAGCACGGAGAACGGAAGATTGGCAACGGTCGTGTTGTTCTGCGCGGCGAGAATGCTCTCCACCTCGCTCTGGGCCAACGTGAGTGTCGCGGAGGACTTTCCCTGCACCAGCAGTTCGGAGAAGGATTGCGACTGCCCCGTCAGCTGGTCTTGGACAGCCGTGTACGGCGCGATCACCACCGCGTCACCATTGGAGAGGCCGCTGCTGCCCTTGGAGGCGAGCAGACCCACAACCGTGAACTCCGACGATCCCAGCTGGATCTGCTTGCCCAGGGGATTGGACCCCGTCGGAAAGAGACTGCTCGCAACCGATGTGCCGAGGTCCACCACCTGTGCATGCGATTTCACGTCGGCGGCAGAGACCGACCGACCGGCGGAGATCGTGTAGTTCGACGCAGGCAGATAGGACGGCGTGGAGCCGATCACGGAGGTCGAGTAGGTAGCACCCTGGTACGTGGCCGTCTCACTGGTCGAGATGACGGGTGACACAGACTGGACATCGGGAGCATTGTTGGAGTCGCCGATGAGCTTGACATCAGTGGTGGAGAGTGTGGCATTGCTGGATTTCGTACCGGTCTGCGAAGTACTCTGGCCGCCACTAAACACGGTCAGGGTATTGGTGCCCAGGCTGTTGATCGACTTGGCCACGGCCTCCGATGACCCGGTGCCGACGGCAAGGAGGACAATAACGGCAGCCACACCGATGAGCACTCCGAGCATGGTCAGCAGCGATCGAAGCCAGTTGGAGCTGATGCCCCGGAGGGCCATCACCACATTCCCCATCATGTTCACGACGGCATCTCCCGGTGATCGTGTCGTGCAGTCGCCGCCTGTACGTGCGCCACGTGCTCGTCTCGGGCATGAATAGGGACTTGCTGGTGGTCGCCAACAATCACTCCATCCCGGAGGCGAACGACCCGTGTCGCGTAGGCAGCCACATCCTCCTCGTGGGTGATCATGACGATCGTGCGGCCTTGCTTGTGGAGATCAGCGAACATCTTCATCACGTCAATCGTGGATGTCGTGTCGAGGTTTCCCGTCGGCTCGTCGGCCAAGATGAGTGCAGGGTTGGTAGCAATCGCGCGCGCAATCGCCACACGCTGTTGCTGACCACCAGACATCTCGCTCGGGAAATGGCCCATCCGATCGGCGAGTCCGACCGTATTGAGGGCCACCTCTGCTCGGGCCCGGCGATCCTTCGCTTTGAGGCCTGCATAGGCCATGGGTAGTTCGACATTCTGCACGGCCGACATCCGCGCCAGGAGATTGAATCCCTGGAAGACAAATCCGATCTTCCGATTTCGGATCCGGGACAACTCCCTGTCATCGAGGTCTCGGATGTTCACACCATCCAAGCGATAGTGGCCACTGGTCGGAATATCCAAGCACCCGATGATGTTCATGAGCGTCGACTTACCCGAACCGGACGCCCCCATGATCGCCACGAACTCTCCACGAGGGACAACCAGGGACACGCCGCGGGTAGCAAAGACGTCGTGCCCACCCATTTGGTAGCGCTTCACGATATCGGCGAGGGCGATGACGGCGCGTTCCCCGAAGTGCGCCGTCCCAGTCTTGCCGTCACTGCCCCGGTTGCGATTGCTGTCCGTGAGGAGGGTCATGGTGCACCTCCGCCGAATCCGCCACCACCACCACCGGGGAAGCCACCACCCGAGGTTGACGTCCCGGACGACGCACTCACACTTGCCGTCGGCTCCACTACCTTCTGTCCTTCGGTGAGTCCGCTTGCAATCTCGGTGTAGGACGTGCCGACCAGACCCAGAGTGACGGGCGTCGTCTTCTGCGTTCCATTTGCATCGACCACCTTGACGGTGGAGACACTCCCTGTCGTCGTGATGGCGGCGCTGGGCAGCTCGAGGACGTTGGTAGCGGTTTGGACGATCACGGCTACTTGCGACGTCATCCCTTCCTTGACCGTCGCCGGCGGATTGGTGAGAACCACAGTGACCGGATAGGTCACGACATTGCTCACAACTGACGATGTAGGCGAGACCGCCGTCACTACACCACTCACTTCGGTGTCTGACAGCGCCGAAAGCGTCACTGTTGCTGGCTGTCCAACGGCGATCTTCGAGGCATCAGATTCAGCGAAGTTAGCCACGACCTCGAGGTTGTCGAGTCCCTGGATGGTGATGAAGCTGGACGATGAGCTCGACGACGAGGACCCGCTACTGGACGAGCCGCTACTGGATGAACCTCCTGAGGATGCGCTTCCGCTGCTCGCGCTCCCCCCACTGGACGACGCCCCACTGCCAGTGCCACCAGCGGACGACCCCGACGAACCCGACGAACCCGACGAGGTCCCCGTAGTCGACGAGGCAGAGCTCGACCCCGTCGACGCGTTCGTAGTCGACCCCGATCCGGTGACCGTGTCTCCTACCGAGTTGCTGACAGCGGTGACCGTACCGCTGATCAACGCAGTCAGCGTTGTCCCGGCAAGGGCCTTTTTATCGGCAGTCACCGTTACTTGGTCTTGCGAGACGTTCGCCTCGTCCTGGGCGATCGTGGCCGACGTGACCTGAAGGTTTGCCTGAGCAGACTGCACGGTGAGCTGTTGGGCCGTGATCGTCGACTGGTCCTTTGCCACTGCCTGTTGGTACGTCGTGATGTTGTTCTGATCGGTCACGCACGAGCTCTGTGAAGTGGTGAACGACGCGCTGATGCCGGTTGACGTGCCCGCCGAGTTCGTTGCCACGAGTTGAAAGAGATACGACGTGTTCGGATTGAGACCGGTGACCACGGTGGAGACCGAGACAGGAGAAGTGCCCGAGCCGGCATCGGCCGAAGCTGTCGAGGAACCGAGTGACGTCGTGGTGCCGTACGAGAAGTAGTAGGTTGTCGAACCCCCGTTGGGGTTGACGGTCCCGCTGAGCGTCACCGTGGTAGTTCCAGTTGAGCCGGCCGAGCCCGTCGTGACCGATGGTGCCGACGTGGCACTTGAGGTGGCATTCGACTGGACCGCGCCTCCCACTCCTCCCGAGCCTCCCGAAGTGCTCGTCGACGACCCACTCGACGCTCCCGTCGACGTCGAAGCCGGGCATCCGAGCGCTTGATCTGAGGCCAGGGCCGACTGTGCAGTCTGCAAGCTGGTCTGATCGACCGTTAGCTGGTGCTGGTCCGTTGTCAGTTGCTGTTGCGCCGAGACGAGCGACGCCTGGTTCTGTGCTTGCTGAGCTGGAGTGCCTCCAGCCTGGTCGTGAGCGAGAGTCGTCTGAGCACTGGCCAGCGACGCCTCTGCCGACTGGAGATTGGCCTCGGCTTGGGCCGGGTCGATGGTGGCCAGGACCTCGCCTGCAGTCACCGTGTCACCGACCGACACATTGACCGCAGTGAGCGTCCCGCTCGTAGCGAAGTTCTCATCGGCCGTCGACACAGCAGACGTATTGCCCGATGCCGACACGGAGGACTGCACGGTTCCACGAGTGACGGTCACCGTCCGGGCGACACCTGTACTGGCCGACGACGAGGATCCATAGATCGAGGTGAGGCCAAGCGTTGCCACCACCACTACGGCGATGATCAATGCGGCATAGCCGATCAGTTTCTTTCGTGAGCGTTCATGTGCGATGGATGGCATGAAAGTGGTCCCTTCGGTGGTCAGCGGTCGGCGTCAGTTCGAACGAGAAGCTGACTAGCCCGCTGGAGCGCTCGCACTGGCTGCGCCGGCGGCGGGAAGCAGTGACTTGCACGCAGCCGATGCCGCTTGGTAGGCAGCGCTCGTCGTGTCGACGGTGGTCTGTGTAGTGCTGGAGGTTCCCGGACCGAAGGCCGCGATCGTGACGCCGTGCAGCTTCATGCAGTTCTTGTACGAGGCAAGTGCCGTGCTGTTCGCCCCGTTTGCGCCTCGTGCACCCTTGGGCTGGAGACTGGCGCACGCTTGGATGGCCTTTTGGAACTTCGAATTGCCGCCAAAGCCACCGGCGCCAGAGGGGGGAGTGCCGCCTGCGCCCGACGGAGGTGTACCTCCAGCAGCACCCGAGGGTGGCCCGTCCCCACTAAATCCGCTTGGCAGGGTGGCGCCGTGCTTGGCCAGGCACGATTGGAATGCCGTCGTCGAACTCGCTCCCTTCGACGAACCAGCAGAAGTTGTCGCCGAGGCGCCGCTGCTACTGCTCCCGCACGCCGCCATCAGAATGCCGAGGGCTGCTAATCCGAGAGCCAGAGCAAGTCGCGCGGGAGCGACGAACATGTGCCTGTGAGAGGGGGTTGTCGTATCCATGCAGGCATCGTGGCAGCCGGATCTGGGGATTCCATTCGGTTATCTCGCGAGTTTCCTGAGTGCCAATCCCGATTCCCGGTCGATGCGTTGGCCCTGGTAACAACGACGGCCATCGCATCGTCATCAGTGCACGGTCAGGTTGAGCAAGGGGCGGGCCCACTCACGGGTAACCCACAGGTTCTTCTCAACAGACCACAAGGATTTGTCGGCAGAGTGGCGGCATGGGCCCCCGAATCCTGATCGTCGAAGATGAGGAGAACGTGGCCTATGTCATCGGCACCGCACTCCGGCTCGCCGGATTCGAGATTGGTGAAACGTCAAGCGGACGCGACGCGCTGCGCCTTGCCTCGGAGGGGGACCCCCAGGATCTCATTGTCCTTGACGTGCAACTTCCTGATCTCAACGGGTTTGAAGTGTGTAGGAGGCTCCGGTTCGCTGGAGTGAACACCCCGGTCATCTTTCTCACGGCCGCCGACTCCGTTGAGGATCGAGTGCGCGGTCTGACCATTGGAGGCGACGACTACCTCATTAAGCCCTTCAGTGTCGAGGAGCTCGTCGCCCGAGTCAATGTGATTCTCCATCGGACCGGAAGGAGTGCGGAATCCCCGGTACTTGCTTGCGGCGACCTTGAACTCGACGACACGGCACACGTCGTGACACAGGGAGGGCAAGACGTCCCGCTCTCCCCCACGGAGTACAAACTTCTGCGGTTCCTCCTCAGGAACGCTGGCCGGGCACTCTCGCGAGATCAGATCTTAGATCACGTGTGGGACTACGACTTTGACGGAGAGTCGACGGTTGTCGAGACCTACATCTCGATGCTTCGTAAGAAGGTGGACTCGGCTCCCCCGACGTTGATTCGCACCATTCGGGGATTCGGCTACCGGCTCGACGGGAACTGACCATCCATGACGCTTCGACTGCGTCTCTACATCGCCGCTGCGATCCTGCTTTCGGTCGTCGGGCTACTTGGTGGCCTGTTGGTGCGCTCGGTGGAGCACTCCGAACTTCAACAGATCGATCAACAATTGAGAACTGCAGTTCCGGTGGTGGGCTCCTTTGACCGGCCAATGAACAACCAATCGCCAACGGTCACGCCGATCCGACTGCCCACCTCGTCCGAGAGTCCCTCGAACAGCAGTCGAATCAGCGAGTTCTATATCGCGATAGTGAGCGGTACTCAACGCCATGTCCTGTTCACCCCGTTGGACGGGAATGGCTCGGTTCCTCAACTGCCGCGGCACGCAACCTCACCCGGCCAGACTGGCACGGCCTCTACGGTGGGCTCTCAGTCGGGCTCGGAGCGGTGGCGGGCGATCTTGATCGCCTCGCCGAACCAACCGACCAAGCTCCTGGTCGCGGCATCCCTGGCGCAAGTGGACGCTACGGCCAGTCGTCTGCGGCTAGCTGCCATTGGCGCCGGGCTGGTTGTCCTCGCTGTGCTTGTGGCCGCTGGGTTCTGGGTGGGCCGGCTCGGACTCCGCCCAATCGCCGAGGTCACCGACGTCGCCGACGCCATTGCCGCCGGCAATCGATCGCGACGGGTTGAAAGCGCGAGTGGCAAGACCGAGGCGGCACACCTTGCCCGGGCGATCAACGTCATGCTCGATGAACAACAAGCGGCCGAGATGCGACTCCGACAGTTCATCGCCGATGCGTCCCATGAACTTCGCACCCCGATCTCGGTCATCTTGGGAATCTCCGACCTCTGGCGTCAGGGTGCCCTCGAAGCAGACAACGTGAGAGACGATGCCATGCGTCGAGTGGGCCAGTCGGGACGACGCATGGGCGGCCTGGTCGAGGATCTCCTGTTGCTGGCCCATTTGGACGACGGTCGGTCGATGGAGCTTGAGCCCGTAGATCTCGAACCCCTGCTCAACGACGCGGTCCACGATGCTGCAACGACGGATCCTCTTCGCAATATCACCCTGGAGGTTTCTGGCTCTCCGGTGGTGAGAGGAGACGAGATTGGACTGCGTCAGATCATCGCCAACCTGGTCACCAACTCGCTTCGCCATACTCCACAGCAGGCAACGATCACTCTTCGAGCCTTCAGCACCGGGGCCCGAGTGACGCTGGATGTCGCCGACTCAGGTCCAGGAATGACAGCAGACGAAGCCAGCAAAGCGTTTGATCGCTTCTGGCGAGCTGATGCCAGCAGGACTCGATCAGGCACTGGGCTCGGGCTCGCGATCGTCGCCGGGATCGTGGCTGCGCATGAGGGGACCGTCACCCTTGACTCCGGTCGTGATCGTGGGACCACGGTTACGGTCCGACTCCCTGCGGCCTGAGAGTACGGCCTGGTGCCACTCGACACGGTCCGTTGGCGCGCGTGCACTCAGCGGCTCCACATCAGACCTTCAAGGAATAGCCAGACAGGTTCCTCATAGTGGGTATGAACCCGCTCCCCATGTCTGGACTCCATGGCCACTCTTGCCTTACGACATTCTCGACGGCGTCCCCGGATTCCTTACCATGCAAGCTCCCGGGGGACCCCGGCCCGAAACAAAGGGAAACGCGCATCTCGACGACTGCGACTCCATTGGATATGGCTTCAACTCGTCGTTTGTGGGGCTCTCTTGTTGTTGACTGCAGGCGTACCGGTGATAACGGGCTCAGCCAACCCGGCCGGTGCCGCGCTGCCCGGCAATGCCGGCAGCCTCACCGTCGCAGCGCCTGGTGCACCAGCATTCGACGCCGACGCGCCGGACCCCGACGTCGTGACCAGCGGTTCCACCGACTATGCGTTCACCACCGGGACTGCGCTCGGAAATCACATCCAGGTACTGGTCGACACTTCCGGGTCGACTGCTTCCGGCTGGCACTCGACGATCGGCCAGAACTACGGATCGTCGGCCCTTCCGGTCGTGCCGTCGTGGGAGCAAGTCAACACTCAGACCTCCCCGGGAGTCTTCTACTGGGACGGTCATTGGATCATGTACTACGACGCCGCCCAGAAGGGCCACCCCGGCGACACGGGCTCTAATTGCCTGAGTGTCGCGACGGCGACCACGCTGGACCCGACTGACGCGGTGTTCACCGACACGTCTTCGGGTCCGCTGGTGTGCGATGCGTCGCTGGGCGGGGCCATCGACCCGAGCCCGTTCATCGATACCCGGACCGGGATTGCCTATCTGGTGTGGAAGTCAAACGATGGCGGTTCTGCCCAAGGTGCATCACTCTGGTCCCAGCAACTGAGCGCAGATGGAATGTCCCTCGTCGGGGCCCCAACCGATCTCTTAGATCAAGACAGTGTCCGCCATCCCTGGGAAGCCACGGTAGAGAACCCCCAGCTTGTCGAGCAAGGCGGCGTCTACGTGCTGCTGTTCTCCGCAGGATTATGGGATTCAGACTCCTATTCGGAAGCCTACGTTCTCTGCAGCTCGCCCACGAGCGCCTGCACGGCCGGAAGCACGACCCAAATCCTGACGTCGTCAGGATCAGCGTCGGGGCCAGGCGGAGGTTCACTCTTCCAAAGCCAATCAGGCCAGTGGATGTTGGCCTATGCGGCGTGGCGACCAGGCTGCACCAGCTACGCCTGTGGTGGCGCCCGCCGCCTATTCATCGGAACCGTCAATTGGAACACCGATTCGTTTAGGAGTATCGCTGCCACGCCAGACGGACAGGGCTATTGGCTCGTGGACTCCGACGGAGCGATCAGCGCACATGGCGATGCTATCTCGTACGGGTCGATGGCCGGCAAGCCACTCGCGTCTCCCATCAATCACATTGCCGCCACGCCGGACGGGAGGGGCTATTGGCTGGTAGCTGGCGATGGCGGGGTCTTCGCCTTCGGCGATGCCGGATATTTCGGGTCAATGGGCGATCACCCACTCAACGCGCCGGTAGTCGCCATGACATCAACTAGCGACGGTGGTGGCTACTGGCTGGTGGCGGCCGACGGCGGGGTCTTTGCCTTCGGCGATGCCGCGTTCCACGGCTCGATGGGCGGACTCACACTCAACGCTCCGGTCATCGACATCGCCACAGACTCGTCCGCCGGTGGGTACTGGGAGGTGGCGCTGGATGGAGGGGTCTTCGCTTTCGACGCGCCTTTCCTCGGCTCGGTGGCCTCGATTCCCCATGTGGCAGCGACCACCGGCATCGATTCGAGTCCGAGCGGCGCCGGCTATCGACTAATCGGCGCCGATGGCGGAGTGTTCGCGTTCGGCGATGACCCATTCCACGGCTCCATGGGCGGGCTCGCTCTCAACGCTCCGGTCATCGGCATCGCCAGGGACCCGGCGACCGGCGGATACTGGGAAGTCGCCACTGACGGTGGAGTGTTCGCCTTCGATGCTGCCTTTTTCGGTGCCGAGTGAGCCACATGCCCCAAACGAGGCTGTCACCTGATAGCTCTCGATCCGCGGTGTGGATGGCGACTTCTGACTCAGCTCTCCGAGCAAGTCTTGACCGCCAGCAGATACGGCTTCAAGGCCACTCATCCCCATTATCCAGCCACTCCCACACCAAGAGCCGAGCGGTGCAGAGCCCTCAAACAGAATCGGATACCGGAATGCTGAGGCCGAACGAATCACCCAAAGGAGTCTCGGGGAGTCGGAGATTGGAGAAGAGGCCATCCCGGCATCGCGTTCTCCTAATTGACGACGACCCCGGGGTCGTGGATGCTCTGGCCACTTCACTTCGCAATGCAGGATATGACGTTAAGGGCGTTGTCGAAGGTTCTCTGGGATTGTCCGTAGCCCGTGAGCACCCTCCAGATCTCGTCGTCCTCGGCCTGAAGCTATCCGAAGTCGATTCGGCGGAAGTCGTCATCAGATTTCATTCTGATGGACTTCGCGTTCCCATTCTGTTTGTCGGCGACCGAGGATCTGGTCCAGGACGGGTGGGAGGCCTCATCGTGGGCGGCAACAATCACATCCCCAAGCCCTTCGCCCTCGCCGAAGCTGTCGCTCGCGTCCATCGCATGATCCGTCGCGCCGGTGCAGGGCCGGAGTACAACCCAGTTCTTCGATTCGCAGATCTCTCTCTGGACGAAGGCACCTGCGTCGTGACCCGGGCCGGCAGTGCCATCCCATTGACGCCACAAGAGTTCAATCTGCTCCGCTACTTTCTGCTGAATCCTCGTCATGTGCATTCCAAGTCCCAGCTCATCCACAATGTGTGGCGGTATGACTTCCGAGGCTGTAACAATGTCGTCCCCGTGTGTGTCGGAACTCTTCGCAGGAAGCTGGAAGCCGCCGGGCCGCCTGTCATCCACACGGTCCGGGGTAAGGGGTACGTGCTGCGGTAAGAGCTACCACGCCGACTTCAGCCAGCAGCGCGTCGATTATCACCTCTTGCTCCAAGTCTTGATCCCGTGAAGCAACAATGTGCGCAGCTCGGTTTCCGCGTAACCATTCAGGTGCCCTGACCC
>PLRX01000094.1 GCA_003164095.1 Acidimicrobiaceae bacterium | reverse complement strand
GATTCCCCCCGGCTACTTGCCTTAGTCGGTCCAGCGAAACGTCGAGGAGTGCCTCACTCGTGCACGTGCCGTTCAGGGGCACCGAGAATCCCGTTCCAGGATCGAACTCATACGGCCCACATGGTGCCGCACCCGTGCCGGACGAAGAGGACAGAAGCCGGACCCGCTCTGTCCCGTCTCGCCTGCGTGCCCTTGGTGGGACGGCTTCCGAACCCTGAGTTCCAGCAGATCCTTGAGAAGCTCCTGGCCATCCGGCAATTGACTCGCACAACTCAGAAGGGGAGCTCGAAGGTGGGGCCGGACCCAAGAATCCAGAAGGCCGGGAATTGCCGTCCATCCGTCGGGCGCAGTCGAGGCCCCAGGCCGCTCTCGAACGGCAGGTGACCGATGCTCAACCCCCGATGGGCGTATCTGCCTGTTCGAGGCGTTTCAGAAGCCACGCTGTGTCGAGATGACTCTCGACGGCACCGGCAAGCTGGTCACATGTCGTGTCCAGTGTTGTGGGGACGGCACCGGCGAACGCCGCGAGTGCGACCGGATCCTCGAACACGCCGTGCAAATAGACGCCGAGCACATTGCCGCGCCCGAATGCGCGACCGTCAGGCACAACCTGGATGTCTTGAGGTGCCTGAGTGACGCCGTGTCGGATCTCGTAGCCCGATATCCGACAATCTCCGAGCCATGACCACGGAGGCGCCAACGGTCCGAAGCAGACGGTGTTCTCCGTGGTCCGCTTCGATGTCTCGTAGTGGGTCACCATGGGGAGAAGACCAAGGCCCTCTGCCGCTCCCTCCACTCGGTCAGGGTCCTCGATCCGCTGCCCCAGCATCTGAAGTCCCCCGCAGATTCCGAGCACTGCAGTCCCGATACGTGCTGCTTGGGAAACGGCATCGGCGAGGCCAGCGTCGCGAAGCCAGGCGAGGTCGTTGGCGACGTGCTTGGACCCCGGGAGAACGATGAGTTCGGCGTCAGCGAGCTGGGCAGCTGTCCGCACCCAGTTGACTCTGGCGACCTGCTGCAACTGTACGAACTCATCGAGGTTGGAGGCATAGGGACCGCAAACGACGGATACCCGCGGCCCGTGCCCCGATCTGGCGAGGACGGTCGGTCCCTCTTCATCGGGGAGTCCGTGGTCGATCCAGGGGAGCACGCCGATCGTGGGAACTCCGGTAGCCGTTTCCAGGTCGTCGGGCGCAGGTGCCAGCAGCTCGAGATCTCCCCGAAACTTGTTGAGGACGAAGCCCTCGATCCGTCGTCGCCATTCCGGAGGCAGCAGGGCCCACGTGCCGAAGAGATGGGCGAATGCGCCACCTCGATCGATATCGGCGACCAGTGCCACCGGTGCGTCAGCAAGATCCGCCACAGCCATGTTCACGATGTCGCTGGACCAGAGGTTGGTCTCGGCCGGGCTACCGCCGCCTTCGATGATCACCACGTCGAACTCGTCCGAGAGTGAGCGGAATGCCTCGGTCACGTGTGGCCAGAGGCGGCTCGAGCGATCGCGCCACGGAGCTGAAGTGAACGCTTCGTTGACGACACCGTTCACGACGACCTGACTACGAGTATCGCTCTCCGGTTTGAGCAGGATCGGATTCATGCGCACATCGGGAAGCACTCCCGCCGCAACCGCCTGCAGCCACTGGGCTGTTCCTATCTCGCCGCCGTCTACGACCCGGGCATTGTTGGACATGTTCTGCGCCTTGAACGGCGCGACCGACATGCCCTGCTGGTGCGCCCATCGGCAGAGCGCGGTGACGAGCAAGCTCTTGCCGGCATCGCTCGAGACTCCCTGAACCATGAGTGCGGGCACGATCGCATCCTACGATTCGAGATTCGGGCCGCTTCCCGCCTTCAGCCTCCGGCGGCATCGACGACTAGGCCATCACCAGCTCGCCAAGGCTGTGCCGAGACCACTCTCGGCTCGGGAGTTCGAACGGTGAACGTTAGGCAACTGCTGTCGTGCGCCCCGGGGGACTCGAACCACCCAACCTCCGGATTAAGGATCCGGTGCTCCACCGTTGAGCTAGGGGCGCGCCCGAAGCATACGCACCGCTGCGGCGCCACGTCGGCGCAGGCCGGTTCACGCGGACCCCTTCTCCTAAGATGGCGACTCCGCCGCGGGTCCGCCCCCGCCCCGGGATCCCCAGAAAGTAGACCCCGCCGTGACCAACGAGACCGACCCGTCACCCGACGAGGCGACCGCCCCGACCCTCGACGCCCTGATCGGTGAGCGGCGCAAGAAGCGTGAGGAGCTGGCCGCCCGGGGCATCGACCCCTACCCGTCGCGCTACGACCGGACCGCCCTGGCCGACGATCTCCACGTGCGCCACGCCGGACTCGAGCCCGACACCCGCACCGGTGAGCAGGTGAAGCTGGCCGGCCGGGTGACCGCGGTGCGCCGCCACGGAAAGCTCTCCTTCGCCACTCTGACCGACTCGTCCGGCTCGATCCAGCTGCTCCTGCAGTCCTCGACGCTGGGTGACGAGGCGGCCGCCGTACTCGACGCCGTCGACCTGGGCGACTGGGTGGGTGCCGCGGGCGAGGTCATCACATCGCGTCGTGGGGAGCTGTCGGTCGACGTCACCGTGCTGACCCTCCTGTCCAAGGCGCTCCGACCGCTGCCCGACAAATGGCACGGCCTGACCGAGACGGACACCCGCTACCGACAGCGCGAGGTCGACCTCCTCGCCAATCCGGACAGCCGGCGGGTGTTCGACATCCGCTTCAAGGCGATCGCCGCGATGCGCCGGCACATGGAGTCGGAGCACTTCGTGGAGGTGGAGACCCCGATCCTGCAGCCGCAGGCCGGCGGGGCCATCGCCCGCCCCTTCCTCACCCACGCCAACGCCCTGGACATCGAGCTCAGCCTGCGGATCGCCCCCGAGCTCTACCTCAAGCGGCTGGTGGTCGGCGGGTACGAGCGCGTCTTCGAGATCGCCAGGAACTTCCGCAACGAGGGCGTGAGCACCCGGCACAGCCCGGAGTTCACCGCACTCGAGGCCTACCGGGCGTTCGGTGACCTCACCGAGGGCATGGACCTCACCGAGGCCCTGGTGGTGGCGGCCGCCCGTGAATCCATCGGCCGGTTCACCGTGGCATTCGGCGACGAGGAGATCGACCTGACCCCGCCGTGGCCGCGGCTGCAGCTGCTCGACCTCCTGGAGGAGCGTCTGGGACTGCGGGTCCACCCCACCGATGACATCGGGCACCTGCGCGAGGTGTGCGCACGGCACGGAGTCACCCCGCTTCCCGAGTGGGGCCCGGGCAAGCTCGTGTTCGAGCTCTACGACCAGGTGCTGCTGCCCGAGCTCTTGAGCCCGGTCCTGGTGTGCGGCTTTCCCGTGGAGGTTTCCCCCCTCGCCCGTCATACCGCTGACGACCCGACCATGGCCGACAGGTTCGAGCTGTGCATCGTCGGCCGTGAGTTCGCCAACGGCTACTCCGAGCTCAACATCCCCGAGGAGCAGGCTGAGCGCTTCGAGGTGTCGGCTGCGGCCAAGGCCCGAGGGGACGTCGAGGCCCACCCCGCCGACCAGGCTTTCGTGCGCTCGCTGCAGTACGGGCTGCCACCGACGGCCGGTATCGGTATCGGCATCGATCGCCTGATCATGCTGCTGGCCGAGGTCGACGCCATCCGGGACGTGATCCTCTTCCCCATGTTGCGCCCCGAGGCGGCCGACTGACGCACCTCCCCCGGGCCTGGGTGGCGACGTCCGTGTGGGCGCGAGGGTGCACCGGGTAGAACAGTTCTCGACCCGTCCACGCGCCCGGCGCGTCACCACCAGCGGAGGCATGGAGTGTCCACCACCGAGCAACGTCCTGGCGTGAAGCGTCACGCGACGTCCGAATCGAGGCCGGCCGAGGAGAGTGCCCTCGCCCGCCTGGCCGTCTGGTGCCACGATCGGCGCTGGTGGGTGCTGGCCATCTGGGTCGTGGCGCTCGTCGGGGTCAACGTGGTGGCCCAGGCCGCCGGAAGCAACTTCTCCAACAACCTCTCGGGGGGCACGCAGTCGGCCCAGCAGATCCTGAACGCGAACTTTCCGGCGTTCTCCGGCAGCCCGGCCCAGGTGGTCATCTCCACGACCGGGCCGTTCGCCGACCCGGCCAACCAGGCGCGAACCGAACAACTGGCCGCCGCGCTGGCACCGTTGCCCCACGTAGCGTCGGTGACGAGCCCGTTCGGTCCCGACGGCGCCTCACAGATTTCGCGTGACGGCCACGTTGGCTTCGTCCGGGTCAACTTCGACGAGGCGGCCGGGAACCTGCCGACGGCCGACATCCAGAAAGTGATCGACGCCGCGCAGTCGTATGAGGCCGCCGGCTACCACGTGGCCCTCGGCGGTGAGGCAATCGGACTGGTCGCCGGAGCGAAACCCGGCCCGAGTGAGGGCATCGGGATCCTGGCCGCCATCATCATCATGCTGTTGGCCTTCGGCTCGGTGGTGGCGATGGGGCTGCCCATCATCACCGCACTGTTCGGGATCGCCGTGGCTTTCGCCGTGCTCGACCTGCTCACCCACCTCGTCACCACGCCGATCTTCGCCCCCGAGATCATGGCGATGATCGGGCTCGGCGTGGGCATCGACTACGCCCTGTTCGTCGTCACCCGTTACCGGCAGGGCTTGGCGGAGGGACGCGACCCGCGTGGCGCGGTGGCGGTGTCGCTGGCGACATCGGGCCGGGCCGTGGTGTTCGCCGGCACGACCGTCATCCTGTCGCTGCTCGGACTGTTCCTGCTGCAGCTCCCGTTCATGCGCGGCCTGGCCATCGGCGCCATCTCCGCCGTGGTCCTGGTCATGCTCGCCGCTACCACCCTGCTGCCGGCAATGCTCGGGTTCTCGGGCCGGGCCATCGACAACCTGGCCATCAAGCGCCTCCTGCAGAGTGGGGCCGAGCCGGACGAGCGGGGCTTCTGGTTCCGGTGGAGCCGGGGCATCCAGGACCATCCGGTCCTCTTCATGCTCGGCGCGGTCGGCTTGCTGGTGTGCCTGGCGCTTCCCATGTTCTCGATGCGCCAGGCCTTCACCGATGCCGGGAACGACCCGGCGTCCACTACCACCCGACAGGCCTTCGACGCCCTGGCGACCGGATTCGGCCCCGGGTTCAACGGCCCGTTGATCATCGTCGCCCAGGTGCCCGAGGGCCGGAAGGCTGCGGTCGACCGCATCGATGCCGCAGTCCGGACGACCCCCGGCGTGGCCTTTGTCAGCCCGGCCCAGTTCAGCTCGTCGGGCCACGCCGCCGTCATGGTGGCCTACCCGACGACCGCGCCCCAGGCGGCCCAGACGGAGGCACTGGTTCACACGCTGAGCGACCGCGCCATCCCCGAAGTGACCGCGGGAACCGGGGTGACGGCCTACGTGGGCGGTGAGACGGCGGGGTCCGTCGACGCCGCCACCTACCTTTCGAACCGCCTCCCCTGGGTGATCGGCACGGTGCTGCTGCTGTCGTTCCTCCTGCTGATGGCCGTGTTCCGCTCGCTCGCCATCCCGCTCAAGGCAGTGATCGTCAACCTGCTGTCGGTGGGCGCCGCCTACGGCGTGATCGTGGCCGTGTTCCAGTGGGGCTGGCTGGGTGGCTTCTTCGGCATCGGCGCCACCAGTCCGATCGACCCCTGGATCCCGTTGATGATGTTCACCATCCTCTTCGGGCTCTCGATGGACTACGAGGTATTCCTGCTGTCACGCATCCGCGAGGAGTGGCGGAGGACCGGCGTGAACTCCGCGGCGGTGGCCGACGGACTGGCCAAGACGGCCCGGGTCATCACGGCGGCTGCGGCCATCATGATCTTCGTGTTCGGGTCGTTCGTCTTCGGCGACCCGCTGCACGTGTTGAAGGTGTTCGGCCTCGGGCTGGCGTCGGCCATCCTCATCGACGCCACCCTGGTCCGGATGGTGCTCGTCCCGTCCGTCATGGAGCTGCTCGGCCCGGCCAACTGGTGGATGCCCCGGTGGCTCGATCGGATCGTTCCCAACCTGGGGGTGGAGGTCGACGTGGCGCCGGTCGAAGCGTCGGCCGCCGATCCCGTTCCCGCAGGCTGAGCCGGACTCCCGCTCAGCGTTCGAGCATCCGCATCTGGGCCTCGTTGTGGTGGTCCCCCAGCGGCGCCGGGAGGCTGTCGAGCCGCTCGACCTGCTCCGGGCTCAGGGACACTCCGTCGGCGGCGATGTTCTCCTCCACGCGGGTCACCCGCCTGGTGCCGGGGATCGGTGCGATGTGCTCGCCCTGGGCCAGTAGCCAGGCGAGCGCCACCTGGGCCGGCGTCGCCCCGACGTCCGTCGCGATGGCTTCGACTTCGTCGACGATGCGCCGGTTGTGCTCGAAGTGCTCGCCGACGAAGCGCGGGTTGTCCTTGCGGGAGTCGCCGTCGCCGATGTCGTCCACCGAGCGGATCGCCCCGGTCAGGAAGCCGCGCCCCAGTGGCGAGTAGGGGACGAACCCGATGCCCAGCTCACGCAGGACCGGCAGTACCTCGTCCTGCGGATCCCGGGTCCAGAGCGAGAACTCCGACTGCAGCGCGGTGATCGGGTGGACAGCGTGGGCCCGCCGGATCGTACCGACCCAGGCTTCCGACAATCCGATGCGGCGGACCTTCCCCTCGGCCACCAGCTCGGCGAGTGCTCCCACGGTCTCCTCGATGGGGGTCTGCGGGTCGACCCGGTGCTGGTAGTAGAGATCGATGTGGTCGGTGTCGAGTCGCCGGAGCGAGCCCTCGACAGCCGTGCGGATGTTGGCCGGGCTGCTGTCGAGCGTGCCCGGGCCACCGCCGGCGTGGGAGATGAACCCGAACTTGGTGGCCAGCACCACTTCGTCGCGGCGTCTCCTGATCGCTCGGCCCACGAGCTCCTCGTTGGTGTACGGGCCGTAGACCTCGGCGGTGTCGATCAGGGTGACGCCCAGGTCGAGTGCCCGATGGATCGTGCGGACGGACTCGGCGTCGTCGCTGCCCGCACCGGCATAGGCGAAGGACATGCCCATGCAGCCCAACCCGATGCGACCGACGTCCAAGGTGCCCAGAGCGACGTGTTGCATGGTGGTTCCTTCCGTTGGCGCGTGCCGACAAGGAAACCACGTCCGCCGGTCGGGCGGAAGGCCCGGATGTCGGGGGCACCGGACCGACCTCCCGACCCAGTGGTCTGCGATCGGTGGCCCGATCGCTGAAACAACCGCTCGCCCCATGACATAGACCGTATAAAGGCCGAGTTGGGGGTGCGATGTCCGAGGCGGATGAGGAGCGGTTCTGCAGTCTCTACGAGTCGGCGCGCCCTCGGATCATCGCCTATGCGCTCCGTCGCTCGACCTCGCCAGAAGATGCAGCCGATATAGTCGCCGAGACATTCGAAGTTGCCTGGCGGAGGTTGGACGACGTCCCCGCCGGTCCCGACAGCCTCCTCTCGCTGTACGTGACCGCCCGTCACGTTCTGGCGAACAGTGGCCGGAAGACTCGCCGACGAGACGAAATTGCCACTCGATTGGCCTACGAGCTCCGGGCAGCTCACGTGGATGGAGACCCCTTGGGTGAAGAGGGCCTCCTCGCGTTGTCCTGTCTCCACTCCCTCCCGGAAGACGATCGCGAACTGCTCATGCTGACCGGATGGGACGGGTTGAGTGGTGCGGAAGCGGGACGCGTGCTCGGGTGCTCGGCAACTGCAGCTCGGATCCGTCTCCATCGCGCCCGTCTCCGGCTCAATGAAGCGATGGCCCAGATTGCAGGGCCGGAGAAGCATGCGCGGCCGATCGGACGTACGTCAGGTGGGGAAACGGACCACCGCCCCGCTCCAGAGGAGGTAGTCGAGCAATGAGACACGACGCTGCGTTCACCCGGCTGGACCCCGTCGACCTGTCGCAGGTCGAGCGTGCCTCGACCGAATCAGTGTTTGACGAGTTGCTGCAGTCGATCGTGTCGAGCCCACGCGACGCATCCGAGTCCTCCGGTGACGCCGTGATCCCACTCCGTCTGCGCGGCCGCTCGAACCATCGCAGACCAGCCGCCGCGGGCGCCGCGGCGGCGATCGTCGTGCTTGTCGTCGGTCTGGTGACATTCGACGGTGGAGGGGGTGGGCCGAATCATCGGGTCACGGCGCCGTGGCACGCCGCCCACCCGTTGTCGAGCCCATCACGAGGAGCCGCACACAGCAATCGAGCGGGAACGTGGCAGCTCCTCGATGACGTGCTGAGCGGCAGGTGGCAACAGAACACTTCGGGCCCGCCCCCCGGCTACCTCACGTGCCCGACGGCTTCGACGTGTTACGCGATGAGTGGTCGCTACCCGTCAGCGCTCGCCGGTACCCGCCTACTGTCGGAGTCTCTCTACGTGAGCACTGACGTAGGTGCGACCTGGTCGGTGGTTCCCATGCCTCACGGATTCGTGCCGACCAGCCCGATCGCCTGTGGCGGAGCAAGCGAATGCGCTGCGGGGGGCACAGTCGATGGCCACTCGGTCTTCGTCGCGACGACCAATGGCGGTCACTCGTTCACGATCTCCCAGTTGCCCTCAGGGGTGGGCAGTCTCACTACGCTGGACTGCCCCTCGATCGACTTCTGTGCCGGACTCGCTGCCCCGAACCCCTATGTGTCCACTACGCATACCGATGCGACGTTCCTCTCCACGAGTGACGGCGGTGCGAGTTTCGCCGATAGCCCGATCATTGCGGGCGAGTCGATGGAGGCACTGACATGCTCGTCCAGCCTCGATTGCACCTCGGTGGGAACGAGTGATGCATCGGGTGTCGATGACTGGACCGCCGGAGTTGCGGTCCGAACGACAACCGGCGGGCGGACGTGGGCACCTGGGACGCTGCCTGCCGGTTTCGGCATCTCCCAGTATTCGAAGCTTGCCTGCGCCGATGCACTGCATTGCGCCGTAACCGGCAACATCGACATCACGGTTCAGAATCCACCGCAGTGCGCCTCGATCCAACTGCCGGCGAGTGGCGCGACGACTACGACCATCCCAACTACGCAACGTGCAGCACTGGGCGCCATTGCCCAGGTCGAGTCCCGTACCGCGACTGCCGCGAACCTGAACGCTGCATCATCCAGCGGTAGCTACACCTGCAGCTCGAACGGCCAACATCTGATCGGCGATATTTCATCGACCGTCAACGGTGGTCGCTCATGGACGCCCGACCCCTTGCCGATCGATGCGCCCCAGCCGATGTTCAGCGGCGTATCGTGCCCGACCGACAAGGAATGTTGGGCGACTGGATCTGATGCGGTGCCGCAACAGGTGGGGAACGTCCACAATGGCGGCTCGTCGATGCTGCTCGGGACCACCGATGGTGGTTCAACCTGGTCATCGGTCACCTTCAGTACCCCGGCGGGTGCACCGGACTATGACGGGCAGTCCTATCTGAGCCTTGGCTTCATTACGTGTCCGACCTCCGACGTCTGCGTCGCCGATGGCGCAGCTGCGCAGGGCTCACCGAGCGCCCCTATCTACAGTCTCACCCAGCGGGGCCAGGGAGTTTGACTGGCGACGCAGGACGCCGGGGCTGATTCGTGCTCGACGGGACCTCCGCCGGACCGAAGCGTCTGATCTGCCCCCGTTAGTCTCGGGACATGGAGCGAGAGGCGGTCACGGGATATTGCTGGCCCCAGTCGGTGCGCGGTGGCGGTGAGGTCGGTCTGCACATGTCGTCGGCCGGTGGGCGGCCGGTGCGGATCGAGGTGGCACGGGTCGGCGCCCACCGTGAGGTCGTGGTCACAGCTGACACGATCGCGGTCGACGAGCACGAGATCCCGGCGGACGCGTCGTCGAATGGGTGCGGCTGGCCGGTTGCGTTCACGGTGGACGTCGAACCGCAGTGGCGGTCGGGCTACTACGAGGTCGTCATGGAGATCGACGTCGGCGACAAGGTGCGGCGCGACCATGCGTTCTTCGTCGTGCGCCCGCCATCCGGCACGCGGGTGGTCGTCGCTCTGGCGACCAATACGTGGCACGCCTACAACGACTTCGGCGGACAGAACCTGTACACCGGTGGCACCCACGTCGCCATGCAGCGTCCGATGTCTGCGGGCTACCTCTACAAGCCGCCGGGCAAGGGTCGTCGGGTGACAGGGACGGGTGCGCCGGATCCGCAGAATGCCGCTCACGTCGGCTATCTGCAGATCAACCATCTGTCGGGCTACGCGGGATCGGCAGGTTGGCCCGACTGGGAGCTTCCCTTCGTCGAGTGGGCCGAGCGCGAGGGCATCGAGGTCGGCGTGTGCACGAATGCTGACCTCGAGGAACACCCCGAGGTACTCGATGATGCGCGTCTCTACCTGTCCGTCGGTCATGACGAGTACTGGACAGCCGGGATGCGGGACACGGTGGAGGCATTCATCGCGAGGGGTGGCAATGCGGCGTTCTTCTCGGGAAACACCTCGCTGTGGCAGGTGCGGATCGACGGCGACGATCACGATGTGATGGTCGGATACAAGGCCTTCATGAAGCACGACCCCGTCAGGGGCACCGACCGCGAGGCGGAGGTGACGACGTTCTGGTCCGACGTGATCGTTGCCCGTCCCGAGAACCTCATGACGGGCGTGTCGTTCACCCGTGGGGGCTACCACCGCATCGGGCGGAACGTGACCGCAGGGCTCGGTGGTTACACCGTGCACCGTGCCGACCACTGGATCTTCGACGGCACCGGACTCGGCTACGGCGATGTGCTGGGTGCCGGTGCGACGGTCGTCGGCTACGAGTGCGACGGCTGTGCATTTACCTACCGCGACGGCCTGCCCTACCCGACAGGTGAGGACGGCACGCCGTCGACCTTCGTGATCCTCGGCACGTGCCCGACACGGCACTTCACCCGCGAGACCGCGCCCCGTCCGCCGAGCCCGGGGGAGCCGAGCGAGCTGGAGTACATCGCGTCGCGGGTCTTCGGGACCCGCGACCCCGAGGCCATGGAACGCATCCGTCACGGCCACGCGGTGCTGGGTGCCTACACGAACGCGGCAGGCGCCACCGTAGTGACGTCGGGTTCGACCGACTGGGCCCACGGGTTGGCGGCCCGGGACCCGCAGATCGAGCAGATCACCCGGAACGTGCTGGCACGGTTGGGCTAGCGGCGTCGTCGCTGGCGGGACCGTCGGCGGGCGGTCAGCAGGTGCGAACACCCTGGTGAACCGGGTTCACGGGGGGTTCGCCGTGTCCGCGATGTCCTGAGACATCACGCTGGCGGAAGGGGGGGGATTCGAACCCCCGGAGGCTTTCACCTCACACGCTTTCGAGGCGTGCGCATTAGTCCGCTCTGCCACCCTTCCGCCGGCGAGTGTAACGGAGCCCGGAAGGGGGTCCGGAACGTGGCCGGTGCCGTACCGCAGGTTCCCGGGCCTGGCGCCGTCCGGCGCACTAGGGTCATCCCACCAAGCAGACCACCGGTGCCGGTGGGGGAATCATCGGCGCACGGCGGGCGAGCGACAGGGGGAAATGTGGCACGTACGTCCGACCGGGTGCGGGTGGCTGCACTGGGCATGGCCCTGCTGCTCGGCGCCACTGCGACGGCCTGCAGCTCCACCAACTCGTCGTCGTCGACGACGACGACCGGCGGCGGCTCGGGTGGCAGCTCGTCGATCCCGGCTAGCGCCTTCAGCGACCACACCGGGGTCACCTCCGACTCGGTCACGGTGGGCAACGTCTCGACACTCTCACTCGGCGGCCTCTTCAAGGGAGCGGTCGTCGGGACCCAGGCGTACTTCGACTACGTCAACTCCACCGGCGGGGTGCACGGCCGCAAGCTCAAGGAGGACAGCGCTGACGACGGCTTCTCGGGAGCGACCAACAAGCAGGCCACGCAGAACGCCATCACCAACGACTTCGCCCTGGTGGGCAGCTTCTCGCTCGAGGACAGCTACGGCGGCTCGCTGCTGGCCGCCAACCCGGGCATGCCCGACATCTCCAACGTCCTCGACACCACGACCGGCAAGCTGCCGAACGTGTACGAGCCGGTGCCCCTCAACGGCGGCTGGCAGGAGGGACCGCTCCAGTACTTCAAGAAGCAGTTCCCGAGCGACGTGACCGCCACGGCATCGCTCGTCGCCGACCTCCCGTCGGCCGAGACCGACTGGGCAGGCGAGAAGTACGTCATGGAGAAGGTCGGCTACAAGGTCATCTACGACCAGACCTACGGGGTCGCCCAGACCAACTTCGACCAGAACGTGATCGCCATGAAGGACGCCGGGGTGAAGATCCTGTTCGTCGACTCGATGGCCGAGTCCTATGCCTCGGCCCTCCTCAAGTCGCTGCAGACCCAGGACTTCCATCCGGTCGTGGTCCTCGGCGCCGCCACCTACACGAACAAGCTCATCCCCGACTCCGGCGGTGCGTCGGCCGTCAACGGCGACTACCTCCAGCAGAGCACCACGCTCTACCTGGGCCAGGACGCTCCGACGGTGCCGGCGGTGGCGGACTTCCTCCACTGGGTGAACATCGCCTCGCCCAGATTCACGCCCGACCTCTACACGCTCTACGGGTGGCTGTCGGCCCAGCTGTTCGCCCAGGCACTCCAGAACGCCGGCTCGGATCCGAGCCGTGGCTCGCTGCTCACGCAGTTGGGCAAGGTCACCTCGTTCGACGGCCAGCACATCATCGGCCCGAACAACGTGGCGGCCAAGACGCCGGGCAGCTGCTACATCATCGGCCAGGTGGCCAACGGCAACTGGCAGCGCCTGGACGACCCGCCGGTCAGCGGCTCGACCCACGGCTTCCGTTGCGACTACTCGTACGTCACCCCGCCGGCCTGACCGGTCGGGCGTGAGTCCGCCGGGGGAGCGACCCCCCGGCGGCGGGTGGTGCGGTCAGGCCCCTACGACGACGACCGTGCGGCCGACGGCCCGACGCGCCCGGTGCTCCTCGAGCGCCGTCCCGGCCTCCTCCATGGACACCCGGCGGCCCACATGGGGCCGGATTGCGCCTTCGCCCACCAGTCGGAGCAGGTCACCGTGCACCTCGTCGGCCACGTCCCGCCCGTAGGGGTTGAAGCCGAACCGGCGCATGCCGGGGTCGACCGAGTCCACCCACGCGACCATGACGCCGACCAGGTCGATGTTGCCGATGCTGGCCATCCGCAGCGGCCGACCGGTCATCCCGTTCTCGTCGTCGTCCGCGTACCCGACGGCCAGGTACCGGCCACCCCGTGCCGTGCACCGCCACGAGCGCTCCACGAAGTCGCCGCCGGCCAGGTCGTAGACGACGTCGGCGCCGGCATCACCGGTGGCCTGGAGCACGGCCTCGACGAAGTCCTCAGCCGTGTGGTCGATCACCAGGTCGGCACCGAGCTCGGTGCAGAGGGCACCCTTGTCGGGCCCGCCGGCCACGGCGATGACCCGGGCGCCGGCCGCCTTGCCCAACTGGATTCCGGCGGTCCCGAGGCCGCTGGCGGCCGAGTGGACGACGAGCGTCTCGCCCGCGGCGAGTCGGCCCCTGCGGAACAGGGCCAGGTGGGAGGTGTGGAACGGCATGATGAATGCGGCCGCCTCGACGTCGTCGAGTCCTTCGGGTGCGTCGAACACCGACACGGCGTCAGCAAGCGCGTACTCCGCGATCCCTCCGAGGGCGGTGGTGGTGATGGCGACCACCCGTCGTCCGACCCACTCCTCGGCACCGGGTCCCGCTTCGACGACCACCCCGCAGACGTCCATCCCCAGGGTGTACGGCGGGGGTGTGGGCACCGACACGAGCTTGCCCAGGCACCGGTCGATGTCGTTGAAGTTGAGCGATGCGGCACCCACCTCGACGAGCACCTGGCCCGCGCCCGGCACGGGCCGGTCCACCTCACGGACGGCCAGGACCTCGGCCGGCGGGCCGTTCCTGGTCACCTGCACTGCGCGCATCCCGGCCATCGGCATCCCCCTTGTCGGCGCCCGGCACGGGCCGGTCGGTGACCGCCACCCGGACGCGAGGCGTGGGCCGAGCCTAGCGACGCGACGCCGCCCGGATAGAAGCGTCGTACCGTCGGACGCCGTCAGGTCAGCTGCGACGGTCGGCGAAGAAGCTGGTGAGCTGTGCGGCCGCCTCGTCGCCACGCACGCCAGCGGTCACCGGCACCTCGTGGTTGAGCCGCGGGTCGGCGCACAGGTTGTAGAGCGAGCCACAGGCCCCGGCCTTCGGGTCGGCGGCACCGAAGACGAGCCGACCGAGCCGGGCGGCCACGAGGGCCCCCGCACACATCGGGCAGGGTTCGAGGGTGACCACCAGGGTGACCTCGCCGAGGCGCCAGGTGCCGAGCGCCCTGGCCGTATCGGCCAGGGCCAGGATCTCGGCATGGGCAGTCGGGTCGCCGGTGAGCTCCCGCTCGTTGTGCCGGGCGGCCACGACCCGTCCGTCGACCAGCGCGACGGCCCCCACGGGCACATCTCCGTGGGTCACCGCCGCCGCAGCCTCCTCGAGGGCGAGCGCCATCGCCGCCTCGACGTCCACGACGGGGTCCGACCCGATCGTGGGTGGGGCCGATCCGACACGCGTCCCATCCACGGCGTCCATGGCGGCGAGCATAGGGACTTCCCTATGACCTCACGCCTCCGGTCCACGTCCAGGTGTCCGCTGGCCGAATCCCGTGCCGGCGTCCGCGACCCGCACCGGCCCGCTGCTTGGTTCCCGATCGATCAGATGGTTCCATCGAGCCGGGAGCGATGACGCCGTGCGCATGATCGCCGCCAGCACCGCAGTACCTGCTGCACGAACAGGCACGAAAGGCCCGGTTCATAGGTTCAACTGTCCGCGATGTCCTGAGACATCACAATGGCGGAGGCGGTGGGATTTGAACCCACGGTGAGTTTCCCCACACACGATTTCCAATCGTGCCGATTCGGCCGCTCTCGCACGCCTCCGTGCCTTGGCCGTCCGGGTGACCCCGGGGCGTCCACAGCCCAGACAGGCTACTCCGGTCGCCCCGGCGGTCCGGAACGATCGGCGGGGGTGGCGGGTGGCCTCCGTGACGGTAGGATCGTGGCCTCCCCGGTGGTGGGTGCGGCGGCTGGGTCCTGCGCAACGTCCTCCTGTGAATCGAGTCAGGGTCGGAAGGCAGCAGCTCTCAGCGGGTCCGGCCGTGTGCCGCAGTCAACCTGGCCGTCGCACCGACCACCGGGGGAGTCGTCCTCCCGCCCGGACCGCCTCCGGACGGTCATCCGGCCCGAGGACCGTGTCCGAGCCGACCGGTAGGCTCCCGACGTGGCCGACGTGACCGAGGAAGTCCCCTACCAGTCCCTCTACCGACGCTTCCGTCCGTCGACGTTCGCCGAGGTGAAGGGCCAGGACCATGTGGTCCTGGCCCTTCGCAACGCCGTCCGGGACGGTCGGGTGGCCCACGCCTACCTGTTCAGCGGCCCCCGTGGCACCGGCAAGACCTCGACGGCCCGGATCCTGGCCAAGGCGCTCAACTGCACCGACCTCCGCGACGGCGAACCGTGTGGCGTCTGTGCCTCGTGCATCGAGATCACCAGAGGCACGTCGCTCGACGTGCACGAGCTCGACGCCGCCTCCAACAACGGCGTCGACGCCATGCGTGATCTCGTCTCCCGGGCGGCGCTGGGTTCCCCCGGGCGGCAGAAGGTCTACATCGTCGACGAGGTCCACATGCTGTCGACGGCTGCGTCCAACGCCCTGCTGAAGACGCTGGAGGAGCCACCGGCCCATGTGATCTTCGTGCTGGCCACCACCGACCCGCAGAAGGTCCTGCCGACGATCCGTAGCCGGACACAGCACTTCGAGTTCCGGCTCCTCGGGCCCGACACCCTGTCGGAGCTCCTGTCCCAAGTCCGACAGGACGCCCATCTCGACGTCGGGGACGAGGCGCTCGACCTCGCCGTACGCCGTGGCCGCGGCTCGGCCCGCGACGCCCTCTCCATCCTCGACCAGGTGGCGGCCTCCGACGCCGTCGACGACGACCTGCCCGAGCTCGACGAGGTGGTGGAGGCGCTGGCCGAGCGCGACGTGCAGCGGGCACTGGTGGCCGTGGCCAACCTGACGGCCGCCGGCTTCAGTCCCCAGCAGCTGACCGTGGACCTGGTCGACCACCTGCGTCAGGGCTTCCTGGCTCTGGTGGCGCCCGACCTGGTGACCGTGTCCGGGGCGGAGCGCGACGCGTTGGCCGCCCAGGCCGGACGCGTCGGACTGGCCGCCCTGGTCCGCGCCATGGAGGACCTGGGCCGGGCCCAGGTGACCATGCGCGACGCGCCCGAACCCCGGGTCAACCTGGAGGTGGCACTCGTCCGCCTGGTCCATCCGGAGGCCGATGACTCACCGGCCGCACTGCTGGCCCGGATCGAGCGACTCGAGTCCTCGGGCCCGCCTGTCCACGGCCCTGGCGAGGCCACCGCGCCCGTTGCCGGACCGCCTCCCGCAGCGTCGTCCACGGGGGCTGCCCTGGCCGCACGGGCGGCTGCCGTGCCCACCGGCCGTCCCACACCCGCAGAGCCCGTGCCCGAGGAACCCGCCGTGAGTGAGGAGGCACCCGCTGCCCCAGGCCCGACCGGCGCCCGGCCCACCCTCGGCGCGCTGCGCCGCCGCTCGGCACCTGCGGACCTCCAGGTTGCGGGAGCCTCGCCGACAGCCACCCCCAGTGCACCGGTCGCTCCCGAGGTTCCTGCACCCGCGACCGCCGTGACGGCCGGTGCCGACGTGGTACCTGCGACCGCTGCGCCCGTGGCCCACCCGTCGGAAGTCGCAGCTCCGTCGGTCCCGGCGGACTCGGCGCCCTTCCCGAGCCGCGACGAGCTGGTCCAGGCCTGGGGCGACCACGTGATCGGTCGCCTGCGGCCCAAGGCCAAGGCCCTGTTCCAGGCGGGCCGCTTCGTCTCCGCCGAGGGCGGCCGAGCCCAGTTCGGACTACCCAACGACATCCACCGCAACCGTTGCGAGGCCATGCGCCCCGAGGTCGAGGCCGCGCTGGCCGAACAGTTCGGTCGGCCGATCCCCCTGGTCCTGGTGGTCGACGGTGCCCCGGTTGCCCACGTCGAGCCGACCGGTGACGAGGACGCACCTGCGCCCGCCCGCCCCGCGGCGCCTCCTGCTCCCGATCCCGAGGACGAGGAGGACCTGGCCGTCTTCGAGGCCGACGATCTCCAGGTGGCCGAGATCGACAACTCGGCGGAGGCCCGGCTGCTGCAGGCCTTTCCCGGTGCGGAGGAGGTGGTCTAGGTGGCCGTCTTCAACGGGCCCCTCCAGAACCTCATCGACGAGATGGGCCGCCTGCCGGGCATCGGGCCGAAGTCGGCCCAGCGGATCACCTTCCACCTGCTGAAGGTGGCGCCCGAGGACGCCCTCCGACTGGCGGAGGCCATCATCGCCGTCAAGGAACGGATCACCCTGTGCACCCGCTGCTTCAACGTCGCCGAGGGCGGCGAGTGCGCCATCTGCCTCGACGACCGGCGCGACGCCACGGTGGTCTGCGTGGTGGAGGACCCCCGTGACATCGTCTCGGTGGAGAAGACGGGCGAGTTCTCCGGCCGCTACCACGTGCTGCAGGGCTCGTTGAACCCCATCGAGGGGATCGGGCCCGAGCAGCTCCGGGTGCGCGAGCTGCTCGGCCGCCTCGATGGGGAGGGCATTACCGAGGTCATCCTCTGCACCAATCCCAATCTCGAGGGCGAGGCCACCGCCATGTACCTCGCCCGCCTGCTCAAGCCGATGGGCCTCACCGTGACGCGGATCGCCTCCGGCCTCCCCGTAGGCGGTGACCTCGAGTATGCCGACGAACTGACTCTGGGCCGGGCCCTGGAAGGCAGGCGCGAGGTCGACGCCTGACTCCTCCGGGCCGGACGGCCGCGGTCATCGGCACGCGTTCCTTTGCCACCATGGGGCGATGGACGACCGCTCGACCGACGGCACCTGCCAACTCTGGATCCTGCGCCACGCCGAGGCACGTCCCGAGCCCCCGTCCGGAGGGCGGGACCGTGACCGTCCGCTGACCGAACGGGGCCGGCGCGACGCAGCAGCCCTCGGCGCGCGCCTCACAGCCGACTCCCCGCCGCTCGGCACGTCCGGCCTGACGCTTCCCGAGGTGGCCCTGGTGTCAGCGGCCGTCCGCACCGTCGAGACAGCCGGCCTGGTGTGCGGCGGCCTGGGCGAACGACTTCGCACCGACACCTACGTGAGCCTCTACTCGGCGGAGCCGGAGACGGTGCTGGCGTACGTCCAGGAAGTGGAGGGCGACCCCCGGTCGGTCCTGGTGGTGGGTCACAACCCGACCGTGTCGCACCTGGCGTTCGAGCTGCTCGCTGCGGCGTCACCTGGTCGAGAGCACCTCGGCGCGCACGGTCTCTCCACCTGCTCACTGGCCGTGGTGGACCTGCCCATCGGGACGTGGGAGGAGGCGGCCGAAGCCAGCGGCACGCTGGTCGGGCTGTTTGCCCCTCCCTACTGAGGGCCGACGTCCAGCGACGGTCGAATTGACCGGGCGCCCCGGCCGACCCGGAGGCCGGCACCCGGGGCGCCCGCTGCGACGACGTGGTGCGTCAGATGCGCGGTACTGGGTCAGAGGGTGCGGAGCACTGCGGCGTCACCCTGGCCGCCACCACCGCACAGACTGACGGCGGCGGTGCCGCCGCCCCGGCGCTTGAGCTCGAGCAGGGCGGTGAGGGCCACGCGGGTGCCGGACATGCCGACCGGGTGGCCCATTGCGATGGCGCCACCGTTGACGTTGACGATGCCGGAGCTGATCCCGAGGTAGTCGGCCGAGGCGCAGCCGACTGCGGCGAAGGCCTCGTTGATCTCGAACAGGTCGATGTCGCCTACCGTGAGGCCCGCCTTGCCCAGCGCCTGCTGGATGGCGTTGGCCGGCTGGAGGAGCAGCGACGGGTTGGGGCCGGCCACCTGGCCGTAGCCGACCAGCTCGCCGATCGGCTGCACGCCCAGCTCCTCGGCCTTGGCCCGGGACATCACGACGACTGCGGCACCACCGTCGGAGATCTGGCTGGCGTTGCCGGCCGTGATCGTGCCCGCCTTGTCGAAGGCGGGACGCAGCTTCGACAGGGACTCGGCCGTGGTCTCGGCCCGGACGCCCTCGTCCGTGTCGACGACGAGCGGGTCGCCCTTCCGCTGGGGCACCTCCACCGGGACGATCTCCTCGGCGAATTTGCCGTCCTTGATGGCGGCGGCCGCACGCTCGTGGGACAGGGCACTGAAGGCATCCTGGCGCTCGCGGGACACACCGTCGGCACCGTTGTAGCGCTCGGTACCCAGGCCCATGGCGACCTGGTCGAAGGCGCAGAAGAGGCCGTCGTACATCATCGAGTCGACGAGCTTGCCGTCACCGATGCGGTAGCCACCGCGGGCACCCGGGAGCAGGTAGGGCGCCTGGGTCATCGACTCCATGCCGCCGGCGACGACGATGTCGGCCTCGCCGGCGTTGATCATCAGGTCGGCCAGGTAGATGGTGTTGAGTCCCGACAGACAGACCTTGTTGACGGTGGAGGCGGCGACGCTCATCGGGATGCCGGCGTTGGTGGCCGCCTGACGGGCCGTGATCTGACCGGCGCCGGCCTGGATCACCTGGCCCATGAAGACGTAGTCGACCTGGTCCGGGGCCACGCCGGCCCGTTCCAGTGCGGCGGCGATGGCGAAGCCGCCGAGCTCGGTGGCGGCGAAGCCGCCGAGGGCGCCCGACAGCTTGCCGATCGGGGTGCGGGCTCCTGCGACGATGACGGATCCGGACATTGCAACCTCCACGGCCTGGTGGCCGGTTCAGGCGGCGTCCCCCCTTGGGCTACGCCACGACGACAGGACGCCATGATACGGCCTGCGCCGGTTTGTGCCACACGGGGCGCCGCGAACGGCCTGGGAGCGCCCGTGCCCAGCGGACTATCCTCCTTCCCCATGCAGGAAATCCTCTCCGCCATCCTGGCCGATGCACCCGGCGAGGAGATCGCCGCACTCCCGGTCCCCGAGTACTACCGCGCCGCCTTCGTCAGGCGTGACGAGATCGACATGTTCGAGGGCATGGAGTCCGAGGACAAGGACCCCCGCAAGTCGCTCCACGTCGGTGATGTCGCCACCCCCGAACTGGCACCTGACGAGGCGTACATCGCCGTCATGGCCAGTGCCATCAACTTCAACACGGTGTGGACATCGATCTTCGAGCCCCTCCCCACCTTCGGGTTCCTGGACCGGCTCGGCCGTGAGGGCGTCTGGGGCGCCCGGCACGCACTCGACCACCACATCGTGGGCTCCGACGCCTCGGCGGTCGTGCTCCAGGTGGGCTCTGCGGTGCGGATGTGGAATCCGGGCGACAAGGTCACCGTTCACTGCAACTACGTCGACGACCAGAGCCCGACCGCCCACGACGACTCGATGCTGGCCGACAACCAGCGGATCTGGGGCTTCGAGACCAACTTCGGCGGACTCGCCGACCTGGCGGTGGTCAAGGCGAACCAGTTGATGCCCAAGCCGGCGCACCTGTCGTGGGAGGAGGCCGCCGTCAACGCCCTCTGCAACTCCACCTCCTACCGGATGCTCGTATCGCACAACGGGGCCCCGGTCACCCAGGGGGACAAGGTCCTGGTGTGGGGCGCGTCGGGCGGCCTGGGCGCCTATGCCGTCCAGTACTGCCTGAACGGTGGCGCCACCCCGGTCGGCGTGGTCTCCTCGCAGTCCAAGGTGGACCTCCTGCAGGAGCTCGGCGTCGAGGCTGTCATCGACCGGAAGGCCGCCGACTACCGGTTCTGGAAGGACGAGTTCCATCAGGACGAGTCGGAGTGGCGCCGCCTGGGCAAGGACATCCGTTCCCTGGTGGGTGACGACGTCGACATCGTCTTCGAGCACCCGGGCCGCCAGACCATGGGCGCGTCGGTGTTCGCCGCCAAGCGGGGCGGGACCATCGTGACCTGCGCCGCCACCTCCGGCTACATGATCGAGTACGACAACCGGCACCTCTGGATGAAGCTCAAGACCATCAAGGGCTCCCACTTCGCCAACTACCGGGAGGCGTGGGACGCCAACCAGCTGGTGTGCGAAGGCAAGATCCTGCCGGCGCTGTCCGCCGTCCACACCCTGGAGAACGTCGGCGATGCCGCCTACCAGGTCCACAAGAACCTGCACGAGGGCAAGATCGGTGTGCTCTGCCTGGCCCCCGAGGAGGGGTTGGGCATCGACGACCCGGCCCTGCGCGAAAAGGTCGGCGAGGACCGGATCACGCTGTTCAGGAGGCACGGAGCATGACCGAGATGCTGCTGACCGAGATCGACCACGTGGCCATCGCCGTCCCCGATCTGGACGCCGCCGTCGCCTACTACGAGGAGACGTTCGGGGCCACGGTCACCCACCGCGAGCGCATCGACTCCGACGGTGTGGAGGAGGCACTGTTGAAGGTTGCTGACAGCTACGTGCAGCTACTGACCCCGACCAGCGACTCGTCGCCCGTGGCCAAGTACCTGGAGAAGAAGGGTCCCGGCATCCACCACGTCGGCTACCGGGTGGACGACTGCGCCGCCGCTCTGCAGTCGGTCAAGGACCACGGCGGCCAGGTCATCGACCAGGCTCCGCGACCCGGCTCCCGTGGCACCACCGTGGCCTTCGTCCACCCCAAGGGCGCATTCGGCACCCTGATCGAGCTCGTCCAGGAGTAGTCGCACCCGCGTATGGACACCGCCCCCCGGGCAGACGCCACGCCGACCGCCGTACTGGGCGACGTCCCCGGCGCACGCGTCGCTGCCCGGCACGTGTCCACATCGGCCGGCGCCGACCTCCCGGGAGTCCCCACCGCCGTGGGCCGTGGGCCGTGGCCGGTTCCCACCATCGGTGAGCCGGCCCTCGGTCAGCCCATCGTGCTCGCGGGCGACCGCACTGCCGACGCCGCCACGCCGGCCACGCCGGCCGAGCCGGCCGCCGCGCCCGGTACACGGTTCCCGCCCGGCGTCCGGGGCAAGCTCGGCGCGTACGTCTACCTGCTGGTCGACCCGCGCACCGGCCGTCCGTTCTACGTCGGCCGGGGCACCGGGGACCGCTGCCACCGCCACGTCGAGCGGGCCCGGGCGGTGCCGGACGGCACCACCCGCTCGGGCAAGTTCACCGCACTCGACCGGATCAGCGAAGCCGAAGCCGATGGGCGCCCCGTCAGGGTCGACATCCTCCGGTACGGCCTGACGCCGGCCGAGGCCCGCCTCGTCGAAGCCTCGGTCAGTGACGCCCTGGCCCTCGGTCAGGAGACCCGGCTGGGCAGCCGGCGACGCCCGGCCGTCGAGATCGGTGCCGAGCTGGCCAGGCGGGCCCGGTTCAAGCGCAGTCATCCCGTCGTGCTGCTGCGGGTGGGGCCCCACGGTGCAGACACCGCCTACGAGCGAGCCCGCCACGGCTGGCGGATCGGTCAACGGTGGGTCGACACGACGTCGCCGCGCTCACCCCGGTGGGCGGTGGTCGTGGCGGGGGACCTGGTGGACGCCGTCTACCGGATCGACTCCTGGGAGCCCTCGCCGGCCACCGACGCCCGCCCGGGAGCCGGCCGGTGGTCGTTCGTGGGCGAACCGGATGACGAGCTGGGATCCCGGTACGTCGGACGCAGCGTGGCCGGCTACCTGGGGGGCGGCATCCCGGCACCGGTCACGTACGTCTGGTGCGGGCCGCACTGGGTGAACACCGCCCAGTAGGTCGGTCACGACCTCGGATCGAACCCTTCCGGCGGTTCCGGTAGCCTCACCGTCCATGGATCACACGATGACCCAACGACTCGAGGACCTCGCCGAACGACGTGAGCAGGCCCGCAACGCCGGCTCCCCCCGGGCGGTGGAGAAGCACCACGCCAAGGGCAAGATGACGGCCCGCGAGCGCATCGACTACCTGCTCGACGACGGCTCGTTCCAGGAGCTCGACATGCTGGCCCGGCACCGCGCCCACGGCATGGGCCTCGAGGAGAACCGGCCCTACACGGACGGGGTCATCACCGGCTTCGGCACGATCGACGGGCGCCGTGTCTGCGTGTTCAGTCAGGACTTCACCGTGTTCGGTGGCGCGCTGGGCGAGGTGTTCGCCGAGAAGATCCACAAGGTCATGGACCTCGCGTCCTCCATCGGTGTGCCGATGATCGGCCTCAACGACGGTGCCGGCGCCCGTATCCAGGAGGGCGTGGTCTCGCTGCACTCCTACGGCGGGATCTTCCACCGCAACGCCCAGGCCTCCGGGGTGATCCCCCAGATCAGCGTCATTCTCGGGCCCTGCGCAGGGGGCGCCGTCTACAGCCCGGCCATGACCGACTTCATCTTCATGGTCCAGGAGACGAGCCACATGTTCATCACCGGGCCCGACGTGGTGAAGACGGTGACGGGCGAGGACGTGACGCTCGAGGAGCTCGGTGGCGCAATGAGCCATGCCACCAAGTCCGGCGTGGCCGCCTTCGTGGCGCCCGACGAGAAGGCCTGCCTCGACGACGTCCGCTACCTGCTCAGCTTCCTCCCCTCAAACAACATGGAGGAGGCACCACTCCTGCGGACGGGCGACGACCCCGAGCGGCTCACACCGGAACTGTCGGACCTCATGCCCGAGTCGCCGAACCAGCCCTACGACATGACGAAGGTCATCCAGGCGGTCGTCGACGACGGCGAATTCTTCGAGGTCAACCACCACTGGGCCATGAACCTGGTCTGCGGGTTCGCCCGCATCGACGGCCGGGCCGTCGGCATCGTCGGCAACCAGCCCCAGATGCTGGCCGGCGTACTCAACATCGATGCCTCCGAGAAGGGCGCCCGCTTCGTGCGGACGTGCGATGCATTCAACATCCCACTCGTCACCTTCGTGGACGTACCCGGCTTCATGCCCGGCACCGACCAGGAGTACGGGGGGATCATCCGCCATGGCGCCAAGCTGCTCTACGCCTACTGCGAGTCGACCGTACCCCGGGTCCAGATCATCACCCGCAAGGCCTATGGCGGTGCGTACGTCGTGATGAACTCGAAGTCCATCGGCGCCGACCTCGCCTTCGCGTGGCCGTCGGCCGAGCTGGCCGTCATGGGCCCCGAGGGAGCCGTCGAGATCGTCTATCGGCGTGACCTGGCTGAGGCGGCCGACCCTGTGGGCCGCCGCAAGGAGCTCGTCGAGGAGTACACCGAGCGGTACGCCAACCCGTACGCGGCGGCCGAGCGGGGCTACGTCGACGACGTCATCGACCCGGCGGAGACCCGTCGGATCCTGGCCCGCAGTCTCGAGCTGCTGGTCTCCAAGCGTGAAGAACTCCCGAAGCGCAAGCACGGGAACATGCCGCTGTGAGCACCCGGGAGACGATCGACCCGGAGGTGCTGGCCGTGCTGGCCGCCGCCGTGGACCAGGTCTGGCCCCGACCGGTCGTGGTCGTGGCCGAGGAGCCCGCCGGACCGCCGGCCTGGCGGTTCAGCGGTCGCTGGTGGAGCCGTCCGGCTACCAGTAGACGCGAGCGCCCCTGGACCGGGGGCTGAACTGCCCTACCGGTCCAGGGGCTGGACGCTGCGACCGCTGCCCGCTCAGATCTCGGCATTCTCCGGCGTGCGACGCCAGTGGACGAAGCCGAAGATGGTGAAGATCAGCATGATCAACGCCAACACGAAGCAGGCGATCGCCGCGTAGAGTGCGATCTGGCCCATCTGCCAGAAGGCGTATGCCTCGAGCAGTAGCCCCCGGAGCGTGGTGCCCTGGAAGACCGTCTGGACCTTGGCCTCGGCCGCGGTGTACGCCGGCGATCCCTTCGGCAGCGCCATCGCCGCCGTCGAGAGCTGGGCGTACGTCTTGCCGCCGCCGATCTCCTGGAGGTGGACAGCGATGAAGTGGTCGGCGTAGGCCTCGGCCTGCTTGCCCGTCGTCAGCTGCTGGCCGGCATACTGCGAGATCACCGGGATCATGCTCGGGGTGATCTCGGTGCCGACCTTCGCGTTCTGGAATGCCGCCGCCGGCGGAAAGGTGATCCCCTGCTCCGCCAGCTGGTTGTGCACGTTGGAGTTGGCGAAGTTGTAGGCCCACATACCGAGGCCACCGGCCACGATCAGGAAGACCGCGATCCCCAACCCGACGAGCGTGAGAATTGCATCGAATGTCTTGCGCTTCATGGTTTGTCACCTCACAGGTCTCCGCCCCCGTATCTCGGGGAGCCAACTTGCGACCCACATGCGACTGTAGGGACGGGGAAATTGTCCACCTAGGGGACAAAGACCTTTGAGGAGCGCCATTGGTCCCGCAGGTGGCCACCGCGCACGCGGTGATGCCCCCCGGCACCCCCGGCCCGCCGGTCAGTCGGTGGAGGTGACGAAGTCGATGAGGCGCTCGACCGAGCCCACCAGCGCCGGCTCGAGGTCGGCGTAACTGGACACGGACGCCAGGATCCGGCGCCAGGCGGCGGGGGGGTCGCCGAGGCCGAGCTCGGCACAGATCCCGACCTTCCACTCGGTCCCCTTGGGGATGTGGGGCCACGCGCCGATGCCGAGCACCGACGGCCGGACGGCCTGCCACACGTCGACGAACGGCGTCCCGGTCACCAGCACGTCGGGATGACGGACCGACTCGGCGAGTCGTGCCTCCTTGCTGCCAGCCACCAGATGGTCCACGAGCACGCCCAACCTGCGTGCCGGGCCCGGCCGGAAATCGGCGACGGCCCTCGCCAGGTGATCGATCCCGTCGAGGCGCTCGACGACCACCCCTTCGATCCGGAGGTCGTCGCCCCACACCTTCTCGACCAGCTCGGCGTCGTGGACGCCCTCGACCCACAGGCGGCCGGCCCGTGCCACCCGTGCCGGGGCACCGGCCACCGCCACGGAGCCGGATGCCGTCACCGAAGGGGATCGGGTGGGCGCAGCCGACGCGCCCCGAACCAGTGTCACGGCCCGGCCGTCGACGCTGAACGCGCCGGGAGTGAGGCGGAACACGCGCTCCTGGCCGGTGCGGCCCCGGAGCTCGACGCCCCCGCCCTCGATGCGGACCAGCGTCCCGCTGAAACCGCTCGCCCGGTGGACGAGGTCCATGCCGACGGCCGCCGGCACCTGAGGGAACACGGCAGCCAGCCGGTCGGCGGGCGGGGCATCGATCGGCCCGGACAGGATGCCCGAGGAACGTCGTGCGGCTCGGGGGTCTCGTGGGGACACGGCGGTGACCCTAGCAACCGGTCGATCGGCTGCCGGTGGACGTGTGCCGTGCGGATGTCAGCCCACCGACGCTGCCCGGTGCTTCTCGACCAGGTCGATCATGTCGTCCATCATCTTGCCGATCTCGAAGTCCTTCGGCGTGTAGACCCGGGCGACACCCTTGCCCAGCAGCACCGCCTCGTCCTCCGGCGGGATGATGCCCCCGACCACGACGGGGGCATCGACGCCGGCCTCCCGCAGCCGTTCGACGACCTCGGGCACCAGCTCCAGATGGCTGCCGGACAGGATGGAGATGCCGACCACGTCGACGTCCTCGTCACGGGCGGCCGCGGCGATCTCGGCGGGCGACAGGCGGATCCCCTGGTACACGACCTCGAACCCGGCGTCACGGGCGGCCACGGCGATCTGCTCGGCACCGTTGGAGTGGCCGTCGAGGCCGGGCTTCGCCACCAGGAGCCGGGGCGGGCCACCCGCCCGGTCTGCGAGCGCCTTGGACCGGGCCAGCACGCCCTGGAACTCCGCACCCCGGTGACCGACGCCGCCCCCGACACCGGTCGGGGCGCGGTACTCGCCGAACACCTCGCGCAGTGCACCCGCCCACTCGCCCGTGGTGCCGCCGGCGTGGGCCAGGGCGATGGTCGCCGGCATCACGTTGTCCGTGCCCTCGGCCGCCCGGCGCAGGTCGTCGAGCGCACGCTGCACGGCCGCGCCGTCCCGGGCGGCGCGCCAGGCTGCCACGTCCGCCTTCAGCTGGGACTCGACGGCGGGGTCGACCCGCATGATCGACCCGCCCGCGTCGCTGGCGGAGGCCAGCGGTGACTCCGCCGTCTCCTGGAAGCAGTTGACGCCCACCACCTGCAGTTCACCGGTCTCGATCCGCCGGACCCGCTCGGACTGGCTCCCCACGAGCCGCGCCTTCAGCTCGTCGATCGCCTCGAAGGCGCCGCCCAGCGCCAGCACGTCCTGGAGCTCAGCCCAGGACGCTTCGGCCACCTCGGCGGTCTTCTTCTCGATGACCACGGACCCGTCGAAGATGTCGTCGTACTCGAGCAGGTCGGACTCGAATGCCAGGACCTGCTGGATGCGCAGGGACCACTGCTGGTCCCACGGCCGGGGGAGTCCGAGCGCCTCGTTCCAGGCCGGCAGCTGCAGGGCCCGGGCACGGGCCTTCTTGGACAGCGTGACGCCCAGGGCCTCGAGGACGATGCGCTGGATGTTGTTCTCCGGTTGGGCCTCGGTCAGGCCGAGCGAGTTGACCTGGACGCCGTAGCGCATGCGCCGCAGCTTGGGATCGGTCACGCCGTAGCGCTCGGCGCACACCCGGTCCCACAGCTCGGTGAAGGCCCGCATCTTGCAGGTCTCCTCGACGAAGCGCACGCCGGCGTTGACGAAGAACGAGATCCGCCCGACCACCGACGGGAACTCGTCGTCGGGCAGCTGCCCCGACTCGCGCACGGCGTCGAGCACGCCGATGGCTGTGGCCAGGGCATAGGCGACCTCCTGGTGCGGGGTGGCCCCGGCCTCCTGGAGGTGATAGCTGCAGACGTTGATCGGGTTCCACTTCGGTACGTTGCGGACCGTGTGGACGATGGTGTCGACGGTCAGGCGCCGGCTCGGGAGTGGCGGGAAGATGAACGTCCCCCGCGACAGGTACTCCTTGACGATGTCGTTCTGGGTGGTGCCGGACAGGACCCGGGGGTCGATGCCGCGGTCCTCGGCGTTGGCGATGTACAGCCCGAGCAACCACGCCGCCGTGGCGTTGATGGTCATCGACGTGTTCATCGACTCGACCGGGATCTGGTCGAGGAGTTCGGCCATGTGCCCGAGGTGGGCCACCGGTACGCCCACCTTGCCGACCTCGCCTGCGGCCGCCGGGTCGTCGGGGTCGTAGCCGATCTGGGTGGGCAGATCGAAGGCGATGGACAGGCCGGTCTGGCCCTTGGCGAGGTTGGTCCGGTAGAGCTCGTTGGAGGCCTTGGCCGTCGAGTGCCCCGAGTAGGTGCGCATCACCCACGGCTTGTCCCTGGTGGGTGCGGCGGCCTGTGTGGTACCGCTGCCCTCAACTACCTTGTCGACGTCGCTCATGCTCTCATTGTTGCCCGAACCGGGCCGGAGCGACAGGTGGCGCCCCGCTCGGGGGCACGTCCCCTACTTCCTGTAGTCGAGGAAGCCACGGCCGGACTTGCGACCCAACTGCTCGGCCGTGACCATGCGGCGCAGCAGTGGCACGGCTGCGTAGTTCGGGTCCCGGAACTCGTCGTAGAGGGCGTCCAGGATGGCCAGCGACGTGTCGAGGCCGACCAGGTCCAGGAGGGCGAACGGGCCCATCGGGAACCCGCAGCCACCCTTCATGGCCGCGTCGATGTCCTCGATCGAGGCGACGCCCTGTTCGTGGAGGCGGACGGCGTTGTTCAGGTAGGGGAAGAGGAGGGCGTTGACGATGAACCCGGCCTGGTCCTTGACCTCGACCGGCGTCTTGCCGCAGGACTCGGCGAAGGTGCGGGCGGTGGCGATGGTCTCGTCGGAGGCTGTCAGCGGCCGGACGACCTCGACCAGCGACATGACCGGTGCGGGGTTGAAGAAGTGGATGCCGCACACCCTGTCGGGCCGCCCGGTCTTCATGGCCATCTCGATGACCGGCAGCGTCGAGGTGTTGGTGGCCA
>PLRX01000079.1:13140-18802 GCA_003164095.1 Acidimicrobiaceae bacterium | reverse complement strand
GTTAGACGTGGAACCACCACCGCCGTTCAGCGATCCCGAGCCTGCACAGCTAGAACGGCGCGACGCCGCCTTCGGTCTGATCCATGAATGCCGACTGGCCGCCTGACCTGGCCGGATGGGATTCTCGGCACCCACAGGTTCGGTCACCCCGGGTGCCTCCGGGTCCCGTCACCAGGGGACGGCGCACCCGGGCGGCCCTTAGGAACCGTTCCCCAGCGGAATGCACCGTGCGCCACCCGGGCAGTCCCCCACCCGCCGATGGGCCAGTGCGAGGCGCACCAGGCCCGATTCGAGATCGCGCGCGTCCAGACCGGCCTCCGTCGCGATGCGTGAGACCACCACGAGTCCGTCCGTGGACTGCCCGGTCAACCAACCCAGGTGCGCGGCCATCGACGATGCCTTGGGATCGAGCGGGATCCTGGCGCCGGGCCAGATGCCCCGGAGTTCGCGGAGGAACAGTCCCACCGTGACCGGTCCCCACCCGGGAAGGGCGTCGAGCAGCCCGGTGAGTTCCGAGGGCTCGGCCGCGTGCCGGCCGATCGTCGCGACCTCGCCGGCGTAGCGGGTGTCGATCACCCCGGCCAGCTCCTGGAGGCGAGTGGCGGTGCGGAAGTCGTAGCGGGCGTACCCTCCGGCATCGAGCAACTGGACCAGGTCGGCCCACTCCCTCGTCCGGGCATCGGAGATCCGGCGGATCCCCGCCCGCACGAGCTGGTCGNNTCGGCGGTCCGCGCCGGGATCCGGGTGCCGAATAGCGTGGCCGCCAGGAACCACCGCTCCACCTCGGCGTCACCCGCGTCCAGATCGATGCCCAGTTCGGACGAGTAGCGACCACCGAAGTTGCGGACGATGGCATCGGGGGTCGAAGCCCGGGACGCGGCCGTCACCGGGGTCCACGGACCGAAGCCCGTGGGAGGTGGCGTCGCGGGCCCCGCCCGCACTGGCGGCACCTCGGTACGATCGCGCCACCGGGACGGCGGCCGTGTCCGATATCAGCCGATGAGCGCACCGATGTGCCCGAACCCGTCGAGGCCCGCCGACTCGAGGAACTCGATCCTCACGTGATGGGCGAACGCCTCGTTGACCGCCGCGTCGATCAGGTGCTCCACGGCGATCGGCGTCGCGCCACACCGTGGGCACCGGATCCCGTCGGATGCCAGCCTCCCGCAGTCCGGACAGCGGATCCCGGGAAGGTCGAAGCCCTCCTCCACCACCAGCGTCGCCACCCGTCCGGTCCCGAGCGCCTCCAGGACCGGTCCGGGCCCGACCACCGCACCGGCGTCCCCGGCGGCACGTTCACCCAACTCCTGGACCAGCCCGTGCCGCCGTGCCTTCTCGGCCTCCGACACGGCCTCGCGGGCATGCGTGGCGAACTCGGTCGTACCGCTGGCAACGGGAAGTCGGAGCCGTCCCTTTACGAGGGACGACGCACGGTCCGGCAGGCAGCGCTCGAGTTGGGACACGCTGTCGTCCTGGCCTGAGAGGACCACGGCCCTCGGCCGCCAGGAATCGACGGCTGCGGCGACCGCACGCGCCACGTGGCGGTAGTGCTGTCGGGCCAACTCCTCGTGACGCCGGTCGAAGCTACCGATCTCGACGTCCGTGTCGACCTGCCGCTCGATGGTGTCGACCGGTGCCGCGAACTCATCCACCTCGTCGCCGTTCAGACGGACCAATTTGCTGGCCTGCCGGTCGACGGCCACGACGAGGGTCCGTTGTTCCCAGGACAGGGCGGCGCAGAGTTGCGCGATGTCGGGCCCCGGACCGACGACGACCTGGTCCCGGACGGGCCGCGACAGCGGGAACGCCTCGAAGCTGCCCAGGGCGTCGCACGAGAACGCCGCCACCCCTCGGGTGGTCGTGCGGTCCAGATCGCGTCCCATCCAGGAGGCGATCCGGCGGATGTCCCGATCGACCGCGCCGAGCGCGTCCGGGCCCTGCGCCTCGGCGGAGGCGCGGGCCACGTCGAACAGGCGGTTCAGGTGCGGCGCGAGATCCGATCGGCGGGGGTACTGCCTCCCGTCGACATCCAGATACAGGCTGGTCACGACCGGGCTCGCCCACTGCCGCACCAGTTCCCTGACGTCATCCTCGGTGAACACGATCACATCGTGAAGGACGCCGGTCGCGATCGCTAGGGACTTCCGCCTTGAATCCTGTGGGTGCCGAGAATGTCATCCGGCTGCTTTGAGCAGGACCTTCGTGCCGAATACTCCATCCATCTCCGTGACCAGGAAGTCAGTACTCGTTGCTCAAACAACAATGTGGGAAATCGAGAGCGACAGCGTGGGAAATGGCCGTCCATTCGCAGCCGAATCCCCTGGCCAACCGGGTTCTGTCGGTACCCCACTCAGGGGTGTCGACAGAACTGGCGGGTTCATGTCGACTAAACCCTCCTCATGCGGGTCCGTCCGGGGGTTCCAGAGGCATCTTGGCCCTCCGCCTGGGCGATCCGGACGTCGGGAACCGACGTCGGACACCCCTCTCCCCTGTCCCGGTCGGCTAAGCACTGGCTCCGGACGCGACGGAACCACCGGGGTGGTCACTTCGCCGGCAGATCGCCTGTCTCAGGCGATCAGGGGAGGATCCGGGCCGGCGCTGGTGCCACCCACGGTGGTGGTGACCGCCGTCGCCGACTCCGGGGCCCACGTCGTGAGCGACCTGGTCTTCCACCGGGCCGGGAGCTTGCGAGACTTCTTCTCGCCAGAGGTCTTCCTGGTCAGGAACTCGTAGATCTTGCGGATGTTGGCGGAAGACAATTGGAAGGCCACCAGCACACTCTGGGCGGCAACACCCCTGATGCGACGGCGCTCCGGGTCGTCCACGGCCTCCCTGGCACCGTCCTTGATGAAGCCGTTCATGCCCTCGTTCGAGTTCCGGAGGGTGGCGTAGGCACCGTGCCACTCGTCGGTCTCATGGGCGAAGGCCTGACGGTACTTGGCGCCGGTGTCGGCAGGCAGGGTGATCGAGCCCTGGGTGCAGATCTTCGGCGGGTGGGCGGCCAGGACGCCCGTGACCGGGATGCGGGTCCTGACCTTGCCGTTGCCACCCTCAGACGCGGGCTTGAGCTGACAGCGGACCTGGGGAGCCGGAGCAGCCGCCGGACACATGACCCGGAGATGACCATCGGGATCGGGATGGCCCCTGGCACGAATGGCATGACGCTGGCGCTCGGCGATCCGGGCCCGGTCGGTGGGCTCGTCGATCTTACCGTCACGGAAGTCCTTGGTGGCGTTGATCAACGTCGTCTCGCGTGGCGAACGCCTGGCGAAGGGCCTCGGGTTGCACCGCCTGCGGATCCAGGTGTTCCCCATCCTGCTGGCGCCCTATGGCCTCACCACCGCCGTCGTGCCACCACTTCCGATGCCGTCGGCCATAACCGTCGAGTTCCTTCCACCGCTCGACTGGAGTGCCCACAGCCCCGATGCGGCGGACGAGGAGGAGGTCGTGGCCGGGTGCTACGACGAGATCTCCCGTGTCATGCAGGTGGCCCTCGACCGCCTGCATGCGCAGAACCCCCACCCGGTCATCCGGGGCTTGACCAGCCGCCTGCGGCCGGGGAGGACACGGCTGAAGGTCCCGGAGGTCTGACTGGGTGGACCGGGGGATTCCCCAGGGCGCGCCGCCGACCTCCCACCGGACGCCACGGTGGTGTCGAACGGCCCTGGCCGGCCCCGCCGCCCCGTGCCATAACGGGGTCATGGAGTCGACGGGCCACGGTCAAGACCACCCGGGCCCGAAGGCGGCCCGCAACCGATGAACACCGGTTCGGTTCGCAGGCGGCGGCACTGGCCGTGGGTGGTCGGGGGCGTCGTCGTGGCGATCGCCGTGGCGGCGGTGGTCGTCGGGGTGACCGCCGACCACGCTCGCCAGGTGACCCTGCGGGAGGCGGAGGCCCACTCGGGTGGCGGGGCCGGCGGGGCCGCCACCAACGGTCGGCCGACACCCGGCGTCTACGCCTACACCGGCAGCGGCACCGAGCGACTGTCCCTGCCACCGCTATCTCAGCCCGAAGGGCCGACGATCCCAGGCACGGTGTCGCTAGTCGGCGCCGACTGCTGGGTGCTGCGCCTCGACTACAGCACCCACCACTGGCAGACCTGGCGCTACTGCCAGCACGGCGCCGACCTGTGGGAGATGGGGGGCACGACGTGGCAGTTGTGGTCGGTCGGCCCGCTCGACGTGACCAACCTGTCGACGTTCACCTGCGATCCGGGCGCACAGGCGCTGCCCGCTCAGGGCACCGTCGGCTCAACCTGGTACTCGCGCTGCACCGGCACCAACTCGACGATCGCCGGCACCACCGTAACCACGGGTCCCTACCGGCTGGTCGGAACCGGCGTGCTGGTGATCGGCGGGACGCGGGTCCCCACCGTCCACTTCCACCGGAGCCGGATCGACACCGGCGGCCAGCGCGGGACTGAACGGGCCGACGTCTGGCTGGACGCGCGGACCGGCCTGCCGCTGCGGCTCGACCAGCACCTGCGGGTGGTGACGTCGACCGCGTTCGGCACCTCGACCTACACCCAGGACGGAACCCTCCGGCTCACTTCGATGATGCCGGTCACCCACGGCCACTGACGGGGCGCTGGTCGGCCGTGGGCTCGGGCCTGGGCGGAGCAGGCCGGGCGGCACCCGGCCGCAGAATCCGTCGGCACCGCCCGCGGCTGGACGGCGAGGGTCGGCGGGCGAGTAGTGCGACACGGGGTTTGCGCTGGAGCCAGAGCACACGGCGCTGCTGGTCATCGATACCCATGAGGAGCTTTGTTGCATTGGTCGATCGTCGGGCGCGACCTGACCAGCCTCGGTGAGGTTGGTCCTTCAGACCACCTGCGCGAGCTCGTCGAATGCCGCGGCAAGGGTAAGTCCGGGACGTGCATCCATCCCGAGCTCGTAGTGTCCTAGCCGTAGGTTCTGGATGAAAGCATGCCCCTGGATGGCGATGCTGGCCGTTCGGTCCCGTTTGAGGCCCCGCATCGGACGAAGCCTGGCTTTGAGGCGCCAATGGTCGGCTTCCACCCCGTTGTTGGCGTACTGAGTAGTGTCGTGGAGTGCGGCCGGCAGGAGCTCCGTGACCACGCGGACCAATGCGTGGGCCCGGTCAGTAGTGACCTCAGCCGGCTCACCGTGAGAGCGATTCGCATCGGCGAAGAATGCTGTCGCAACTCTCAGATCGAGCTTCCTGGACACGAACACGTCGATGACCTGCCCGTATTGGTCAACGGCCCGATAGACGTAGCGCCAGGCCCCGGAGACCTTCACGTAGGTCTCATCGACAAACCAGTGACCACCCACCCGGTGGCGGCACGGTCGAGCCGCGTCGATGAGTAGGGGCGTGAACCGCTGAACCCACCGGAACAGGGTCACGTGATCAACCTCATTCCGCGTTCAGCGACCAGCTCCTCCAGATCCCGGTAGGACAGTCCGAAGCGAAGGTACCAACGGACAGCAATCAAGATGACCTCGGGTGGGAACCTGAAGCCGGCGAACGCTGACCTGGGTGGCTGGACGAGTCGAGCGAGGGATCGGCGTTTCACTCCTATAGCCTCGCTTGTCAACGGCCCAGGGACGAACCCCGCTGCGACCGAGCGGGGTCGCACTCAACGCAACAGTGCCGCTCGTGATCAGGATGCCATACCCACGATCGGCTTGTTGAGGGCCA
>PLRX01000079.1:0-13134 GCA_003164095.1 Acidimicrobiaceae bacterium | reverse complement strand
GGAGGCCACCAGCCAGTAGCCGGTGGTGGGTGTGGCCTTCCCGACCGAGAAGGTCTGGGCACTCCCGTCAGCGGCGGTGTAGTTCGTCCCCGCGGCGACATGCGCGGTGAGCGAGCAGGTGCCGACGCCGACGTAGGAGACCGCCAGGCCGCTGACCGTGCAGACGCCCGTCGAGTTCGACGTCACCGTCTTGGTGCCGTCTCCGGTGGTGCTCACCGTGGCGGTGAAGCCGCCGCCGTAGGTGCCGCTGGCCGGCAGGTTCGAGATGGTGGGTGTGGTGGGTGTCAGCTTCGACACCGTGAGCGACACGGTGTTCGTCGAGGTCGACCCGGCATAGAGACCGTCTGTGTCGGTGAACGTCGCCGTGATCGGGGTGTAGGAGTTGGGGGACAACGTCGTCGAGGTGTCGCAACTCGTCGCAGGCAACGTGATGGTGCACAAGTCGGGATTGCCCGCCGAGCTGAACACCACCGTGCCGCTTGCGGGGTCAGGGAGGCCCGACTCGGCAAGCGTCGCGGCCGTGCCATAGGGGATGGTGGCGGTCGAGCCCGCGTTGGCCGTGATCGTGAAGGACGTCGGTGTCTTCTCATTCAAGGTGATGTCGGCCGGCCCCGAGCTCGGGTTGCCGTTGATGGAGGTGATCACCCCACCCGAGACCACCACGGTGATGGACGTGGCGGCATCGGTCGTGTCACCGTTGGGTGGCTGGGCGGTGACGACCCAGGTCCCGTCGGCGACGAACAGGCCGTAGTGGCCGCTCGAGTCGGTGTTGGTGTTGGTGCCGTTGGGCGAGTTCTGCTGCTGCGCCTGGACGTTGGTGTTCTGGGCCGCGCCGCCGCCCGCGGTTGCGGACTCGACCACCGTGCCGGTCAGGTTGGCCGCCTGCAGCGTGATGTCGGCCGGCCCCGAACTGGGATTGCCGTTGATGGAGGTGATCACCCCGCCCGAGACCACCACGGTGATGGAGGTGGCGGCATCGGTGGTGTCACCGTTGGGTGGCTGGGCGGTGACGACCCAGGTGCCGTCGGCGACGTCGACGCCGTAGTTACCGCTCGAGTCGGTGTTGGTGCCGGTGCCGTTGGGCGAGCCCTGCTCCTGTACAGAGATGCTGGTGTTCTGGGCCGGGGTGGTGCCGTCGGACTCGACCACCGTGCCGGACAGAGTGTCGGTGGTCGCACCTGCCGGAACCGGTGCCACGCCCAGTGACAAGACACCGGCCGCAATGACGACGGTCACTGCGAACATCACACCGATACGTCTCGCGACGCGGCCCAACTTGAGCGTCCGGTTTCGAGAAGACGAGAGGGTCGGGGGTTCCTTGGCTTCGACGCTCGAAATTGCCCATGGGTTCTCTGCCTCCTCAGTTTCCGTCCGGTAGGCCGGAATCACGCATGGAGATGGAAGTTGCTCACCTACATGGACCGCATCCTCACCCAGTTACCTACGAGCAAGTAGAGGCCATGGTCACGAGAATTCGTCCCGCCCGTGAATCGACGGTGCTCGCGTCCGCGTAAAGGCCCTCCTGTCCTGGGAAGGCACTGCTGCATCGTTGGATCGACGGGCGCGGGCTGGCCAGTCTCGGTGAGGATGGCCCTTCAGACCTGTTTGCCGGCGGCGCACTCCCTCGAGCGCCCGGTGAGGGCCGTCGAATCCCACGGAGATGGTCCACCCCGACAGCTTCGTCTACCAACGGTCGGGGAACGAGACCCGCGTCGCCGATGCCAGGTCGCGTTCAATGCAGCAGTGCCGTCCATGCTCACGTCGCTGCCGTGACCCGAGCGGGCTAGCGTCGGCCGCGATGGCGCTGCTCCCCGATCGCTCTCTGGGCTTGGCTCCGGCCTCGGTCCGCGACTACCGCGAACTGGCCCGGCGGCGGCTCCCCCGCCAGCTGTTCGACTACATCGACGGCGGCGCCTACGAGGAGTCGACACTGCGGGCCAACGTCGACGACCTCGCCGTCATCCACCTGCGCCAGCGCGTGCTGCGGGACGTGTCCGAGCTGCAGCTGGCCACCACCGTGCTGGGCCAGTCCCTGGCCATGCCTCTCGTGCTCGGGCCGGTCGGTCTGGCCGGCATGTACGCCACGCGCGCCGAGGTGCAGGCGGCCCAGGCTGCCGAGCAGATGGGCATCGCCTTCTGCGAGTCGACCGTGTCCATCTGCAGCATCGAGGAGGTCGACCGGGCCACCACCGCGCCGTTCTGGTTCCAGCTCTATGTCATGCGCGACCGGGCCTACGCCGAGGACCTGATGTCCCGTGCGTCCAGCGTCGGCTGTCCCGTGCTGGTGCTCACCGTCGACCTTGCGGTCGTGGGCGCCCGCTATCGGGAGGTGCGCAATGGCATGGCGGGACCCCAGCGGCTGCCGGGCCGGATCGTCCAGGCCCTCGACTTCGGCCTGCACCCGCGCTGGGCGCGCGACGTGGCCCTCCGGGGCCGGCCCCACACCTTCGGCAACCTCGAGAAGGCGGTCCCCGGGGCGATCAGCCCGGACGCGTTCAAGGAGTGGGTGGACCACCAGTTCGACCCCTCGGTCACGTGGGACGACCTCGACTGGGTACGCCGCACGTGGCCGGGACGGCTCGTGCTCAAGGGCATCCTCGACCCGGAGGACGCGCGGCGGGCCGCCGACGCCGGTGTCGACGGGATCGTGGTCTCCAACCACGGCGGGCGCCAGCTCGACAGCACTCCGTCGACGATCGCCGCCCTGCCAGCCGTCGTCGACGCGGTGGGCGACTCCCTCGAGGTGCTGGTCGACGGGGGTATCCGCAGCGGCCTCGACGTGGTCAAGGCGTTGGCGCTCGGCGCTCGGGCCTGCCTGGTGGGCCGGGCCTGGGCCTGGTCGGTGGCCGCCGGCGGACGCCAGGGAGTGGTCGACGTGCTGCGCACCATGAGAGGTGAGCTAGAGGTGGCCCTGTCGCTGACCGGGGCCGGCGATGTCCACGCCCTCGACCCGAGCGCCCTGCTCGATGGAGACGGCCGGCCACTCGGCGCCTGACGACCGAACGGGACCGGGACGGGCGTTCGCTCGACGACGACTCACTCGTGGATGGAACGCCTGCTCGCCGAGGGGCCGAGGACCACTCCCGCTAACGGTGGTGTGACCACACGCTCAACGTGTTGATCAGCGCCAGGGACGGTCAAGGTCCAGCACCTACCATTGGCCGCGTCCTTGGTCGACCTGTTCGGAGAATAGCGAGATGGTTTGGGTGCCGAATGCGCCATCCGTGGCCGTGACCAGGAAGTCTTCAGCAGTAGTTGCGTCAACAATAAAGTGGGAAATCGAGAGCAACAGCGTGGGAAATGATCGCCGAGCCGGTGCAGAATCCGCTGGCCAGCAGGGTCCTGTCGCTACCCCACTCAACCGTGGACTCAGGTCCACTTCTCGGACCCATCCCTCGTCGGCATCGCCGATCAGGGAATTCTCTCCGGCTCAGGTGGTGACGGTGCCCAGAGCAGCCGACGTCCCGCCGTCACGGGCGACCCGCGCGGTGGCCCGCATCGTTCGCCGATAAGGCCTCCGAGGGCGCCGTTGTGGCGCCAGTCGACCCCAAGGTTGATGACTGTGCGCCGCAAGTTGCGGCTCTCCACCCGGACCCGGATCCTGTGGGTGCCGAGGATGTCATCCGGGCACTTTGACCAGGACTTTCCTGAAATAGCCCGGGAAGACGACACTGGGTCATGGCCCTCTCGTTTCTCTACCTTGCCTTTGTAAGAATCCTTGAGTTGATCCGCCTGCGCAGGGGCAGCTGTGACGATCTGGCTATTGAGGTCGTCATTCTCCGCCACGACGTCGCAGTCCTGCGTCGCAAGGTCCACCGACCGGCTCCTGGGTGGTCCAACAGACGAGGAACCTGGCCATGGTGCTAGAGGAACGGGTCCATCCCTGCAAGTTCTTGGTCCGTGACCGAGACACCGAGTTCACTTCGAGCTTCGACGAGGTCTTCAGGGCCGAAGGCATCCGGATCGTCCGCATACCGGTCAGGGCTCCCCGGGCCAACGCCTATGCCGAGCGCTTCGTCGACACCGTCCGACGTGGGTGCCGCGACCGGATGCTGATCCTCGGCCGCCGGCACCTCGAACGGGTCCTGGCCGAGTACCTGGTCCACTACAGCCAGCATCGGCCGCACCGGGCGCTGGGACAACAATCCGCGCTCACCATGGACTCTCCGCCACCGGTCAGTGACCCCGAGCCGGAGGATCTGTGCGGCGCCGACGCCGTCTTCGGTTTGATCCACGAATATCGACTGATGGCCTGAACTGGGTGGATGGGATTCTCGGTACCCACAGGGTCTTGTCACGACGTCTTCCAGCCGTGGGGCCCCAGGCGGAGACGCACTCCGAAGTAGCCGATGTCCCCGTGCTCGCGCTCCCAGCCCCCGACGATCGTCGCACGGCAACCCGCCTCCCCCGAGCGCTCGATGGCCGCCGCGATCTCCTGGCGGTACCGTGCCGCGTCGGACCGCGAGAGGTAGCCCACACTGCGGCCATCGATCGTCACGGCGACGGCCGCGGGGTCGTCAGCGTTGCTCGGCTCGGGAACGAGATGTGCCACCGTTTCCATCCGCACTCCGCCGTAGTGGCGTCGTCCCCCGGTGAGATCGAGGAGGACGTCCTGGTGTATGGCGTCCCCCACCACTCGGACCTCATCGGCGCCCGACAGCGTGACCACGGTCGCCAACTCTGGAGGGCTGAGCCCCGTGGCTTCGTCGTCGGTCGCATTCGGTCGTACCGGCGCGTCCACCAGACGGCGCAGTCGGCCACTTCCGCCGCCGCGGCCGCATCCGAAACAGTAGAAGCGGCAGCCCTCGGCATCGATGTGCAGCGAAGGATGGTGGTCGTCATGGAACGGACACAGATACGTCTGGTCGCCGGCCCTGAGCCGAATGCCGACCTGCGCCCAGAGTTCCGCGAACTCGGCCCGCTCGCTTGTCGTGCGCACCGGCATCAGGCGTGACGCCGTGTCCGACCCGGTGGCGGACGACGGACCGTGGGCCATGAGCTGGAGCCATTCGGGAAGGTTGGCTATCGGAACGTCGCCGGGTGCGCACCCCGACTCCCATGCGTAGGCGCGTCCGGACACATGCCCGCTCGGTGGGCTGACCACGAGCCCGCCGTCGCCTTTGAGGTCGAGACCGGGGGCGATCGGTCGAGACGGGACGCTTGCGCCTGGATGACGGAAGTAGAGGTGCTGACCGCCTCCCCCCGTGAGCGACTCGACGGTGCGCGGCAGTGCGCCGTGCTCGGCCTCGAGGGCGGCGAGTGACTCTTCGCCGCCGTGACGGGGGTCGACGTCGAGCACCACCAGCCCGGAGACCGCTCCGGTGACGATACCCACGTTTGCATCGGGCCACCTTCGCCACCACCGCTGGACCTGCTCGACACCGGCGGCATCCAGCATGCGCTGCCTCCAGGGACCGTGGGTGTGCTTGCCCGGCGCCGGGCACTCGCGGTCACCACACGAGCAGCGTCCCGCCGTGACGCTGTGCATCGGGACGACCGACCACCCGCGTGCCACCGCCTCGAGGGCCACTTGGGCCCGCGGTGTCGTTGCTTGGCCTGCGCCACTGTGCACGGCTATGTCTCCGCACCGCCATGGCGGACGTCCTCGACCAGGGCGACGAGCCGGTCGAAGTGAGAGCCCTTCCAGTAGATCCGGTCGCACTGCGGGCACCGATGGAAGTCATCGAAGTCCCGTCGCGTGCGCAGAGGCAGGCGATCCTCCACCTCCTCCTTCGCCGCGGGTTCGAGCACGCCGTTGCACTCGAGGCACCTGCCGAAGGGGGCGATCGCTCCGACGAGGTCGAACCGCCGCAGGACCTCGATGGTCTGGCGGCGGCGGTCGGTCGCCCGCACGAGATAGCCGCGGGCAACCTTGGCGCGCTTCAGGACGCCCCGATCCCTGGTGAGGAGGGTCCGTTGCTCGGCCACCGAGATCTCCACCAGTTCCTCGTCCGTGATGTCGTTCCGCCAGACGCAATCGAAGCCGAGGAGCCGTAGGGATCGGGTCAACCGCCCGAGATGGACGTCCAGTACGAATCGAGGCTCTCGAAGCGCTGGCGGATCCAGCCGCACGAGCGCCGGACCGGGCGGCACCTCGCCTGGCGGGTAGACGCTCATCCGGTCACCGTCCTGCAGCTGGCGGGCGAAGTCCACCGACTCGTCGTTCACCACGATCACGGCGATTTCGGTATGCGGGATGCCAAGCGACTCAGCCAGATCCTTGACCGTTGTGCCGGCGGCGACCTCGGTCGCGAAGGGTCGGCCACGACGTCTCGGCGTGAGGAGGTCGTCCAAACCGTCGAAGAACCGGACGTCGACGCGGAGAGGCACCATGCTCGAGCCTAGGGCCCGTGGTTGCCGGACGGATTGCCGACGCCATTGACGCCTTCGCCGGGCGGGGGACCCCAAGCGACGGAGCGAGGCCCACCGCCCGGGTTCGTTGGTGATTCAGCTGGCTCAGTTCCGTGGTTTTCACCTGTCACTCTGACCAGGGGAACCTGAGTATTCGTTGCACCAACAACTACGTGGGAATCCGGACCAAGAAGCGTGGGAACTGGACTTCAGGGCCTGGGCCTCTCCCCGGGTCAACCGAGTTCTGTCGCTACCCCACTCGGGGGTAGCGACAGAACTGGTCGGGTCGCACCGACAACACCCTCTTCATACCGGTCCGTCTGGGGGTTCGGGAGGGATGATGGCCCTTCGCCGGGGCAGTCCGCACGTCGGGAGCCGACGTCGGACACCTTCCTCCCTTGTCCGGGTCCACTCAGGCCTGACGCCGGACGCGACGGAACCACCGGGGGTAGTCACGTCAGCGGGAGATCGCCTGTCTCAGGCGGTCAGGGGAGATCCGGGTCGGCGCTGGCGTCATCCACTGCGGCGTTGACCGCCGTCGTCGACGCCGGGGCCCACGTCGTGAGCGACCTGGTCTTCCACCGGGCCGGGAGCTTGCGAGACTTCTTCTCGCCAGAGGTCTTCCTGGTCAGGAACTCGTAGATCTTTCGGATGTTGGCGGAAGGCAATTGGAAGGCCACCAGCACACTCTGGGCGGCAACACCCCTGATGCGGTGGCGCTCCGGGTCGTCCAGGGCGAACAGGAGCGCGGATTTGGCATCGGCACGAAGCGGATCTAACTCTCCCAGAAGGCCGGACTCCTCAAGGCCGCCTCGATTTGCCGTCGTGCCTCACTTGCTTCCATCACAGCGGGTTGTAGCCCGGGACGTTGACGTGTGGCGTGTCCAGGTAGACCTTCGCCTCCGGTCGTTGTCTGAACCTGCCATGGCTCCACCGAATCTGGACGTGACCTCGGACCTCGCGGTGCACTCCATGGCGAAGGTCGGCATAGCCTGCCGTCCAGGCAACCCTGGGTTGACCGAATTCCTGAGCCTCGATCTCGAAGTTCTCCAACGAGTAGTTCTGACGCCAGTCCCAAGGTGTATCGACGCGGAGTCGCATGGAGTCTCGACCGTCGCTACCAAGCACGTAGTACGGGGCCGATCCAATCCGAAGCAGCCGCCACAGCATCGCCTCCCTCTCGGAGCGGCGAAGGGAGTTCTTCCAGATTCGTGCGGTTTCGGCGCTGACGGCCCGACAGAGCTCCCGGTACTCATCCTGGGTGCCTTCTGGCCACTTTCGACCGTCCAGCAACGGCGAAAGCCTCTCTCTGTCGGCCACGTCGAGGTCAGTGACCAAGGCGGGAAAGTCCATCGCGCCTATGGCATTGAGAGATGCCCGATAAAGAGCTTGGTATTCCACCGGAGCGACTCGTTCGTACCAGTCACGCCGATCATCGAGGTGGCGGAAGGTCAGGAGCCCCTCAGCTAGGCGGGCGGGGCTGGCATTCTGCAGAACCTTCGAGAGGTACTTGCAACTCACGAGGAACACGTGGTCAATCCGCAGGTCGAGTGGGACGGTTTCATCACCTGGGAGCTTGTGGCCCCCAGTCCACTCGATCCGGCGTGGGATCCGTCCTGCGAGTGCATCGGCTGCTTCCAAGAAGGCATGCCCGTTTGCGAATCCGGCGGCAAAGCCGTCTGCGTACACCTCGGAGGCGTAGAGCTCTCGGAGCTGGTTCCATGTCGCTTCGTCAAGAGTCGAGAGAGATGCTGGCTTGGTGGCCAGTACCCCTTCGATGGTGGGGATGCCCACCATGCCGAGTGAAGTGGCGAGCTCCGTGACGAGTGTCTTCTCTGACGGCATTTAGCCGGAGTCACGCCCTCGCTCGGCATAGCCTTTGAGCCGCGCCTGCGCGATCGGGTCAAGGATCTCGATCAAGTCGAAGACCGGCTTGTCCACTCCCAGGACAACACTCAGCGCCGCGTAGCCCGCACTCCCCTTCGTGGGTGCGTCAGTAGTGAGCAGAACGAGCGGCAGCTTCGGATGCGCCTGACTCAGGACCGCCGCCTTGCCGAGCGCCTTCCAGAGTGTGTCCGTCCGCTTCAAACCCGATCGGTTCGAGGTGAACGCCCCGGAGACGTCGAAGGCCCAGTCCTCGCCGTTCCTGTCCGTGGCGAGGTAGTTGAGCTCGATGCCTAGCCCCGGTGGCTTCACCCCCGACTGGATGTTCTCGAACCCACACGCCTCGAGCACCAGCTTCGCGAGGTCCTTGGCGAGCCGCCCCTCCCTCACGGCCCTCGCCTGGACGTCTTCGTCCTCGTCCTTGTCTGCCGACGGGACCGCAGGGAGATGGACCCTGAAGTTCGACGCACTGTCGCTCGTGCCGATGTGCTCCTTCTCCACCTCGATCCGGGCCTCAGCGCGTTCGACATACTCGGGGTCGGTATCGAATCCGATGTAGTGCCGACCCGTTCGGAGGGCTGCGACGGCCGTGCTGCCCGAACCCATGAACGGGTCCAGCACGAGGTCCTCTTCGTAGGTGTACAGCTCGATCAGTCGCTTGGGGATGTCGACAGGGAACGGTGCGGGGTGTCCGACCCGGGTCGCGCTCTCCGGCGCGATCTCCCACAGGTCCGTGGTCGCCTCGAGGAACTCGTCCCGGGAGATGGTCGCCGTCGAGGGAAGGTCCTGCTGCAGCCTCTGCTTGGGCGTGAGCGCACGGTCGAACCGCCCCTTGCTGGCAATCACGATGCGCTCAGTCACATCGCGCAGGACCGGGTTGCTGGGCCGCTGGAACGTACCCCAGGCACAGGATCCACCGGCAGCCCGACCCTTCCACCACACGACCTCTCCGCGCAGCAGCAGGCCCAGGTCCTGGAAGATCTCGGTCACATCGCCGGCGAGGGAGCGATACGGCCGTCGACCGAGATTTGCAACGTTGACAGCGATCCGCCCGCCCGGCTCGAGTACCCGCACGCACTCCTCGAACACGTCACCCAGCAGGGCCAGATACTCGAAATAGGAGCCCGGGACTCCGTTCTCCCCCAGGCTCTCCTCGTATTCCTTGCCAGCGAAGTAAGGGGGAGACGTCACCACGAGCGCGATTGAATTCGATGCCACCGCGCTCATGTCCCGTGCGTCGTGGACATAGATGGCGTCACGCTCCACGGGCGGGACGACGGTGGTGTCCGACGACACTTCGGGGCGCACGAATCGGTCGTAGAAGGCGGACGCATCGTGACTCTCGCGCCGGGATGACCCGAATGTGGCGGTCGACGTCGGCCTACGAAGGCGACGGCTCGGCTCGTCGGGTGCGGTGAGCGCGGTCACGCGCTCCGTCCCATCGACTTCGGACGGGCGAACAGACCGGCCTCGTCATCCAGGCCGGGCGCATTGGTCAGGAGCTCTTCGACGGCACGTGTGATCAGGTAGTTGACCGACACATCTCGGGCTTGCGCCAAACGCCGCAGATCTGCGTGCAGCGACATCGGAAGCCGGATTGCGGTGGCCACGCGCTTCTCCTCGTAGATCCTCGGTCGAGCCATGGCCGAACCGTACCGGGGGGGTGTCCCAGAATGGTGGATACCGCGCGCAGAAACGCGCGCTTTGTCTGAGCGACGCCAGAGTCATCCCGGCCCGTGGATGCGGCCGACGTGCTAGCCCGATCCGGCGGCCATCGGCTCGATGCCGGTAGACCGGCGCGCGGCTCGATCATTGAGGAGAGCGTTGGAGTGAGGGTCCCGTTTCTCGAATGACCCTCTGAGTACCACATGAGGTCGCCTGGCCTCTGACCAGGAGGTTCTCCAAGAGCACCCCCGGACCAGTGCAGTGGGAATTCCGGACGAACGGGGTGGGAAATGGTTCCTAAGCCCCCGCCGAATCCCCTGGCCAACAGGGTTCTGTCGGTGCCCCACCACAGCTTCAGGTCGCAGCGAGCCGAGTTCATTCGACAGGGTTGACCCTGTCACACAGATGACACTGGGGGTACGCAGGACTCTGCAAGCAACGAGCGGGCGCTCGTTGAGCGCCGCGGTAAGGGCGGGTCCGAAGACCCAGCGAACCCCTGCATGGGGTGCGGCCCCGGAGCTGCCCCGGCGTGAGTCGTTCGGCCCTACCCGACGACACTCCGCTTCGCTTACGGTCGCACCGAGGAGTTCGGGGCCGCTAGCGATGTCCGCGGGTAGTAGGTGGTCCGGAGGCCAGAAGGCGCCAGCGGGCGCAGGCGGGGTGAGGCATGAGCAACGTCAGCGGAACGAGTGAGTTCGCCGGCATCGGTGAGGTGATCCGCCGACGGCACTCCGAGCGCGTTCTGTTCGATCCACACCGCCGTCCTGCCGAGTCCGACCTCCAGGCGATCCTGGAGGCGGCCCGCTGGGCGCCCACTGCGCACAACATGCAGAATTTCGAGGTCATCGTGGTCGACGACGAGGCGACGCTTGAGGCGATCGGACATGTGCGGGGCGGCACGTCCGAGGAGTTCGTGAAGGAGAACTACGCCCAACTTTCCTTCAGCGAAGAGGAACTGATCAGCAAGGGGGTCGGGCTGCTTGCCACGATGTTCCCACCGTCGTGGTGCCGTCCGGACGGCTGGCGCGAAGAAGTGGAAGATGTGGAGCACGGTTTCCTGGACTCGACAATGCGCTCGTGCCCGGTGCTCATGATCGTGGTTTACGACCCCCGCAAGCGGGCCCCGGCGTCGGAGGGTGACTTCCTCGGCATCATGAGCTTGGGCTGCGTCATGGAGAACATGTGGCTCGTGGCTGAAGCGCTCGGAGTCGGCATGCAGATCATGAGTGTCTTCAGTGCCCCTCACGTCGAGACCGAGCTGCGCGGGATCCTTTCGATCCCCGACTACCTCGGCGTCGCCTTCGCCTGTCGGCTGGGGTACCCCTCGGTCGAACCGGGTCCCTATCTGCGGGTTCGCCGGGAGGTCGGGCGCTTCACGCATCGCAACGCCTATGTCGCTCACGCTGGTTGAAAGGATCAGGGACCTCTGATGCATGCCGAACACACCGGGCCGAAGGACCTGTCGGTCCTCGATTGCATAGCCCAACGCCGTGCAGTCCGCTCCTACCTCTCCGACCCAGTTGGTCGCCCGATCATCGAGCGCCTCATCGAGACCGCCACATTGGCGCCGAGCGCTGTGAACCTCCAGCCGTGGGCCTTTGCCGTCGTTCAGGACCGACAGATCCTCGACCGTCTCGCCGCCGACGCGAAGTCACTGCTGCTCGCCGAGCCGCCCGCACCGGAGGTCCTGGGATCGGCCCTGCCAGCGCTCACCCACTTGCGCGAGGCGGTCGCCAAGCCTGATTACGACCTCTTCCACGGCGCGGGCACTCTCATCGCCATCTACGCCGTTGCCACCCACGGCGTGCCCGACTGCTACCTGGCCGGCGAGAACCTCATGCTGGCTGCCTGCGCGCTTGGGCTCGCGACCTGCCCGATCGGCCTAGCCCTGCCGATCCTGCAACGGCCCGAGGTGAAGGCCGAACTCGGGATGGAGCCTGAGTGGACGGCAGCCCTTCCTATCGTGGTGGGTTTTCCCGGAGGCGAAACGCCGCCTACTTCGCGGCGCCCGCCACTTGTCACCGCTTGGCTCTAGCTGGGGCATACGGCTTGGTTATCCCGCTGGCTCGCCTTCGACGGCGGCTATCCGTGGGTGACCAACTTCATCAGTAATTCGGTGACCGTGCACCACGCCCACCTCTTCCGTTCAGGGCTTTCGGCCCTAATGGAGCATGTCGCGCGACTGTCACACTGGGGGTCGGAGAGCGAAGGGTCGAGTGACATGAAGCGGATTCTGCTGGCAGGGATGGGGATGGTCACAGCAATCGCGCTGTGGATTCCCACGACGGCCGGAGCGGCCGGCATGGCGGGTTGCTACGTCGGATGCGTGGCTCCGACCTCGGTGCCGGTGCAGCCTCCGAGCCCAGTGGTGCACGCCGTGTCCGTGACGCCGCCCTCTTCGTCCACCTCGTCGTCGCTCCCCTTCACGGGGACCGACGTGATCGAATTGGCCGTGATCGCCATGGTTCTCATCGCACTCGGCTGGGCGATGGCCAGGCGGCGGCGCGCACTCGGCTAGACCGGGAGGGCGTGTAGAGCAGGCCGAGGGATCCGATGACCTCAAGCTCCTCAGCCGAGCGGACCTCCGAGGTCATCCCCGGGCGACCACCTGCTCTGGCCCGACCGACCGACTCGTCGTCAGGGACGGCAAGGGCCAACGCGCTCATCGGGTCGCCCACACGTGCGCCTGATCATCGATGGCCTCGGCGGCGTGTCGCACGCATAGCCGGCCAGTTGCCTCCCAGGTGGAGGTAGATCCGGGTCGAGGCGATCGAGCGGTCACCGGCCATGGCCTCGATGGTCATGCCCGTCTCCCTCAGCCTGGTGACGCACGCGTGGCACAGTTCGTGGCAGGTCCCGTGGGTGAATTCGGCCCGGGCCGGGCGGCGCTGAATTCCTCGTCCAGCCCGTCGACGGACAACGGCTGTCCTCGCCTCGGTCCCTCCAGGGCGACGAACAGGCGGTCGGTTCCGCCATCGACCGGTTGCTGATGGTTGAGCTCTTTGGCGACGGTCGAGAAGAACGTCGGCGAGATGGGGACCAGGCGTTGGTGGCCGCCCTTGCCCTCGATGATGAACAGCTGCCGCTCGTCGGACCGGTGTACGCCAGCGGCCTGACCAGGGTGGTGGGAAATCGGGACCAACAGCGTGGGAAATGGCCGTCCGGAACTGAGCCTCGCCCCTGGTCAACTTGGCTTTGTCGCTACCCCACTCAGGCAAGTAGCCGGGGGGAATC
>PLRX01000149.1:31139-33660 GCA_003164095.1 Acidimicrobiaceae bacterium | reverse complement strand
CGCCGATCGGCGAGCTCGTCAGCTATGGCGAAGTTGCCGGGCCTGACACCTCGCTCCTTTCCCAGCCTGCCCGCGCGATCTCGCTCGCCGCGAAAAAGGCCGGCCTCGATGTGCACGGACTCGACCTCCTAGAGATTAACGAGGCCTTCGCCGCGGTGGCGCTCACTTCTCGAGACGAGCTCGGAGTCGACGAGGACAAGATCAACGTGAACGGCGGGGCCATCGCGCTCGGCCACCCCGTGGGCATGTCCGGAACCCGCCTCGCCCTCACCGCGCTGCTGGAGCTGCAACGCCGTGGCGGTGGCGTAGCCGCCGTGGGTCTTTGCGGCGGAGGCGGACAGGGCGATGCGGCCATCCTGCGCTCGCTCTGAGCAGTCAGCTCCAGGCGTAGGTCGATGCCTTACATAAATCTGCACCCATCACAATTGTTCTCTGAAAGGACAACCATGAATCTTCAGGATCAACGAGTACTCGTCACCGGAGGGGCATCAGGACTGGGGCTCGCTACAGTGCGACGGTTCTACGACCGCGGTGCACACGTCGTCATCGCCGACCTTGGAGGATCGATCGGGACGGACATCGCTTCATCGCTAGGTACCCGTGCAATATTCACACCAACCAACGTGACCAAGCCTGACGACGTCACGAACGCACTCTCGTCGTTCAGGGACCTACCGCTTCGCGTAGTGGTGAACTGCGCGGGTATCGCGCCACCCTGTCGAATCCTCGGCAAGAAGGGTGTGCACGATCTCGACCTCTTCCGAAAGGTTGTCGAGGTGAACCTAGTAGGCACCTTCAACGTCCTGCGTCTCGCCGCCGAGTCAATGAGCAAGAACGACATCTCAGGGGACGACCGCGGCGTCATCGTGATGACCGCCTCTGTAGCCGCATTCGACGGGCAAGTGGGCCAAGCCGCCTACAGTTCGTCCAAAGCCGGGATCCACGGCCTGACTTTGACCGCGGCGCGTGACCTTGCGGAGTTCGCGATCCGCGTTTACACGATCGCACCGGGGATATTCGAGACCCCAATGCTGCTCGGACTCCCGCAGTCCACGCAGGACGCACTCGCTCAACAGATCCCGCATCCGAGTCGATTGGGGAGACCCGAAGAGTACGCGAGCCTGGTCGAGCACATCGTCGAGAACCCGATGCTAAATCGCGAGACGATACGTCTTGACGGTGCCATTCGGATGCCACCTCGATGAGTCGCGTCAACAAGACTAAGACGCATTAGCCCCACTCCCGTCAACCGCGCGCAAGTGCGCCAGAGTCACCTCGCCAACTAATTTCGTGAATTCAACCCTTGTGAAATAGCAAGACAGCCCCACGAGCCATCACAATGGCTGGTTTTCAATGACTCTTGGCGAAGAGCGGGCCATGATCAAGAAGGACGAATGGGCTGCCCTTGAATTAGTGGACTCCTTGACCTGAAGAATTCACGGCCTTAATGCCACTGGAGTGCCCACGACCAAGAAACGCACAGGACTGGTCACCAGAAATACCAGTTGATCAGTACTTTTCCTCGTTCCAGTTGGAGAGCACCGCCGCCCTTTCAAGGTGGCGGCATGGGTTCGAGTCCCATTGATGGTGCAAAGGTTTTCTTATGGAAACCCGCAATGTCGATGGGGTTTCACGTTGCCGCCAGTGGCCTATGGTGACCCAACGCAACCACAGTTGTTCTGTGTTACGTGCCCATGTAATGTCCGTTTCTTAACATGGGGATTGAGAAAGCGGTTGACGTCCCCTGAAGAGGTGTAAATCCTTTGGTCCTTCGTGAAGACGGGCCACCGGAGTAATTCTTGATGTGTCCATTGCACGACACGAAAGGAATACTCCGATGACCCACCATGATTTTGACCTGTCCGAGGTGCTCGAACAACTCAGGAGCGACGAGAGCGGCGACCTCGTTCGCCAGATGGTCTCTTTGCTCTACCAGGCCCTGATCGACGCCGAGGCGACCGAGGTGGTCCAGGCCAAGCGCCACGGACGGCCCCTGGCGCGCACCACCCAACGAAACGCGTCGTGGCCGCGTCTCCTCACCACCAAGGCCGGTGACGTGGAGCCGAATATTCCCAAGCTCCGTAAGGGCTCGTTCTTTCCGAGCGTGCTCGAGCGCCGCCCGCGCATCGACCAGGCCCTCTACGCCGTGGTGATGGAGGCCTACGTCCACGGGGTCTCCACCCGGGCCGTCGACGAGCTGGTGGCGGCCCTCGGGGTGAGCTCGGGGATCAGCCGCTCTGAGGTCTCCCGGATCTGCTCTGCGCTCGACGAGGTGGTCGACTCGTTCCGGGAGCGGAGGTTGGATCACGTGGCCTTCCCCTACGTGTACCTGGACGCCACCTACCTCCACGTCCGGGAGAACCACCAGGTGACNNCCTACCTGCTCTGTGACGCCACCTACGTCAAGGCCCGGGTCGGCGGACGGGTCGTGAGCGGTGGATCGTGGTCGCCACGGGCGTTGGTGAGGACGCCAGCCGCGAAGTACTGGGCATCGCCATTGGTGACTCCGAGGACGCGGCCT
>PLRX01000149.1:0-31040 GCA_003164095.1 Acidimicrobiaceae bacterium | reverse complement strand
TGCTGGCCATGATCCCCAAGGGCCACCAGGCCATGGTGTCGGCCGCCTTCGAGACCGCCTTCGCCCAGGTGCCCGGGCCCGACATGCACGCCCAGTGGGACCAGGTCACCTCCACATTGGAGGACCGGTTCCCACGGGCTGGCGACCTGATGGTCGGATCCAAGGAGGAGGTCCTCGCTTTCACCGCCTTCCCCTCCGAGCACTGGCGCCAGATCTGGTCGGCCAACCCGCTCGAGCGGCTCAACAAGGAACTGAAGCGCAGGTGCCGGGTCGTTGGCACCTACCCGAACGAGGCCTCGGTCATCCGCCTCGGCGGAGCCGTTCTCCTCGACGTGCACGACGAGTGGTGGCTGCCGAACGGAGGTACTTCTCGGAGGCCTCTATGGCCAAGCTCTACGCCCCTGGATAATCATCGAGTGGCAACCAGCGAGCTCACACCTGCTGGTTGGTCGTCGCCAAGGATTGCGTGCTCAGTCCCCACCAGTCGGCGGGACGCCACCTTCGGTTGCGACGCACCTGTGCTTGGACAATGTCGCTACGGCCTGATCCGAACGCCACTCGGCGGCGTGATGGCACATGCCGGCTCGGATCAATCCGAAACGGGTCGTAGCGTCAGAGTGCGGCATGCCCAGCAGGGATGCCCAGCCGCGACTCATCCGAGGCGCAGTGTTCCTCTGGGTCAAGAACGGCAGGCCGAGGACGATGGCCGGATCGGGTACTCGGCTGCCGAACGGCCGCTCGCAACGCCGGAACATCGAGCAACTGGGCTATACCAGGGCCGGTCATGAGCCCTACGCACTACAATCTGGCTCCGCGACCCTTCGTACAGGAGCGTCCACTGCCGCCGAAACGGGACCAGTGATGAAACTTTTCTCTAGGACCCGGTCGCCCAGCACCGGGAAAGCACCGACCGACTCCCTGCTCACGGTCATGCGCACACTCGGCCTGGGCTCTCTGCGTCTGAAGATCATCGCCTTCACCCTCCTCTCCCTCATCGGCGGTCTGAGCCAAGCAGTCCTCTTGGTGCTCGTTTCAGAAGTCGCAGTGGCAGAGGTCGAGGGCAAGCACTCGATCCATGCCCTCGGTCACTCCTTCTCACCGACGGACGCGATCATCGTCTCGTTCCTGGCATTGGCGCTCTTCTTCTCCACCTCCCTCATCGGCACCCTGGTCAGCACGTCTGTCTCAGAACAGGCGCTGACAGTGACCCGCACTCGCGTCGTCACCGGGTTCTTCCGGTCCAATTGGTCCCTCCAATCCACTGAGCGGCTCGGGCATGTCCAACAGCTCGTCACGATGAACAGCGGGGCCACCGCGAATGTCGTCCAAAACCTGTCATCCGGCTTCCAGTCACTCCTGATGTTGTCCGGGCTCTTGGCGGTGGCCCTGATCGTCGATCCCGTTGCGGCGGTCGGCGTCATCGGCGTCGGCCTCGTGCTCTCGCAGGTGCTCAGGCCACTCAACCAACGGAGCAGGCGGGCAAACCGCGAGCTCTCCAGGGTCACGAGAGCCATGGCCACTCAGGTGACCGAGTACACCCGTCTGAGCCGGGACTTCCGATTGTTCGGGGTGGAAAACCGGATCATGGGCTCGCTCCGCAAGGTGATCCAGGACACCGGTCACGTGTATCGCAAGAACCAGCTTCTCCTTAACGTCGCACCTCTCCTGTACCAGTCTCTCGCACTCGGATTCGTCATCATCGCCATGATCTTCCTGACCGGTGCCGCGCATGCAAAGTTCGCCGAACTTGGAGCCACACTCCTCCTCGTGCTGCGATCCGTCAGCTACGGCTCGAGCGTTCAGGGCTCGATCCAGGGCCTCCGCGCCTCTCAGGGCATGCTGGAGGACGTCATGCGCGAGCTCCGTCGCTATCAGGACGCTCGAACCAGTCCCGGAGAGTGCGTGCCCGAATCCTTCGGGGTGGATTTCGATTCCGTGGAATACTCCTACGACGGGGTGACGCTCGCCCTCAGCGGCATCACCATGCACATCCCGGAAGGGAAGATCATCGGCGTGCTCGGACCCTCGGGCAGCGGCAAGACGACCATCAGCCAGCTCCTGCTCGGCCTCCGCGAGCCCACGAGCGGTCGGGCCACGATTGGCGGCGAGGACGCGGCGGCGATCTCCAGGAGCGATGCGCACAGCATGGTGGCGCTCGTACCCCAGGAACCGGTGCTCCTCCACGGCTCGGTCATCGACAACATCAGGTTCTTCCGGGACTTCGAGGAGCGGGAGGTCATCGACGCCTCGAGGTCGGCACACCTGCATGAGGACGTCGTCCAGATGCCCGTCGGTTACGAGACTCCCGTCGGTGAGGGTGGCGGTGCCCTGTCGGGCGGGCAAAAGCAGCGCCTCGCCATCGCACGTGCGCTGATCGGCTCCCCGAAGCTCATCGTCCTGGACGAGCCGACCAGCGCTGTGGACGGGCGCACTGAAAAGCTCATCCGCCAGACCCTCTCCGAGCTACGGGGGAGCGTCACAGTGGTGATCATCTCGCATCGCATCGAGACGACGGCGCAGTGCGACCTGCTCCTGGTCCTGGCTAACGGGAAGATCGCGGATTACGGCGAGCGGGACGCGGTGATGGCCGGATCGGCCTACCAGGACATCGTGTTGAGCCGGCAGGGGCTCGGCGGGGACTACATGTCGGGGGACTAGAAGCTGGAGAGCACGTTTGCCTTCATCCCCGTCTCGCTCGGCGCCCTGTCGGCGACACCGGTTCCGGGGTTCACCCGGAGAAGCCCCGAGGATCACCCGGGAGTCACCGTGGCATCCGTCGCCAAACGCCTTGCGGCACTAGACGCATGACGGCTACCGCCGGCTGCAGAATCGTTGGAACCCACACCGGCTCACTCTCGTTTGCAGACCTTCGAGCACGGCACCCGCCACCTGTTGAGGCGTGCTGGGACCGCTCATCGGTTTCAGCAGAACGGCTGAGATCCGTCAGCAAGGATGCGGGTTCGGCCCTCCACCCCGGTGGGGGGCCGAGTCGCGCCGGTCCGCTCGTGATGCCACGGCTGGGATCGAGGCGCGCCTCCTGCGGCGCTCCGGCCGCGGGGCTAGGTTGGCGGAATGGGGGTACGTCGAATTGCCGTCCTGCTCGCCGGAGTCGCCCTCATCGCGACCACATGGTTCGTGGCCACGCCCGCAACGGCGGCCTCGCAGGGATCTACCGCACACGTTTCGTCGATCTGGCTGAAGTCAGCGACGTACAAACCCAAGGCCCCGGCCGGCGCCACGGACGACTACCACTGCACGGTGCTGGATCCGCATGTCACCCACAGCTCGTACATCATCTCCAGCCAGTTCTTTCCCGGAAGCGTCGAGGACCACCACGCCGCCCTCTTCCTCCTCCCACCGTCGCTCGTGGCCCAGGCCAAGCGCGACGAGGTGTTCAAGAACGGCTGGACGTGCTTCGGAGAAGGGACGCTGCCGAACACCCCGCTGTCCGACTTCGCCGAGACGACGCTGCTGAGTAACTGGTCACCTGGCTCAGGGCCCATCAACTTCCCGAAGGGAACGGGCTACGTGATCCCGGCCGGGAGCATGGTGGTCATGCAGGTGCACTACAACCTGTTGGCCGGTGACAAGCCGGTGAAGAACTCGTTGGTGCTGCACACGGTCCCCCTGTCGACACCGCTCCTTCCCCTCCACGTCCAGGAGATGGAGGCGCCACCGGACATTCCGTGCCCGGCCGCTGTGACCGGCCCACTGTGCGACCGGGCAGCCTCTCTGGCCAACCAGGGCAAGCGCTTCGGCCAGGCCGCCGTCGTCGAAGTCGACGGGATCGAGGCACTCTGCGGTCACGATCCCTCGGACCCGCCCACCGGGGACACGGCCTCCTGCACCTCACACCTGCAGACCGGTGGTTACCTCGTGCGGGTCGCACCGCACATGCATCTGCTCGGCGTCGCCTTCACCATGGTGCTCGACCCGGGAACGCCGGAGGCGAAGACGGTCCTCAGCGTTCCCGACTACGACTTCCACCACCAGCATGCGTACAACCTGGCCACTCCGGTACCGGTCACCGCAGGTGAGCCTGTCCAGATCACCTGCACCTACGACCCGACGCTCGCCCAGGAGCTCCCGATCCTGCGCAAGGTCCAACCCCACTTCGTCACCTGGGGCGATGGATCGACGGACGAGATGTGCGTGGGTGTGAGCTGGACGTCGGCCACGTTGCCGAACAGCCACGCTTCCCTCTGATTCCTCCCCACCCAGCCCCGTTCACAGACGCTCGAGTGACGGAAACCGCCATGACCCGTCGATGACCTCAGGATGGGGTCGATAGAGCCGGACCAGGCTCAGCTCATCGCGCCACTGCTGCCCGTGGCCGTCGCGATTGCAGCGATCACGGGTTCCCGGACGGTCGGGTCGCAGCACCGGGTCGTCAGCTCCGACGGTCGTCCGTAGGGGACGGAACCCACGGCGAGCACGACGTCGCGCGAGGTCGGATCACTCAGTCCGGGCCTGCCAGTGGATTCGACCCAGCGCTCCATGACCTTCAGAGTCTGCCCCTGCCCCTGCCCCTGCCCCTGCCGCACGCCGACGTCCCGACGTGGTCAGCCGGCGAGGTGCGGCCCGGCGGGCACGTGGGAGCGGACTTCGAGCACCAGGCCGCCCTCGGCGTCGAATGCGGCACTCACCTCACCGGCCAGGAGCTGGCGGATCGGGTCGCCTGCGATGTCGCTCCGCCAGCCATGGTCGAGCCGGCTCGGCTCGCCGACGATCAATAGCGCGATGTCCGACCTGGTGGCCAGGAGGCCCTGGTCGAACTCGAGCTGCTCCGCGATCTGACGTACGAGCCCAGCGCACACGGCCACAGCGACCTGGGATGCCTTCGATTCCGCAGCATCGGGCGGGAGCCGGAGCTCGTCCTGTGGAAGTGACCGGCCCCGTTCCACCGCCTCGAGGATCTCGGCGGCACCACCCTTGGCCAGACTCCGTTCGTCGACCCCACGCAGCTTCGCGAGCTCCTGGCGGTCTCGCGGTGGCCGCTGGGCGATGGTGAGGACCGCCAGATCGGACAGGACGCTTCGGCGGGGCCGGTCGACCACGGCGGCGCGCCGCTCCCTCCAGGCCGTCACCTCCTGGGCGACGCTCCTTGCCCGGCCCGTCAGCCGGCGCATGTCGCCCACCTTCCACCAGGCCTCTTCGGGCACCGTGCTACGACGCTGGCCGGGCAGCACCTGCTGGCACTCCTCGAGTGCCCACTCGAGACGGCCGCGCTCGCTGAGTCGCCCGACCATGGCGGTCCGCAGTGCGAGCAGGTGCTCGACGTCACCCGCCGCGTAGGCGAGCTGTCCCGTCGGCAAGGGGCGCTGGAGCCAGTCGGACAGCTGATCGGCCTTCGCCAGGCTGATCCCGAGCACCAGGTCGACGAGGCGTCCGAGCGACGGCGACGAGATCCCGAGGAACCCTGCCGCGACCTGTGTGTCGAACACCCGGCCCGGTGCGGCGCCGCACGCCCTGCGCAGGATGTCGAGGTCCTGGCCTGCGGCATGGGCGACGGCCGTGCCGGAACCCTCGAACACGCGCTTCAGCGGCGCAGGGTCCACGGCCAGCGGGTCGACCAGTGCCACCTTGTCCCGCCAGGCGAGCTGGATCAGGGCCAGTGCGGGCCAGTAGGTGCGCTCGGTGTGGAACTCGGTGTCGACGGCGTAGAACTCCTCGTCCGACAGTTCGTCACAGAGTGCCTCCAGCCGATCGGTCTCCGTGATGAAGGCAGGTACGTCGTCAGTGGGGGCCACCGAAAGGAACGTACTCCAGCACGGGGAGTACCCGGTGGTGGTGGATCAGGTCGACCAGGGCCAGTCGGCACGGGCACTCCCGGGTGTGGCGCGGAGTGTCATGTAGGTGAGGTCATCGGCGAGGAAGCAGATCTTCCTGGCTGCGTCGGTCAAGTCGTCGCCGGTCATGGCCCCCAGCGTCTCGCTCAAGGCGAATTGCTCGCCGTCCGACCCGGGCTCGGCTCCGCTGGTCAGAAGGGAATGCAGTCCGATGATGCGGGTGGCGAACGGTTTCGGGAGCTGATCGACGAAGCGCATGACATCGATCGTCCCGCTGCCGTAGGCGACGAAGAGCCTGTCGCGCAGTGGACCGTCGGTGGTCGCCAGCCGGAGTGCGGCGGCCACGAACAGGGTGGTCGCGACCTCCAGCGTCAACTCCCCGAGGCCCCGCGGTTCGTCGGTCAACCGCCAAGTTCCCGCATCAACCGATGGTCTCACAGAAACATGTGTTTTACCAGGAAGTTCGTTTCGCGACTCCGCCCCGCACCAGGTGTGGCGCTCGGACGGCTCGGCGCGACTTCGGGTGCGGTGGACCAGGGAGCAGCTCAGTCCGGGCTGGCGATGGGAACGCCGGCCTCTTCGAGCTCGGCGATCTCCTTCTTGATCCGGCGGACCATCTCGTTGCTGAAGCTCCACAGCTCGCAGATCTCGGCATCGGTGGCACCTTCGGCGATGGCCACGCGAACGAGGTGCAGGCGTAGGCGGTGTCTCGCGTTCTCGAACAGCCGGATGGCGGTCGACTGTGCCGGTCGCACCTCGAACGAGCGATTGGCGTGCATGGCCTCGACGAGTGGTCGTCCGGACGAAATCGCCTCCAGGACCTCCCGGGTGAACTCGCAGTTCCGGTCGAGCTCCTCGACCAATCCCTTTGCAGCCACCACATGCGCCTCGGCCGCCGCCGTGACGACGGCAAGAAGGTCCTCGGCCGGTGTGAACTCATCTCGGAGGGGCACTGTGGGACCTTTCAGAGGGGCGTCCCGGTCGAGTCCGTGCGTCGGGGCACGGACCTGCCGTGTGGTCGACGTCCCCAGCATTTCACGCCAGTGCCCGGGCGATGGAGATACCAGGTGATCTGTCGCCCACGATCCGGTCAGCCGATCGGTCCGACAGGTGCCCGGTCCAGCAGCTCGGCCGCGGTGTCGACGGCGTTGACCAGTTCGTCCAGCTGGATGACGACTCCCGCCCGCCCCGGCATGGTCGCACCGGCATCTTCGACTCGGTGGTAGAGCTCGCGCAACGGGGGCAGCTCACCGATTGCGGCACCGGACTCAAGGGAGTCGCTGACCCGGGCGAGAGCGTCCTCGACGGCGGTGGCGAATTCGGCCACACCAGGTAGCGGTGCCTCTCCCAGCGGCTCGGTCCGCAGCCCGTGAACTGCCCGGGTCACCCGCCGCAGTGCCGCGAGGATGCCCGGTCCGAGGTCAGGATCGATCCGCTTCGACGGGGGCTCGGCCAGCGACCTGCCCACTGCCGCCTGGGCGTCGGTGTAGGCCAGGCGGGTGTTCCGGGCCAGGTCCCGAAGGGGCGGCCCCGCCGGTCGACCGGGATCCGGTCCCGTCGGCGCCTCGCCCGCGAACCGGGCGAGCACGGCGCCCGCGTAGGCCCGTTGACATTCCGCCAGGCGGGCCAGGAGGTGGCGAGCCTCCGAATGGGACCATGTCGGCCACAGCAGGTACGCGACGAGCGCGGCCGAGCCGCCGATGACCGTGTCGAGCAGACGGTCACCCGCGATACCGAGTGTGTCGACCTGACCCACGCTGGCCAGTAGGAGTACGAGGCCGGTCAGGAACGACACGCCTACGGCGTAGTTCGACTGCACGAAGGTGAACGCACCCCAGGCCGCGAGGCACACCAAGGCCGTGGCGGCGGCCGTTCCGGGGTGGAGGACGGCCAGCACCGCACCGATCACCCCGACGCCGACGACCGAGCCCGTGACGCGGGCCACACCTCGCGTCATCGTCGCCGAGAAGTCGGGGCGCAGCACCACGGCGGCGCTGAGGGGGATCCAGTAGGAGCGACCGAGCCCCAGGTGCTGTCCGATCAGGGCCAGCAGCGGCACCACCACGGCCAGCCGGACGGCGTGCCGGAACGCGGGGGATGCCGGCGTGAGGTGTTCCGACAGGACCACGCCGAAGCCTCGGAGGGCGTCGAACGGATGGGGCCGGGACGGAGTGCCGTGCCGGATCTGGCCCATGCTCGGCACGATCGGCCCGCCCGACCGGTCGGTGGCGGGGCCCACCAGTCGGACCGCGGCGCGCAACTGGCCGCGCAGCGACAGGAAGTGACTCACCACCGCGGCCGAGGCTGCATCGGGGCCGTCGCCATCGGTCCCGCGGGCCACGGCATCGCCGAGTGCAGCGCTGGCCGCACGGATCTCCGCGATGGGGAGCCGTTCTCCGTCCGTTGTTGCGGCGTCCCGGGGGGCCTCGAGTGCGTCGGCCAGGCCGCGCAGGAGGCGGCCGGTCAACTGGCGCAATTCGTCGACGGTCGCCAGCGTCGACGCGATGTCGGGCAGCCGTCGGGTCAACCCCTCGATGGTGATGAGTTCGAGGCGGATGCGTCGGGCCTCGTCCACCATGCCCCGCAGCGCCTCCGCATCCCGTCGCACCACCAGCGCCGCTGGCCGCAGAGTGACGGTGGCGGCGTCGATCGCCCGTGCGGTGGGGGCACTCCACGTGCCCGACCGGTCGTCGTAGCCGGACGCGAGGGCCCGGAAGACGTCGGCGGTGGCCCGTCGCTGGGGTCGTAGGCCGATCGGCACCCGGACCGCCACCTGCACCCCTGTCTGGGCGAGCCCGCCGACCAGGACGAGCAGCCCCATGGTGACCGACTCGTGCACCGACCGCGGCTGCCGTCCGAAGACGATCAGGGCCATGACGCCGTGGACCCCGATCACCGACCGCCCGGGGCCGAGGGCCACCATGAGGCCCCCCACGAAGCACCACACGACGAGTGTCCCGAGGTGCAGCCAGAGTGAACCGGCGGTGAGACCCGCCACCACCGCCGAGAACGAGAGCCCTAGCGCGTCCGAGGCCATGGCCGACGGGGCAAGCCGTGGGCCATTCAGCCGTGCCGCCAGGCCGACGAAGAGTGCACCGAGCGCCACGCTGGATGTCGCCCCGGGGGACCAGAGGGCGACGCCGAGCCCGTAGAAGAGGGCGACGGGGACCGCGGTGATCGCTCCGGCGACGGGCGCGATCAGTGACCGGTCGATCCGCACGGCGTCCCGCACCGTCCGGCGGACCATGCTGGGCGGGGGCGCGGGCGACATGCCGCCCAAGTGTCCCACGGGCAATCAATGGGTGGGCGCGTCGCTGCTGGGTGCTGGGCCGCCTGCTCGACGGGTGCCAGCGGTCCGGGACGGCACCCGCGCCGTCAGAACCCGGGCACGGCGACCGTCGGCGCAGTACATTCTCCACCGGGACGGCCCGGGACCTGATCGTCGGTCTGTGCCGCGGTGGCGCGGTGGCCGTATGGCCGTGCAGAAGCGGGACCCGGGCCCTGTCGTGGGAGGGAACATGGGGGAGACGTCCGGGTCGTCGAGGCGGGCCATTCGATCGCGCGCGATGCTGGCCGGTGCCTGCGCGGTGCTCCTGGCCGCCACGCTCACCGGGTGCTCGTCCACGAGCACCAGTGGATCGGGTGCGTCCGGTTCGGGTAAGCCGGCGATCCCGTCATCGGCGTTCACGGACCACACCGGCGTCACCTCGTCCTCGATCACGGTCGCCAACGTGTCGACCCTCCTGGCGGGTCTCTTCAAGGGTGCCGCCGTCGGCACCGAGGCCTATGCCGCCTACGTCAATTCGCAGGGCGGGGTCAACGGTCGCAAGCTCGTCGTCCGGTCGTCGGACGACGCGTTCCAGGGCGCCACGAACAAGCAGCTCACCTCGGCCGCCCTCGGCCAGGCCTTCGCTCTGGTGGGGGGTGTCAGTCTCGAGGACGGCTTCGGCGGGACGGTGCTCAAGGCCAATCCGCAGTTCCCCAACGTGTCGGAGTCGCTCGACCCCGCGACCGAGGCACTGCCCAACACGTTCAGTGCACTGCCGGCCGGCAAGGGCTGGCCGCTCGGGCCACTGGACTACTTCAAGGCCACCTACCCGACCAAGATCACGCACGCTGCCACGATCATCGCCGACCTCCCCTCGACCGAGACCGCCTGGAGCCAGGAGAAGGCAACCATGGAGCATCTCGGCTACGACGTCCTGTACGACCCGGCGCTGCCGCCCACCCAGACGGACTTCACCCAGCAGGTGGTGGCCATGAAGAATGCGGGAGTGCAGCTCCTGTTCCTCGAGCAGGAGCCGGAGAACTACGCCTCGTCCATCCTGAAGGACCTGACGCAGCAGGACTTCCATCCGACCGTCGTGCTCGGTGCGCCGGCGTACAACGAGACCCTCATCGCCAACTCCGGTGGTCCCTCGGCCGTCGACGGCGCCTACCTCGAACAGTCGGCCTCGCTCTATCTGGGCGAGGACGCAGCGGATATCCCGGCGGTCGGGACCTTCGACACGTGGGTCCATTCGGTGGACCCGGGCTTCACGCCCGACTACTTCACGTTCCTCGGCTGGCTGTCGGCTGAGCTCTTCACCCAGGCGCTCCGCAACGCCGGCACGGACCCCAGCCGAGGCTCCCTCCTGCAGGCGCTCCGCCGCATCACCAGCTTCTCGAGCGGCAAGCTGGCGCCCGTCACCAACCCCGCGGACAAGGTCCCGACAGGCTGCTTCCTGCTCGGGCAGATCACGGACGGTAGGTTCCAGCGCCTCGACGACCCGCCCATCGACGGACCGACCGACGGGTTCCGCTGCGACAAGCCGTACTCCGTCCCGTCGTCGTAGGCGGGGGGCGCGACGAGACGTTCCGGTCCCGGTAGTCCCGGTAGGTTGAGACTGGAAGGCCCTGCGGTTCGGGCCCACGACAAGGAGGCACGATGGGCTGGGACTTCTCGACGGACCCCGAGTACCAGAAGAAGCTCGACTGGGTGGAGCGGTTCTGCCGCGAGGAAGTCGAGCCACTCGAGTACGTGTTCCCTTACGCCGTCCGTTCCAAGGACCCCAAGATCCGCTCGTTGGTGAGGGGCCTCCAGCAGCAGGTGAAGGACCAGGGGCTGTGGGCCATCTTCCTCGACGAGGACCTCGGCGGCCCCGGCTACGGCCAGCTGCAGCTCGGCCTCCTCAACGAGATCCTCGGCCGCTACCCGTCGGCCCCCCAGATGTTCGGTGCCGCCGCCCCCGACACCGGCAACATGGAGATGCTCGCGGCCTACGGCACCGAGGAGCAGAAGGAGCGGTGGCTGAAGCCGATGCTCGACCAGGAACTGTGGTCGGCCTATTCGATGACCGAGCCCCAGGGCGGCTCGGACCCCAACCTGTTCCGCACCCATGCCGTCCGCGACGGCGACGAGTGGGTCATCAACGGCCAGAAGTGGTTCACCAGTGCCGGGCGCGTGGCCGACATCCTCTTCGTCATGTGCACCAACGGGATGTTCGTGGTGCCTCGCGAGACCCCGGGGGTCGAGATCCAGCCCGAGCCCCGCAACCACAACCACATCATCTACAACGAGGTCCGGGTGCCCCTCGACCACCTACTGGGACCGGAGGACGGCGCCAAGGTGCTGGCCCAGCGTCGGCTCGGCGGTGGGCGCATCCACCACGCCATGCGCACCATCGCACAGTGCAACCTCGCCTTCGACATGATGTGCGAACGGGCGCTCAGCCGCGAGTCCCACGGCAAGATCATCGGTGAGCACCAGATGGTCCAGGAGAAGATCGCCGACTCCTATGCCCAGATCCGGATGCTCCGCCTCCTTGTCCTCGAGACGGCCTGGAAGATCGACAACACGAGCACCCAGGAGTGCCGGACCGACATCGCCACCGTGAAGTTCACGATGGCCAGAGTCCTACGCGACGTGTCCTTCAACGCCCTCCACATCATGGGCTCGTTGGGCACGACCGACCTGACGCCGCTCCAGGCCATGTACTCGGCAGCGCCCACCATGGGCATCGCCGACGGCGTCGACGAGGTCCACAAGGCCACCGTCGCCCGCAACGTCCTCAAGGGCTACCGGCCACACGAGGGCTACTGGCCGACGGAGTACATCCCGGCCAAGCGCGAGGCGGCCTGGGCGAGGTTCCAGCCCCGGTTCGACGAGGACCCCGAGCTCCTGGCACTCGCCGAGGGCTACAAGGCGTACCTGGCCAAGCGGCGCTGAGTCCACTGGGAATGTCCCGAGTCGGCGACCGCCGACGGCGCGGCCGAGGGGCGGGCGTGTGGGCTGGCGGGTCATCGTTGGAGAGCCGCTACCCGGACCTCATGTCTACGGGTAGGTGACGACGATCCCGGTGTACGGCCGCAGCGACACGGTGTCGATGCCTGTCGGGGACGGAACACCGATGTAGCAGTGGAACGCCAACCCGCCTGGGCCGGTCGTGGCCGACGTCGGGCACGTCTGGACCGTGAACTGGGTGGTGAACTTCCCCTTGCCGTTGGTCGTCACGGTGACGGCGTTGGTCGCGTCACACGTGTCGGCCGGCACGACCCATGACGTCGTCGCACATTCCTCGACATGCAGCGTCACGTGCGTTGCGAAACCCCGGCCGACCAACTTCGTCGTGGTGTTGACCATGACGTCGTCCGGATGGGCGACGATCACCGGGGGGACCGTGGTGGCCGCGCCGGCCTCGACGGCAAGCACCGTCGCTGGGGCGACAACCGCCGACGAGGCCGCCAGGGCCACGATGCCGGCACGGATGATGGTGGTGCGCATGTGCTCCTCCGTTGGTTCGGGTCCCTCGTCCGACGGAGCGCTGACCGTTGCTCGGCGGAGCCGCTCCACCCGGTACAACGGCGCAGCGACGTAGGCGTTACGGCAACCCCTGCGGAACGTCGGCCCCGTGTGCCGTCCACGGGGAACGGGTCGGTCAGATCCCCTGTCGGTCAGCGGAGCACCCACCGCGGTCGTGACCAGGTCTGCCAGTGCTCGATCGTGGTGTACCCCTCGTCGAGGTAGAGGTGCTCGCCGGCAGGTGACGAGGTCAACAGTGCGCGGGACGGTCCGCCGTCGGCGATGCGTCGGTAGCACGAGGCCCGAACGAGCCGTCGGCCGTAGCCTGAGCGCTGGTGCTCCGGTGCTGTCGACAGGGCCCACCCGACGCTGAAGGCACCGTCGACCCATGCCGTCAGCGAGCAGCATCGCAGTTCGCCGTCTTCGATCAGCCCGTAGACCTTCGTATCCGGCCTGAACAGCGCATCGTCGTCGAAGACGATGGCGCCCACCTCTTCTGGCGCGCCGAATGCGGCCGCCGCCAGCGCCCGCGCCCCCTCCAGCTCCTCCGTGCCGAGGAGCCGGACTCCGGGGTCGTCGCACATGGGGCCGTGAGACCGTGCCATGAAGGGGAGGGCGCCCGTGCACACCCATCCCGCCTCGCGCAGCACGTCGGCGGCAGCAAGGCCGGCCCCAGCCAACATGACCATCGCCGGGACCCGGGCGTCCGCGATGGCATCCAGCACCGACGGCGCGGCCTCGGTGGCGGTGGGCCCGTGGAGCAGCGCCAGGTTGTAGTCGACGTGTCGGGTGAGGCTGAGGGCCATCCACCAGTCGTGCTCGACCTCCAGACGCCCGCGTTCCGACCACGGCGCCGTGCCGAGCCCGAAGCAGGTGCGTGCGTGGGGGAGTTCCGCGAACGTCATCGACAACGGCTGTGACTGCTCCATGGTGCCTTCCCCTCGGGGCGTGCCATCCGGTCGACCCGGTGGACAGTCTGCCAATGTCGAGGGGCGTTCCGTTGGCAGGCAGGGTGCAGTTCGGATCGACGGTGCGCAGGTGATTCCACCCCCTTCCGCCGGAGGCGGCCGACCCGTATATTGCCCCCCATGCGCCGCGAGGACCTGAAGCAGCTGTTGATCGAGGTGGGCATGGACGTGCTGATCGACGAGGGCCTGGCCCGTGGCACCGAGCGCCTGACGTTCAAGCGCGTCTTCGACCGGACGGCCGAGGAGCGGGGCGTCCGGGTCACCAACGCCTCGGTCATCGGTCGCATCTGGGCGGACATGGCCGACTACCAGGCCGACGTGTTGGCCGCCGCGCTCGAGAGCATCGACCGGGTTGGTGTCGAGGAGACCATCCGGGCCGCGGCCGAGGTACTGGTGGCGGCCGAACTCGACAGCCCAGCGGGCCGGCGGGCGGCGACGACCGAGGTGGTCCGGGTCGCCTGCGCCGCCCACATGGAAACGCTCATCCGCTCCCGCACGGCGAACCTCACCATCGGTCTGCGCGGCCTGGGCGTGTCCAGGCTGCCGTCGGACGAGGGAACGCCCGCTGCCGCGAGCCTGCGGCGGGCCTACGAGGTGTACTGCGTCCGGTGGGACTTCGCCCTCGGGCAGGCATTCGAGGTGCTCGGCGTGCAGATGCGGCCCGGGGTGAGCATTCGTCAGCTGTCGATGCTGGCCATCTCGCTCGCCGAGGGGTCCACCATCTGGGAACGCGTGGACCCGACCATGTCCCGACAGATCCTGCTCCCGACCGGCCACGACGGCGAGAAGCAGAAGTGGACGCTCTTCGCCCTGGGACTCGAGGCGCTGGTCTGGCAGGTCGCCGAACTGGACGACGACTGGACGACCGGGTCCGCCGGAAACCCCGAGTAGCCGCCGCTACCCGGGATCCCACGGTGGATCCGCCGTGGGATCCGCCACCTGTGTTGTCAGTATGGAGGCATTCGGCCCAATTGGCAACCGCTGGTTGCCTGAATCGGCCGATGACCCCGGGTCGGTGGCATCGTCAGGAGCCCACGAGCGACGGACGGGCGACGGCGAACAGCACCACGCAGCCGAGGACGGTCACCAGCGTCCACGACCAGGCCGCCCGGGGTCGCTGCCGCAGCGTGGTGACGACGACCAGGGCGGAGGCGCCGAGGGTGCCGACCAGCGCCACGGCCCGCCCGACAGGCGATCCGCCGCCGAGTGCCCAGATGGTGACGGCGCACGCCACCAGCAGCGCGACTCCGATCAGGAGGTCGGCCCGCTCACTCATCCGCTGTGGAAGCCCGACGACACCGGACTGGGCGTCGTCCTCGCGGTCGGCCAAGGTGTTCACGAAGTGGGCGCCGACGCCCAGCAGGGCGGTGGCCGCCATCAGCGCCGGGCGGGGCCACGGATGCGCCGGCAGGCCGAGCGTGACGAAGGCCGGCAGCAGGCCGAATGACACCGCGTAGGGCAGCGGGCTGAGCACGGTCGCCTTGAGGCCTGCGTTGTAGGCCCAGGCCGAGCCGACGGCCACCAGGTGCACCACGGCGGCGCGCCATCCGGACAGCAGGGACAGGGGCACGCACGCGACGAGGGCGACCAGTGCCGCGGCACGCACGGTGGCCACGTCGACCATCCCGGCCACGATGGGCTTGTCGGTCCGACCGACAACGGTGTCCCGGCCGGCGTCGAACCAGTCATTGCTCCAACCGGTCGACAGCTGACCGGCGAGTACCGCCACGGCCACGGCCACGCAGCCGGCGGCGGTGCGGCCGGCCAGGACGGCCAGCGCCGTGGTGACCGCTACCACGGCGACCGTCGGTTGGAAGTGGCAGGCCCGGGCCAGGCCGAGCAGGCGCCGGTTCGGGTCGGTCACCGGGGCGGGGCGGTCCGGGGTCACGGGCCACCCTACGTCCGTGGGGCCGACCATGGCCCGGGGCAGTGCGCCCGACTGCGTCCGGGTCTACCGTTGACCCTACGGACGGTCGTCCGGACCCCGGGGGGGGAGATCGAAGGAGCACGCGATGCTGGACGTGGTCATCAAGGGCGGCACGGTCGTCGACGGTACGGGAGGGGCGCCGCGAACCGCCGACGTCGGTGTGCGGGACGGCAGGATCGTCGAGGTCGGCACTGTGACCGGGTCGGCACGCGACACGATCGATGCCGACGGCGCGCTGGTCACCCCCGGGTGGGTCGACGTCCACACCCACTACGACGGACAGGTCACCTGGGACGACGTGTTGGAGCCCTCCGCCTCCAACGGCGTGACCACCCTGGTCATGGGGAACTGCGGCGTCGGGTTCGCCCCGGTCCGCCCCACCGATCACGACGCCCTGATCGACCTGATGGAAGGGGTCGAGGACATTCCCGGGTCGGCGCTCAGCGTCGGCATGCCGTGGGGCAAGTGGGAGACGTTCGGCGAGTACCTCGACCTGCTCGACGGCGGTCGCTACGCCATCGACATCGCGGCTCAGATCGCCCATGGCGCCGTCCGCTTCTACGTGATGGGTGGGCGGGGCGCGGCCAACGAGGACGCCACCGCCGAGGACATCGCCGCCATGGCTGCCATCGTCGGCGAGGCGATGGCCGCAGGGGCCGTCGGCTTCACCACCTCGCGCACCATCGGCCACAAGGCGCGGTCCGGTCGCCCCGTACCCGGCACCTACGCGCCCGAGGACGAGGTCCTCGCCTTCGCCCGGGCACTCGGGTCGTCGGGCCACGGCGTGTTCGAGGCCATCGTGGCCGGCACCATCGGCACCCTCGACCGACTGGGGGGCGAGCGCGCCAAGCCCCTCGACGAGATGCCGCTGCTGGTGGCCGCAGCCCGGGCCAGCGGACGACCGGTGACCTTCACCGTTGCGCAGCTGTTCGAGGACCCCGACCACTGGCGGCTCGTGCTCGATGCCGCCGCCGAGGCCAACCGGGACGGCGCCGTCCTGCGGCCCCAGATCATCCCCCGGTCGGTCACGATCATGACCAGCCTCGACACCTACCACCTGTTCATGGGACGGCCCAGCTACCGCGCGCTCGCCAGCCTGCCGCTGGCCGAGCGAGTGGCCGAGATGCGGCGTCCCGAGGTGAAGCGGGCCATCCTCGCCGAGGAGACCTCGGCCGGTGACGCCGAGGACTTCAGTCAGCTGGTGGTGGAGCTGTTCCTGCCGGCGTTACCCGTCACCTTCCCGCTCCGGGACCCTGTCGACTACGAGCCGAGCTTCGACGACTCGGTGTGGGCGACGGCGACGGCCCGGGGGATCGACCCCGTCGAGTACATGTACGACCTGTTGCTTGAGGACGAGGGCACTGCCTTCTATGCCCTGCTGGGCTCGAACTTCGTCAACGGGACCCTCGACGTCTGCCGCGAGATGCTGCTCGACCCCAACACGGTGACGGGCCTGAGCGATGCCGGGGCCCATGTGAACCTGATCTCCGACTGCTCGGCGTCGACGTTCCACCTCACGCACTGGGCCCGTGACCGTACGGTGGGGGAGCGGCTGCCCGTCGAACTGCTGGTCCACAAGCTGAGTGGGGCCAATGCGGAACTGTACGGCTTCGACGACCGCGGGACGGTGACCGAGGGCAAGCGGGCCGACCTCAACGTGATCGACTTCGACAACCTGCGGATCCTGCCGCCTGTGCTGCGCCACGACCTGCCGACGGGCGTCAGCAGGATCCTGCAGCCCGCCGAGGGTTACCTCGCCACCCTGGTGTCAGGCGAAGTGACACGTCGCGACGATGCCGACACGGGGGTCCGTCCGGGTCGCCTCGTGCGGGGTTCGGCCGGCTGAGCCTCAGCGCACCAGGCGGAAGAACGAGCGCAGCTCGTCCACGAACAATTCGGGTTGCTCGAAGGCGGCGAAGTGGCCGCCTTCGTCGAGCTCGTTCCACCAGCGGATGTCGGTGAACCGGGTCTCGGCCCACCGACGGGAGATCCTCACGAGCTCCTTCGGGAAGATCGAGCACCCGGTGGGGACGTCGACGGTCTCACCCGGTCTGCCCGCACTCTTCTCGAAGCTCTCCCAGTAGAGACGGGCCGACGATGCCCCGGCGCCGTTCAACCAGTACAGCATCACGTTGTCCAACAGCTCGTCCCGGCTCAGGGCGTGCTCGGGGTGTCCGTCGCAGTCGGTCCAGGCCCTGAACTTCTCCATGATCCAGGCACACTGTCCGGCCGGCGAGTCCACCAGGCCGTATCCGAGCGTCTGGGGACGGGTCGCCTGCTGCTTGGCGTAGCCCGACTCCGACTGCTGGTACTCGGCCATGTCCACTACGGCGGCCTGCTCGGTGTCGCTCATGTCCTCCAGGTACAGCGACGTCGGCGCCACCACGGGCATGTTGAGGTGGATGCCGACCACGTGCCCGGCGTCGAGCTGGCCGATCCGGGTGGTCACGGACGAGCCCCAGTCGCCGCCCTGGGCCCCGTAGCGCTCGTAGCCGAGCCGGCCCATGAGGTCCGCCCAGGCGCGGGCGATGCGCTCGACGCCCCAGCCGGAAGCGGTGGGCTTGCCGCTGAACCCGTACCCCGGGAGCGAGGGGCAGACCACATGGAACGCGTCGGAGGCCTCACCGCCGTAGGCGACGGGATCGGTGAGGGGGCCGAGCACGTTCTGGAACTCGACGATCGAACCGGGCCATCCGTGGGTGAGCACCAGCGGCAGGGCATCGGGATAGGGGGACCGGGCGTGGAGGACATGGATGTCCAGGTCGTCGATCTCGGTCAGGAACTGCGGGTGGGCGTTGAGCCGGGACTCGGTGGCGCGCCAGTCATAGGTGTCGGCCCAGTAGGCGCACAGCTCGCGCATGTAGGCGAGCGGGATGCCCTGGCTCCAGTCGTCGACTGTCTCGGGCTCCGGCCACCTGGTGCGCCGCAAGCGGTCGCGCAGGTCGTCCAGGGCGTGCTCGGGCACCCGGATGCGGAACGGGCGCAGCTCGGCGGTCATGGCGCAACCCTAGGAGGGAGGGTCGAGCGCCGCCACGGCTGGTGCGGGCGGACCTGTCCACGTGGGACACCGGGATCTAGAGTGACGCAGGAGTTCCGACGCCGACGCGAGGGGGGAGATCGGTGGGTCGTCGTGCCAGGACCGGGGCGATTGCGGCCACACTGTCCGTTGCGATGGTCACTGGGCCACCTGACCACGCCATGAGACACGCGAGTCGGTTCCTCGGTGGGCTGGTCGCGGTGGCCGTGTCCGCTGCCGCATCGCTCCTCCCGGTCGGGTCCGCCTCGGCCGCCACCGGCACGGTGCTGCCCGGCACGACGTGTCCCGCGTTTCCGGCCGACGACGTGTGGAACACCCCGGTGACCGGACTGCCGGTCGACGTGCAGAGTGCCACGTGGCTCACCTCCATGTCGGCGTCGACCGCCTACCTCCACCCTGACTACGGACCGTCGGGCAGGCCGACCAAGCCGTACGGCATCCCCTGGCAGATCGTGCCGACGGGCACCCCCCTCGTGCCGGTCACGTTCACCTACGCGTCGGAAAGCGACCCCGGGCCCTACCCGCTGACGGCATCCACGCCAATCGAGCGCGGCTCGGACCGCCACGCCCTCATGGTCGACCCGGCGACATGCACCCCGTACGAGACCTGGAACACCCACTCCCATCCGAAGGGCAAGTCGAAGGCCGGTTCGGGCGCGATCTGGAGCCTCACCTCCGACGCCCTCCGGCCCGCCGGTTGGACCTCGGCCGACGCCGCAGGCCTGCCGATCCTGCCCGGGCTGGTCAACTACGACGAGGTCGACGCCAGCGCCATGAACCATGCCATCCGGTTCACCGTGGCCTGCACGCAGCAGGCCTACGTCTGGCCGGCGCGCCACGAAGCGGGGCAGGCGAACGCATCGTGCCCGCCGATGGGTGCCCGCTTCCGGCTGGACGCCTCGTTCACCCTGCCGCCGGCCTCGTGCGCGGCGGTCTGCCAGACGGTGATCACCACCATGAAGACCTATGGCCTGATCCTGGCCGACAACGGCTCCAACTGGTACTTCCAGGGCACGGCCGACAGCCGCTGGACCGCCACCCAGGTGGACCAGCTCAAGCAGATCCCGGCCAACGCCTTGCAGGCGGTCGACGAGTCCTGTCTGGAAGTGTCGCCCGACTCGGGTCAGGCGCTCCAGCCGGGCACGCCGGCCTACAGCGCCGCCTGCGGCTGACGCCCGGTCCCGGTCCACCGTCCCCGTCGGTGGCCGCGCAGTCGCCGTACGCTGGCCGCTGCGCCCCGGACGGGGCTGCACCGGGGGAGCGACCATGGAATTCACCGTGACCGAGACGATCGACGCCGCACGTGACGACGTGGTCCGCGCCCTGGCCGACCCCGAGTACTACGCAGGCCTCGGGGACGCCTCGACGTCGGTCCGGGCGCCCGAGCTGCTGTCGGACGCGACCGTGGACGGCACGCTCCGGGTCCGGGTCCGCTATGCGTTCGCCGGGTCGATCACCGGGCCGGCGGCCATGGTGGTCGACGTCGACAAGCTGACCTGGGTGCTCGAGACGACCTACGACATCACCGCCCACCGGGGGACCCTCGTGGTCGTCCCCGACCACTACGAGGGCATGCTGCGCTGCCACGGCACCCTGACGCTCGACGAGTCGGACGGCGGCACGCTCGAGACAGTGGCCGGACGGCTGGAGGTGCGGGTGCCCCTGGTCTCCAAGGCGGCCGAGCGGGCCATCTTCGGCGGCTTCACCACCCAGCTCGGCCGTGAGGCCGTCGCCCTCGCCGGATGGTGCGCGGCGAACCCCGCAGGGGGTTGACCCGCTAGGAGGCGTCGTGCTGGGCGGCCAGCACGTAGCCTGCCCCGCCGGCCGAGGTGGCGATGCCGAAGAAGCGGTCGGGTCCGCCGGCGCCACCACGTGAGCCGAGAAACGGCGCGTTGAACGCGAACACCCCGCCGTCGGCCGCCACCATCCGGTAGCCGCCCGTCGCTGGGTCGGTGGAGATCCCGGTCACCGGGGCGTTGAGCGCGGTCCCGCCCATCGACCCGTAGAAGACGGCGTCGCCGAAGGCGAACACCCCGCCGTCCGAGGCGACCTCCCAGTAGCCCTTGCCGTCTGGCGTCGCCGCGATCCCGACCACCGGCGCGTTCAACGCCCTGCCCCCCATCGAGCCGTAGAACCCGGCGCTGCCGAAGGTGAAGACGCCGCCGTCCGAGGCGACCTCCCAGTAGCCCTTGCCGTCTGGCGTCGCCGCGATCCCGACCACCGGGGCGTTGAGCGGCTTGCTCCCCATCGAGCCGTAGAACCCGGCGTCACCGAAGGCGAACACCCCACCGTCGGACGCAGCCTGCCAGTAGCCCTGGCCGTCCCTGGTGGCCGCCAGCGCCATGACCGGCCCTGCAGGTTTGATGCCGAGGCCCGGGAGCGATCCGTGGAACCCTGCTCCGGCGAAGGCGAACACCCCACCGTCCTCGGCGGTGAGCCAGTAGCCGCCGGAGGAGGGGTCGTACGCCACCCCGGTGAAGGCCACCTGGGAGGTGATCCCGGGGCCCGGGGTCGGGGCCACCCCGAAGCTGTAGACCGCGCTGGTCTGGGGCGGTGGCGGGGGAGGTGCCGCCGGTGGGGCGCACAGGGACACGAAGCCGTACCCGCGGGCCTCGAGGTCGGTGATGATCTGGGGCAGGGCGGCCACCGTCTCGCTGCGGTCGCCTCCGCCGTCGTGCATGTCGATGACCGCCCCCGGAAAGGCCGCACCCACCACGTTGTTCACGATGGCCTGGACCCCCGGCAGCGTCCAGTCCTTCGGGTCGACCGAGTAGCTCATGGTGGTGAGCCCGCGGATGGCCAGCTGGTTGAGCACGGTCGCGTTGAACGAGTCATAGGGCGGCCGGACACAGAGCGGCGCCGTGCCCGTGAGCGAGGCGATCAGGTTCTGGGTCTGGTCGATCTGGTACGGATACTGCGAGATCGGGATCGTGGTGAGGTCCGGGTGGTTCCAGGTGTGGTCCTGAACCGATTCACCGGCCGAGGCCAGCATCTTGGTGAGGTCCGGGTGAGCGGCGACCTCCTCGCCGATCTCGAAGAAGGTACCCGGTACGTGGTACTGCTGCAGGACGGACAGGACGCCCGGGGTGTAGATGCTCGGCCCGTCGTCGAAGGTGAGGGCGACCACGCGCTGGGATGGGCTCGAGTTGCCGTAGGGGGCCTGCCACGTGTAAAAGGCCGGCGTTCCGAGCGGAACGGCGCCGGAAGCCCGCTGGGCTGCGCCGATCGTGGACATGGCCACCAGGAGGACGCCGACCGCGGCATACCGTGGCCACCTCGACCGGTCAGTCCGGTGATTCGCCATGAAATCGACCTCCCTCGGTGCCACTCCGGCCCCGAGAGCAGGATAGATCCCCCTGGGGGGGGCCCGGCGGCCATGCTCGCGGAACCGCTCAAGTGTGGGAGCCATGTGCCGATCCACCAGGTAACGGATCCTGTCGGAGGTGTCGATCGTGAGTGAGTCAGAGGCGTTCAGGACGTGCCCGTACTGCGCGGCGCAGGACGTGCCCAAACTGGTGGTCTATCCCCGGCTGGTGTCGGGCTCGGCGACCAGCTGGAGGTGCCGGTCGTGCGACCGGACCTGGTCGGACGCCCAGACGGTGCTGCTCCGGGCGTCGTGACGGCCCGGCCGCCCGGGGTCGATGCCCCGGCCGGCCATCCCACCCAGCCGCCGAGCGAGATCTGGTTGTCGCGCAGCATCTCGACGATGCGGTCCAGCTTGGCCAGGACCTTCTCACCGTCCTCGCAGGCGGCCACCAGTGGTGGTTTCGAGTCCGACTCGCGCACCTCGGTCGGGCTCCTGGCGGAGAGGTAGCGGAAGAGTTGGAACCACAGTCTCACCTCGGAGATGGAGACCACCGCCTCCAGCAGCGCCAGGGGCTCGTCCGACTCCGGTCGCTCGTCGAGGTCTTCCGTCTCGCAGGCGGTCCGCCGACCCAGCTCCTCGGCCGTGGTCGCCAGGAGCGCGTCACGCCCGTCGAGGGAGCGCGAGGTGTAGTTCGTGGCGGTACCGGACCGTTCGGCGATCATCCGGCTGGTGATCTGTGCGACTTCGAACTCGTCCGGCAGGGCGATCGCCGCCTCGACCACCTCCGCCTCGTTGCCGATCTGGATCGGCGCCCGCCGCCTGGTTGTATCGAGGCGACCGGACCGGGTGTCAGCCGTACCGGGCGGCCGCCGCCACCCAGTCGGCGGCGATCGCCTGCTGGGCGGTGACCAGGTCCAGACTTCCGGAGCAGACCAGCTCGCGCAGCCTGTCCTCGAGGTCGTCCTTCCCGTTGTACGTCGAGGTGGCGCCCGGGCGGTCGTTGGGCTCGACCCACAGGTTGGCCGGGTCGTTCGGGTCACCCCCCAGCTCGAGGGGTACGAGGTGGTCGTACTCGGCTGTCGAGAACGGACCCGTGTAGCCGTAGGCGGCGGCCGACGCCTCCTTCTCGGGTGACGTCACGCTCTCGGGCGGTCGCACCGTGGCCGTCCAGCCCGAGCTGCAGATGGTCGTGCCGATGTCCGCCTGCGTCACCTGGGGGTTGACCGCGCCGGGAGTGCAGGCGGGGTCGGGGAGCGGATCGCTCCCCTCCCAGCGGTAGTGACAGGAACCGGGGGCCGGTTGGGGCTCGACCGTGTACTCGGCCTGGGTGCCCGGCCCCACCTGGAGGCCCGTGGCCGCAGGTTGGGCGGTGATCGACGTCGGGGGAGCCGTGGTGGCCGGTGCCGTCGCCGTGGGTCCGGTCGTGGTGGGCGCAGTGGTGATGGGCGCAGTGGTGGCGACCGGACGGGTGGGTGCCGCCGGACGGCTCGACGCCGGTGGCCCGGTCGACCCGCAGGCGGCGGTCAGCACCGTCAGGGCGGCCAGGAGGGCTGTGCCGGCGGCGGTCGGTCGACGACGGCCTCGTGCCGGCGTCATGCGTCGGGGTAGTGGATGGTGGCCACCGACCCCTGGTTCGTGGAGGCGATGGTGATGCCGTTGGGCAGCGCGTCCTTCAGTTCCTGGACGTGGCTGATGACCCCGACCATGCGCCCTCCGTCCTGGAGCGACCGGAGGACCTCGATCACGGTGTCGAGCGAGTCGCCGTCGAGCGAGCCGAAGCCCTCGTCGACGAAGAGGGCGCCGATCGAGTAATTCGACCCCGACGACACCACGTCGGCCAGTCCGAGGGCCAGGGCCAGGGCGGCCATGAACGTCTCGCCCCCCGACAGGGTGGTGGCCGGTCGGGACTGACCCGTCTCGGCGTCCCGCACCGAGATGTCGAGGCCCCAGGGCCGCCGGCCGTCGGCGTGCTCTTCGCTCAGTGCGAGGGCGTAGCGACCGTTCGTCATGGTGTCGAGGCGCCGGTTGGCGTGGGCCAGCACCTGACGGAGGTAGTAGGCCAGCACCCAGTTCTTGAGGGAGAGGCGGGTGGCGTCGGGCCCGGTGCCGAGTCCTGCGCACAATCCGGCCAGCGTGTCCGCCTCCTCCTTGGCATGCAGGGCGTCGGCGACGGCTGCTGCGCCGTCGGCCAGCTCGGCGACCGCGGCCTCGACCGCAGCCAGGCGCCCGGTCATCGACGCCACCCGTCCGACCAGGCGGTCGTGGGCCTCGGCTGCCTCCCGCTCCGCCTGGAGCGAGGGGGACACCGGTGGTGCCTCGTCCGGGCCGCCGTCCGCCACGTAGGCGACGATGCGGGTGGCGATCTCGCGACGGCGCTCCGACCGTTCGTCGATGCCGGCCCGGACGGAACGGACCTCGTCCCCGGGCATCGACCACCGGGCGAGCCCGGCGGGGTCGTCGACGCCGAACGCGGCCAGCGTGGGGGCCATGGCCGCCAGGTGCTCCACCCGGGCGGAGGTGGCGGTAGCGGTCGCCTCGAGGTTGCCGGCCAGGTCGGCGATGGCTCCGGCGAGTTCCCGTCGTGCTGACGCTGCGGCCGCGGTCGAGGCCAGGCTGCCGTGCTCGGCGACGAAGGTGCCACGGTCCACCTCCCATCGGGCGCGTCGTTCGGTCAGGGCGCCGGTCGAACCGTCCAGGGCGGACCGCTCCGTCTCGATTGCGGCGGCACGAGCGGTCGCCCGTGCGCGGAGCTGGTGGACGGCGTCGGCACGTTCGGCACACTCGGCTGCCACCGCGTCGATCGATCCGAGGTCGGATCGGGCCGCGGCCAGCCGTTCGTCGACATCGGTCCCGTCGGTGACCGCCGGGAGCGCCTCGAGCCCGGCCCGTGCCTCGGCCTCCTGCAGCTCCAGGGCGCGCTGCTCGTCGGCGCACGTCCGGACGGCCTCTTCGGCAGCTTCGAGATCGTCGTCCGACGGCGCGCCCGCGGCCGGGACCGCGGGCTCCGGGTGTTCGGTCGAACCGCAGGTCGGGCACGGGTGACCGTCCTCCAGGTGCCTGGCGAGCCGGCCCGCCAGGCCCGACCGCCAGGCGGCCCGCACCGAGATGTACTGCTCCTCGGCACCGACCAGTCGGCGGCGGACCCCGTCGAGCTCGCCGGCCAGCCCGGCCAGCCGCTCTTCCGCGAAGGTCCGGGTCCGGACGGCAGCGGCGTCGCGCTCGAGTTGGTCGACCCGGGCCTGGGCCGCCGGGCGCAGAGCTGTTTCGGCCGCGCCGGACTCCTGTGCCGCTTCGGCGTCCGCAACCCGGGCGGTGATGCCGTCCAACTCCGCGATCATGTCGGACAGTGCCAGTGACCGGTCGGCCAAGGTCCGCTCATCGGCGATGAGCCCGGCATCCTGTCGCTCCAGCTCGGCGAACCGATGGTCGGCCGCCTCCAGGGCGGCCGCTTCGGAGGCGACCGTGGCCGCCGCCAGGTGGGCGGCCGTGGCCGACTCGAGTACGGACCGGTCGAGACCGTCGATCCAGGCGGCGTCCACGTCGGCCAGCAACTGCTCACGCTCGGTGTCCAGCCCGGCCAGTCGATCGGTGGCCGCACGCCATGCAGCCAGGGAGGTGGACAGCGTGGCGACCGTTCCGGCCCGATCGATCTCGAGGAGGACCTCGGCGTCGGCTGCCTCCTCGTCCGGGTGCCCGTGGGCGTCGGCGACGTCCTTGCGCCACTGCTCCCAGCGCTGCACCGCCGCCTCGGCCGCTGCACGTCGGGAGCGTGTCGTCTCACGCTCGGACGCGGCGGCGTCGCGCTCGCCGGTGACGGAGGCGAGCTCGGCGAGCAGGCGGTCGCGCAGTTCGGGCAGGCGGGCCAGATCGACCTCGTGGACTGCCTCCGCGGCGGCGTCGTCCGTTGCGTACCCGGGATCATCGGCGTCCCACGACGCCCCGGGTCGGGCCTCGACCAGGAACGCAGCCACCTCGGAGCGGATCCGGTCCTCGGCGGCCCGGCGGCCCCGGGTGAGCTCCTCGTACGCGTCACGCCGTGCGGCCGCCAGTTGGCGGAGTGCCTCGGTGGTCCGCACGTAGACGTCGACCGGGAACAGCTTGGCCAGCAGGTCGGCCCGCTCCTGGGTCTTGGCCTTCAGCACCTCCTCGAACTTGCCCTGGGGGATGAGGACGACCTGTTCGAACTGGGCCTTGTCGAGACCGACCAGCTCACCGATCCGCTCGGTCACCCCGCGCTTCCTGGTGACGGCGGCTCCCTCGACGCCGGCCTCGGTCAGGACGACCTTCGAGGGGTCCTCGACCGCGCCCGAGGAGCCCCGGGCCTTCGGCCGGGACTGGGCGGGGGTGCGGGTGAGCACCCAGTGGCGACCTTCGGCCTCGAATTCGAAGGTCACCTCGGTGCGGGTGCCCGGGTCGGCGTACTGACTGCGGATGTGGCTGTTGACCCGGAAGCCGGGCAGGTCGTCGTAGAGCGCGTAGACGATGGCGTCGAAGATGGTCGACTTGCCGGCACCTGTCGGCCCGGTGATCGAGAAGACGCCGTGCCGTCCCAGCCGGGCGAAGTCGATCTCCAGCTCGCCGGCGTAGGAGCCGAATGCCTGGAGCCGGAGGGCGAGCGGCCTCATGGCCGCGCTCCCCGGTGGGCCTCGACGAGGGCGTCAAGCACGAGCAAGCGTTCGGAGTCCGACGGCGTGCGGTCGCGGACCTCCTCCAGGAACTCGAGCACGACCGACTCGTCGGTCCGCTCCTCGATCGGGGAGCCATCCGATCCGAAATCGACGATGGCGCCGGTGCGAGGGTCGTCGTAGCGGAGGCTCACGGCATGGGGGAAGCGGGCCCGCAGCCGCTCCATGGGTTGGGTCTGCACCGTGTCATCGGTCAGCCGGGCCGCCACCCAGCGGTCGGTGACGAGTTCGTGAGCGGGATCGGTCAGCAGGCCCTCGAGGGTGCCTGTCAGGGTCACGACCTTGCGCCCCACCGGGACGGGCACCGAGGTGACGTCGGTGAGCCCCCCGTCGGTCACCTCGAGGAGGCGGACCGACTTCTGGTGGTCCTCGCTGAAGGAGTAGGGGAGCGGCGACCCCGAGTAGGCGATGGCCTCGGACCCGCCGATTCGCTGGGGACGGTGCAGGTGGCCGAGCGCCACGTAGTCGAACCCGGCGAACACGGCCGGGTCGACCTGGTCGGCACCGCCGATCGCCAGCGTGCGCTCCGAGTCCGACAGCCCCGCCCCCGACACGTAGGCGTGAGCCACGGCGATCGACGGCATCGCGTCGAGCCCGGCGAGTCCCTGGCGGCCCGCCTCGAGGGCATCGGCAAGGACCGACTGGTGGGTGGCCGGACGCGGGGTCCCGTCCTCGGCGGGCCGGGGGGTGGGGGCCACGTGGGGGTCCAGGAACGGGACGGCCACCAGGGCGACCCGTTCGCCTCCGAATTCCAGTACCTTCGGCGTGGGCGGTGTGCGCTCGTCGGCGAAGACGTGCACGCCGCCGAGCGACTGGCGGCCGGCGCCGAAGCCGAGCCGGCGTGCGCTGTCGTGATTGCCCGGGAGCAGCACCACTTCGGCGCCGGCGGCCCGCAACCGGTCGAGTCCCAGGTCGAGCAGGGCCACGGCGTCCTCGGCGGGCTGGGACCGGTCGTAGATGTCGCCGGCCACCAGCACGAGGTCGACCTGTCGTTCCGCCACCTGGTCGGCCAGCCAGTCCAGGAAGGCCCGTTGGTCCTCCTCGAGCGGCTCACGCTCGAACCGGCGGCCCAGGTGCCAGTCGCTGGTGTGGATGATCCTCATGTCGTCGCCCCGTGCACGCCGCCACACTGCCAGACGGGTGTGCCGCGGGTAGCCGACCGGAGAGCCGCCACTGGCCGGTGTGCCGTCGCTAGGGTGCCGCGATGCGCGACCACGTGGGCGAACTGGGCCAGGACGACGTCGACCGGCTCATCCGCCAGGCCGGGGTCTTCCTCCTGCGCAACAGCTCCGAGGGCACCTTCGACCTCGACATGACCCTCCGGGAGATCGGACGCGCCTACGGATCGCAGGTCGAGGCGCTCATCAACATGGAGGGGATGAGCTACGTCGTCACCCACGCCGACGGTCGCCAGCGTTCGGGCATCGTCCACGCCCAGCCATCCCTCGAGCGGCTCGACCAGGCGGCGGACTTCAAGGAGCTCACCACCCGGATCTCCACCGGGGCCCTGACCGCGGCCGACGCCAGTGCGGCGCTCGAACGACTGGAGTCGAACCCGTCCCCCTATCCGGTCTGGGCGAGGTTCGCCGGGGTCGTCCTCTTCGCGGCCGGGTTCGCCCCGAGCATGCAGGCCAACTGGCGCCAGGTCGGTGGCTCCGTGATCCTCGGCGCCGTCATGGCTGTCGTGTACCTGGTCGGTGAGCGCCTGGAGATCCTGCGCACGATCCTCCCCCTGGTGGCCGCGACAGCGGTGGCGGTGGTGGGGTTCGGCCTGCTGCACCAGGCCCATGCGCACGGAGGTCCGGTCCTGGTGATGGTCCCCGCGCTCTTCGTCATGATCCCCGGCGACTTCCTGTGTGCGGCGGCCGCCGAGATCTCGGTGGGGCAGTTCACCGTCGGGACGATCCGGCTCGTGCAGTCGGTCTTCATCCTGCTGCAGCTGGCGGCAGGCGTGATCATCGGCGCGGCCGTCACCGGGGTGGGCACGGCGGCGCTCATCTCGTCGACGACCGTCAACAACATCCCGTGGATCGTGACCGCCCTGGCGTGGATCCCCTTCACGATCGGGATGGCGCTGACGTTCTGTGCCCGGCGTCGGGACATCGGATGGCTCCTGTTCGGCGTCTACGTGGCCTGGGGTGTCCAGCTCCTCGTGGTCCGGGCCTTCGGTGACGCCGCAGGAACGTTCGCCGCCGCCACCGTGCTCACCCTGCTCGGCGTGCTGCTGGGGCACAGCCCGCGGCGCCCCCCAACCTGATCATCATCCTGGGTGGGGTCTTCGTCCTGACCGTCGGGTCGATGGCCCTCCGGGGGCTCACCACGCTGGCCGGTGGCCACCCCATCGAGAGCTTCCACGACATGGCGACGTTCTCCCGGGTGGCCGGGTCGCTGTCACTCGGTCTGATCGTGGGCACCAGTGCCGGGGTCCTGATCCTGCGGTCCCGCAGTGCCGAGGTCGCCGCCGAGGTGGCTGCCGAGCGGTAGCCGACCGGATGCCGTCCTGCCGGCATGGTGGGTCGAGAGGTTGCGGACCCCGTCAGAGGCAGCGGTACAGGGCGTCGATGAGCGCCCGGTTGCGACTGCTCTGCCACCGGGGGATCACGTGGTTCATGACGTAGCCGAAGGCGACCCCGTTGCCCGGGTCGGCGAACCCGACGGCACCGCCCGTCCCGAAGTGGCCGAAGGCCGAGGGGTGGGGACCGAACGGCCGGCGGGTCGACGTGGGCTTGAACCCGAGCCCGAAGGCGACCTCCTCGCCGAGCACCGGGCACCAGCCCGTCGACTGGGGCGAGGTGGCCTCGGCCAGCAGTCCGGGCGACAGCAGCCGCCCCGGCTCCAGCAGGGCGCGGTAGATGCGGGCCACGCCGGTCGCCGTGGCGTGGGTGTTGGTGGAGGGCACCTGGGCGGACCGCCACGCGGGGGTGTTGACCACGCCCAAGGACGAGTAGCCGGGCGGGTTGAAGTAGCTGAGCAGGACCATGAGTTCGTCGCCGGAGTGCGCGTCGAACTCGACCGTCGGGGGAGGGCCGCCGAGTGCCCACACGACCTCGGCACAGCGGGCCTGCTCGGCTGCGGGCAGGCCGCACCACACGTCGGCCCCGAGCTCCTCGGCCACCCGCCGCAGGCGGCGGCCGGGCAGGTCGCCCGTGAGCCGCCGCACGGGCTCGCCCACCAGGTGACCGTAGGTGTTGGTGTGGTAGGCGTGCCGGGTCCCCGGTTCCCACCAGGGCTCGGTGGCGGCCAGTGCAGCAGCCATGGTCGCCCAGTCCCACAGGTCGTCGTCCGTCAGCCGTTCGCGGATGGCCGGCACGCCCGCCCGGTGGCAGAGGGCGTCCCGGACCGTGGCCCGGTCCTTGCCCGCGACGGCAAACTCCGGCCAGACCGAGGCGACCGGATCGTCGAGGCCGACCAGCCCCTCGTCGACCAGTTGCAGGAGGAGCAGCGCCACGAAGGCCTTGCCGACCGAGTACACGTCGACCAGGGTGTCGTGGCGCCACGGCCGGGTCCGTCCCTCGTCCGCCCAGCCGCCCACCAGATCCACGACCAGTTCGCCGTCGACGAAGACGCCCACCGCGGCGCCGACCTCACCCCGTTCGGCGAAGTTGGCGGCGAAGGCCTCGCGCACCTGGGTGAAGCGACCGTCACAGTTACCCGACACGGGCACCGCGCCGGAGGTGGTCGCATCGGCGGCCGTCACGTGCCCTCGGAGGTCAGGAAGGCGAGGATGTCGGGCAGGGCGGCCCGGTCCTGGACCAGGAAGGCGTGGCCGCCGACGTAGGCCCGGAGCTCGGCTTCCTCGATGCGCGAGGCGATGGCCTCGCTGTTGACCATCGGGGCGATCGGGTCGAAGCGACCGCACGCCACCAGCGTCGGGCAGGCCACCGCTGCCAACCGGTCCCAGACGTCATGGCCCCGCCGGGCCGCCAGCTGGGCCCGCCGCCCGGCCACCACCACCGGGTCGTCGTCGGTGTCCCTGCGGTCCATCATCTCGACGAAGGACCGGTCCCCCGGGTGGTCGGCCAGCCACGCCTCGTCGAAGCGGTCGTCGAGCAGGTCCCGGCGGACCGCCGCCCGTTCCTCGGGTCGAGGTCCTCGAGCTCGTGCAGTGGGTAGGAGGAGCCACCTGCTCCGCCGGCCGAGGTGCACAGCAGGGCCAGTCGCTCCACGCGGTGCGGCGCGGTGACGGCCAGCTCCTGGGCCACCATGCCCCCGAAGCTGAGGCCGACGACCCGGGCCGTGTCCCACCCCACGGCATTCATCAGGCCCAGCGCGTCGGCGCCACAGGTCGCCATGTCGTAGGGCTCAGGTGACGGCGTGCTGGCCCCGAGCCCGCGGGGGTCGAAGGACAGCAGGGTGGATCCCCGTCCGAGAAAGGTGAGGACGGGTCCCGACCCCTCGAGGGTCATGCCGGAGCCGAGGAGCAGGAGCAGGCGCGGGCCGCGGCCCCGGAGTTCGTAGGCCAGGTCGACGCCGTTGACGTGTGCAGTGGGCATGTGGACCTCGGTGCGGTGGGTCAGCGGATCGTTGAGCGTTGAGCGTTGAGCGT
>PLRX01000119.1 GCA_003164095.1 Acidimicrobiaceae bacterium | reverse complement strand
CGATCGAGTACAGCTTCTCCTTGGTGACCGTCAGCGGGATGTCCCACTTGGCGGCGTACTCGATGCAGTCCTCCCGGGTAAGACCCCAGACGCGGGCGGGGGCGAGAACCTTCAGGTCGGGCGCCAGCGCGCGGGTGCCCACCTCGAAACGGACCTGGTCGTTGCCCTTGCCGGTGCAGCCGTGGGCCACCAGGGAGGCGCCGTGCGTCCGGGCCTCGGCGACCAGGTGCTTGACGATCACGGGGCGCGACAGGGCCGACACCAGCGGGTACTTGCCCTCGTATTTGGCATTGGCCAGGAGGGCGGGCACGCAGAAGTCCTCGGCCATCTCGGTCCGGGCGTCGATGACCGTGGCCTCGATGGCCCCGGCGGCCAGCGCACGGTTCCGGACGGCGTCCCAGTCCTCGCCGCCCGACTCGGCTGCCTGGCCCACGTCGACGGCCACGGCGATGACCTCGACGCCGTGGTTCTCCATCAGCCACCGTACGGCCACGGAGGTGTCGAGCCCCCCGCTGTAGGCAAGTACCACTCGCTCGGTCATCGCACACCCCTTGTGTCGTCGTAGCACATGTCGGTCGTTCCGTCCGTCGTCGCGTCTGGACCCTCGAGCCCGGCCAGCACGGCCAGTCGGTGGGCCACCGCCGCCCCACCGGTGGCCTCGGAGGCCACCACCAGGACGGTGTCGTCCCCGGCGACCGTCCCGATCACCCCGGCGAACCCGCTCCGGTCGAGCGCCGAGCCTACGACATGGGCGGAGCCGGGCGGTGTGCGCAGGACGATCAGGTTGCCGGAGTGGTCGGCCTCGACCACCCACTCCCCCAGCACCCGACGCAGGTGGTCCTCGGGGGCCACCTGGTGGGAGGGCAGCTCGGGAAGGGCGTAGGCCGTCTCACCCCCGGGCAGGCGCACTTTCAGGGCACCCAGTTCCTCGAGGTCGCGGGACACCGTGGTCTGGGTGGCGTCCACCCCCTCGGCGGCCAGCAGCTCCACCAGGTGGGCCTGGCTCCCCACAGCGCTCGACTCCAGCAACTTCGTGATCCGGTGCTGGCGCTGGTGCTTGGTGACCCGGGTCATCGTGCGCCCGGCCCGTCGTACCCACCGGTCACCCAGGCGAGGAGTCCGCGCATGGCATGCATCCGGTTGGTCGCCTGCTGCCACACCACGCTCCGGGGCCCGTCGACCACGTCGGCACTGATCTCCTCGCCCCGGTGGGCGGGCAGGCAGTGGAGCACCACGGCGTCGGGGACGGCGTGGCCCAGCAGGGCGGCATCCACCGTGAACCCGGCGAAGGCGGCCAGGCGGGCCGCCCGCTCGTCCTCCTGGCCCATCGAGGTCCACACGTCGGTGTAGAGGGCGGCCGCCCCGTCGGCGGCCGCGGCCGGGTCGTCGGTCACCAGCAGGTCACCGCCGAACGAGCGCACCAGCGCCACGTCGTCCGCCGTCGGGCCGTAGCCGGCGGGCGACGCAACCCGCGTGGGGATACCGGCCATGGAGGCGGCCAGGGCCAGTGAGCGCCAGACGTTGTTGGCGTCGCCGATGTAGGCGACGGGCCGCTCCCCCACCGCCGGGCCGAAGTGGTGGCGCAGGGTGAGCAGGTCGGCCAGCGCCTGGCACGGGTGGGCCCGGTCGGAGAGCAGGTTCACCACCGGCACGGCCACTCCTGCGCCGTCGAGTGCGTCCCGCATGCGCTCCAGTGTGTGGTGGTCCATCACCCGGGCGCACAGCACCCGGTGGAAGCAGGCCAGGGTGCGGGCCACGTCCTCGGCGGTCTCCCGGGTGTCGATGCCGACCTCTGCGCCCTGGATGTAGATCGGGTGCCCGCCCAGGGCCACCGTGGCGAGCTCCGAGCTGTTGCGTGTGCGCGCCGAGGGCTTCTCGAACACCAGGGCGACGCCGCGATCCGTCAGTGTCCGGGGCACCGTCGCCGGGTCGAGCTCGGCCAGGGCGAGGACCTGCTCGAGCCCATCGGGGCCGAGGTCGTCGACGTCCAGCACGTGGCGGGCGTTGCTGCCCACCGGGTCCGTTCTCCTGTCCTCAGTCACCGCCGCCTCCTCCGTCGGGGCCCGTGCGGTGCCCGAACGCGGCGAGCAGCCGTGCCAGGATCCGCGACAGCGTGGTCACCGCACGGTCGATGTCGGCATCGGAAACCAGTAGCGACGGCGCGAACCGCAGGACGTCGGCCCGCGGCGCGTTGATCACCAGGCCACCCTGGAGGGCCTCGGCGCACGCCGGCCCGGCGAAGTCGTTGACCAGCACTGCGGCCAGCAGCAGTCCCTCCCCCCGAACGTGGTCGACGCCGGGGAGGCGCTCGAGGCCGTCCCGCAGGTGGGCGCCGGCCGATGCCGCCCGGGAGGGCACGTCCTCGGCCTCCATGACCGACAAGGTGGCCCGGGCGGCCGACATGGCCAACGGCTGGCCGCCGAACGTGCTGCCATGGTCACCCGGAACGAAGGCCGCCGCCACCTCGGCCCGGGCCCAGCAGGCGCCGACGGGCATTCCGTTGCCCAGTGCCTTGGCCATCGTCACCACGTCCGGCTCGATGCCGAGGTGCTGGAAGGCGAACCACCTGCCGGTGCGACCGAGGCCGGTCTGGATCTCGTCGACCATGAGCAGGACGCCCCGCTCGGTGCACAGGCTGCGGAGCGCACCCAGATAGTCCGACGACGGCATCACCACCCCCGCCTCGCCGAGGATCGGCTCGACGAGCACGGCGGCCACATGGTCGGGATCGACCGCCGCGTCCATCGCCCCGATGTCGCCATAGGGGACGTGGTCGAACCCCTCGGGCATGGGGAGGAACGCCGCCTGCTTCTCGAACTGGCCGGTGGCGGCCAGGGCCGCCAGCGTCCGGCCGTGGAACGAGTCGTTGGTCGACACCACGGTGAAGCGGCCGGGACCCGCCCACCGCCGAGCCAGCTTGAGGGCGCACTCGTTGGCCTCGGCACCGGAATTGGCGAAGAAGACCTGGCCACCGGCCCGCTCGGTGCCGCCTCCGATCAACCGGTCGAGGGTCATGGCGACCTCGGGGCCGACGACGTTGCCGAACAGATTGGAGACGTGGCTCAGGGTGCGGGCCTGGGTTGCCACCGCCTCGGCCACCACCGGGTGGGCGTGGCCGAGCGACGTGACCGCGAGTCCGGACAGAAAGTCCAGGTAGGGGCGTCCCTCCGTGTCGTACAAGGTGCTGCCCTCGCCGCGCACGAAGGTCACGGCCGGCTCGGCGTAGTTGTGCATGAGCGCGGAGCGGTCGACGGTCGCGCCCGTCGCCGACACCCCGCCTGCGGCTGCGGCCGGCGTCACAGGTCGATCCCCACCATCGTCCCCACGCCCTCGTCGGTAAAGAGCTCGAGGAGCAGTGCGTGCGGGGTCCGGCCGTCCAGGATGTGGGCCCGCCGCACGCCGTGGCGCACGGCCCTGGCACAGGCCTCGACCTTGGGGATCATCCCGCCGTTGGCCGCACGGGAGGCCACCATGTCATCGAGTTGCTCCGCCGACACCCGGTGGAGCAGCGAGCCGGCGTCGTCGGGGTCCGCCCGCAGGCCGGCAACGTCGGTGAGGAAGACCAGCTTCTCGGCCTTCAAGGCGGCGGCCAGGGCACCGGCCGCGGTGTCGGCGTTGATGTTGAACGCCTGGCCCGAGGCGTCGGTGCCGATGGTGGCCACCACCGGGATCAGCCCTTGGGCCAGGAGCTGCAGCACGATCGTCGGGTCGACCCCGACCACGTCGCCCACGAATCCGAGGGCCTCGGAGCGGGCCGTGGCGCTGATGAGGTTGGCGTCCTCACCGGACAGCCCGACGGCCAGGGCGCCGTGCACGTTGACGCTGCTGACGATGTCCCGGTTGACCTTGCCGACCAGGACCATCCGGACGAGGTCGATGGTGTCGGCGTCGGTCACCCGGAAGCCGTCCTGGAACTCGACCTCCTTGCCGACCCGCTCCATGAGCGCGCCGATCTGAGGACCACCACCGTGGACGACCACGGGGAGCATGCCCACCGAGCGCATCAGAACGATGTCCTCGGCGAACGAGGCCAGTGCCTCGTCCTCGTCGACGGCAGCCTGGCCGGGCTTGGCATGGAGCACATTGCCGCCGTACTTGACCACCACCACCTTGTCCAGGAATCGGCGGATGTACGGCAACGACTCGACGAGGACGGCCGCCTTGTCGGCGGCGGCGTCGGTGCCGGCGCCTCCACGGACATGGCTCACGACGTCGTCCGGTTCTCGTCGATGTAGCCGTAGCCGAGCTCGACGCCCATCACCACGCCCGTCCCGTCGGCCAGCCCGAGACCGCACTCGATCGACACCAGCGACCCACCCATGTGTGCCGTCACAGCGTCGTGGTCGTAGGGGATCTCGATCCCGCCCCGGCACACGGTGGTGCCGCCGTAGGAGATCGTCAGCCGGTCCATGTCGAAGTCGACACCGGCCGAGCCGAGCTCACTCGCCACACGGCCCCAGTAGGGGTCGGCCCCGTTGACGGAGCACTTCACCAGCAGCGAGTCGGCCACCTTGCGTGCGGCCCGGTGTGCCTCGCCGTCGGAGCGGGCCCCGATGACCTGGACCTGGAAGATGCGCGACGAACCCTCTGCGTCCGCGGCCATCTGGGTGGCCAGGTCGGCGCAGGCCTCCGTGACGGCGTCGACGAGCACGTTCGGGTCGCACGGCCCGGCCCGACCCGAGGCCATCAGAACGACCGTGTCGTTGGTCGACGTGCAGCCGTCCACGGTCATCGAGTTGAACGAGTCGTCCACTGCCGCCCGCAGGACGTCGGCCAGCGGGCCCGGCTCGACCGCGGCGTCCGTGGTGAGGAAGGCCAGCATGGTCGCCATGTTGGGTGCGAGCATCCCGGCGCCCTTGGCCATGCCGGCGACGGTGAACGTCGGGTGCTCGACCAGCACCTCCTTGCGGGACGAGTCGGTCGTCAGGATGCCCGTCGCCGCGTCGGAACCGGCCGCGTCGCCGCCGGCGCGCGCCGCCACGAGCCGCGGGATGCCCGCCTCGATCACCTCCATCGGCAGGGGGATCCCGATGAGGCCGGTGGAGCACACCAGCACCTCCTCGGGACTGACGCCCAGCCCGTCGGCGGTCAGGCGGCACATGGTGGCGGCGTCCGCCCGTCCACGGTCACCGGTCGCCGCGTTGGCGTTGCCACTCGACACGAGCACCGCGGCGGCACGCCCGCCCATGGCCGCCAGGTGCGCCCGGCTGACCTGCACGGGAGCGGCACAGGCCAGGTTGCGGGTGAAGGTTGCGGCCGTCGGCACCGGGCGGCCGTCCTCGGTGGCCAGCAGCGCGAGGTCGAGGGCGCCGGACGCCTTGATGCCAACGGCGAGGCCGGAGGCCACGAACCCGGCGGGAGTGGTGATGCTCATGGGTACACCCCCACCAGCGGCAGGCCGGCGCCCTCGGGAAGCGCCAAGGCCAGGTTGGCGCACTGGACGGCCTGTCCGGCGGCCCCCTTGATGAGGTTATCGATGGCCGAGAGCACGACCACCCAACCCGTGCGGGGGTCGACCCGGACGGACAGGTGGGCGGTGTTCGACCCGCTGGCCGCCTTGGTCGACGGCGGGGCGTCACCGACGACCACGAAGGGCTCGTCGTCGTACCGGTCGTGCAGGAGCTGCATGGCGTCCTCCGTGGTCAGAGCGCCGGGGTCGGCGGGTCGGGCGTAACAGGTGGCCAGGATGCCCCGCACCATCGGGGCGAGGTGCGGCGTGAACAGGACCGTGGTGCCGAGCCCCTGCTCCATCTCGGCGGTGTGGCGGTGGTCGAGCAGTCCGTAGGCGACGAAGTCCTCGTCGACGGCGGCGAAGTGGAGGTTGTCCTTCGGTGCCCGGCCGGCCCCGGACGTGCCGCTCGCCGCGTCGACGACCAGGGGCGGGCCACCGTCGGCGGGCAGCGACAGCACGCCGGCCTCGACGAGCGGGGCGAGGGCCAGGAGGGTGGCGGTCGGATAGCACCCCGGTGCCGCGATCCGGGTGGCCCCGACCAGCTCGTCGCGGTGCAGCTCGGGCAGGCCGTAGACGAAGGAGCCGAGCAGCTCGGGGGCCAGGTGCTCGTCGCCGTACCAGGTCGGGTACAGACCGGGATCGGCCAGTCGGAAGTCGGCGGCCAGGTCCACGACCACGCCCACCGTGTCGACGAGCTCTGGGACCAGCTGCTGGGACCGGCCGTGCGGCAGGGCCAGGAAGACCACGTCGAGCCCGTCGAGGGCGGCCAGGTCGGTCGTCCCGTAGGTCAGCGTCGGATAGGCGGCTGCCAGCGACGGGGTGTGTACGGCGACCGATACCCCGGCCTGGGAGCCGGCTGCCGCCACGACGACCTCGAGGTCCGGATGCATGGCGCACAGCCGGAGCAGTTCGGCCCCGCCATAGCCCGAGGCGCCCACGATCCCGACCTTCCTGGGGCTATCCGACATGGTGCAAGTCTATGCACATTTACGCATGAATATGCAACTGTGGGCATTCACCGTGCCGGACGCTCCGACCGACGACCGGTAGCGTGACCGCATGGACCGCACTGCGGCGCTCGCCGACGCCAGTCCCCTGTCGTTCTGGCTGGACGATCCCGGCGCCCCGGAGCCCGCACTGCCACTGGTCGGGTCCGTCACGGCGGACCTCGTGGTCGTGGGCGGCGGCTACACCGGGCTGTGGGCGGCCCTCCTGGCCAAGTCCGACGACCCGTCACGTGACGTCGTGGTGCTCGAGGGCGATCGCTGCGGCTGGGCGGCTTCCGGTCGCAACGGCGGCTTCTGCGCCGCCAGCATCACCCATGGCCTGGGCAACGGCGTCGAGCGGTTCCCCGACGAGATCGGGACGCTCGAGCGGCTCGGCCGCGCCAATCTCGACGCCATCGAGGCCACGGTGGCCGCCGAGGGAATCGAGTGCGACTTCGAGCGCACGGGCGAGTTGGACGTCGCGACGGAGCCCCACCAGGTCGACTGGCTGCGCGAGGCCGAGTCCCTGGCCCTCGAGCACGGTGGCCACCCCGTTCTCCTCGGACGGGACGAGCTCCGGTCGGAGATCCACTCCCCCCTGTACCTGGGCGGACTGTGGGAGCCCGACAGCTGCGCCCTGGTCAACCCGGCGCGACTGGCCTGGGGGCTGCGGGCCGCGTGTGAACGGGCCGGGGTCCGCATCCACGAGCACACGCGGGTCGAGGGCCTGGCAGCCGGCGGGCCGGGCACCGGTGCCCCGATGGTGGTGCGCACCACCCACGGTCAGGTCACGGCCCCCCGGGTGGTGCTGGCCACCAACGCCGCTCCCTCCCCCGTCAAACGGCTGCGCAAGTACATCGTTCCCGTCTACGACTACGTGCTCATGACCGAGCCGTTGACACCGGACCAGACGGCGGCCATCGGCTGGGAGCGCCGACAGGGTATCGGCACCATGGGCAACCAGTTCCTCTACTACCGGCGCACGGCCGACGACCGGATCCTGTTCGGCGGCTACGACGCCATCTACCACTACGGCAATTCGATGGGCGCCGCCCTGGAGCAGCGTCCGGCGACGTTCGCGCTGCTGTCCACCCTCTTCGCCGAGACGTTCCCGATGCTCGACGACGTCCGGTTCTCCCACGCCTGGGCAGGGGCCATCGACACGTGCTCGCGGTTCTGCGCCTTCTTCGACCGTTCCCACGACGGTCGGGTGGCCTCGGCCGCCGGCTACACCGGCCTCGGGGTCGGTGCGTCCCGCTTCGGCGCCCGGGTGGCCCTCGACCTCGTCTCCGGGGTGGACACGGACCTGACCCGCCTGCGGTTCGTCCGCTCCAAGCCGATCCCGTTCCCGCCCGAGCCGGTGCGCTCGATCGGGATCAACCTGACCCGGTGGTCACTGGCCCGGGCCGACGCACGTGGAGGAGAGCGCAACCTCTGGCTGCGTGCACTCGACAAGGTGGGCCTGGGCTTCGACTCCTGAGTCCGGCGCCCGCCGATCGACGGCCCGGGCGCACCGCGGTGCCGGCGGCGTGGCCGGTCAGTTGGGTCGGGCGTCTGCCAGCAGGCGGTCGTCGTCCGCCATCAGGACCCGGGCCAGCTCCCGGATCATGGCGACCACTTCGGGGTGCTCGTCGGTGTCCCAGCCCTCCAGCAGCTCACTGAGTGTGTCCCGTCGAGCCGCGGTGAGCCGCTCGATGGCGTCCTCGCCCGACCCGGTGACCTCGAGCCGCTGGCCGTCGGGTCGGTCCACGCAGGCGATCATGCCCGCCGCCTCCAGTTCGTCGACGCCCTCGCGCAGCCGCTCGGGGTCGACTCGCAGTTCGGCCCCGACCTCCTCGACGGTGGCGTCGGGACGGTCGGCCACCCGGTAGAGGAGCCAGCACGCCCGGGGGTGGAGTTCGAGGCCGGCCCGCCCGGCGAGCATCTCGTAGAGCTCGCTCCGGTTTTCGCGGCTGACGGCGCGCTCCAGGATGAGCTGCACCTCGTCGAGTGAGTTGCGCGGCGACGCCAGTCCGAGGTTCTCGCCGGGCTCCGAGTCCCGGATGGCCTTGCGCAACGGGACCTCGGGGAGCGTCCAGCTCAGCAGGAAGGCGACGAACGCGATGGGCACCCCGATCAGGAACATGGTCTGGATCGTGTGGGCGATGCCGTCGATCACCCCGGCCTGGACGGCGGCGGGGAGGCGGTGGATCGAGCCGGGGTCGTCGGCACTGAGGCTGAGGCCGGCGGGCGCCGCGTGCAGGTGGAGCGCCCGCAGCACGTTGCCGAGGAGCAGGTTGGCGAAGACCGCCCCGAACACGGCGGCCCCGAACGATCCGCCGATGGAACGGAAGAACGTGACGCCCGAGGTCGCGGTCCCGAGTTCGCTGTAGGGGACGGCGTTCTGCACGGCCACGGTCAGGACCTGGAGGATCAGTCCCAGGCCGAAGCCGAAGACGGCCATGTACGCGGCGGCGGCCCAGGCTCCGGTGTGGACGCCGATCAGCGACATCAGGTACAGGCCGACGGTCATGAGCGCCGTGCCGACGACGGGGAACACCTTGTACCGCCCCCATCGGCTGACCAGCAGGCCCGAGCCGATCGAGGCGACGAGGAGGCCGCCCATCAGTGGGAAGAGCCGGAGCCCGGACTGGATGGCGCTGACCCCGCGGACGTCCTGGAAGAACAGGGGGAGGAAGGTCAGGGCACCGAACATGGCGAAGCCGACCACGAAGCCGATTGCACTGGCGGCACTGAAGACCCGGTTGGCGAACAGCGGCAACGGAATGATCGGCTCGACGGCCCGTCGCTCGGCCAGTAGGAACAGCAGGGCGAACACGACACCGGCGACGGCCAGTCCGATGATGAAGGGCGACCCCCACGGGTACGACGATCCGCCCAGGCTGGTGAAGAGCACGAGGGCGGTGGCGGACAGCGCGATCAGCGCCGTGCCGAGGTAGTCGATGACGTGTTGGACGCGCGTCGACACGGCCGGGAGCGAGAAGGCGGTCACGATGAGGGCGACGGCGCCGATGGGGAGGTTGATGTAGAAGATCCAGCGCCACGAGAGGTAGTCGACGAAGACACCACCGATGAGGGGGCCGACGATCGAGGTCACACCGAACATGGCCATGAACAGGCCCATGTAGCGGCCACGGTCGCGGGGGGAGACCACGTCGCCGACGATGGTCATCGCCCCGATCATGAGGCCGCCGCCGCCGAGTCCCTGGATGGCCCGGAACGCGATCAGTTCGATCATCGACGTGCTCAGCCCGGCCAGTGCCGAGCCGACCAGGAAGATCACGATCGCCGCCTGGAAGAAGACCTTCCGGCCGTAGAGGTCGCCGAGCTTCCCCCACAGGGGCGTCGACACCGTCGACGCCAGGAGGTACGCGGTCACGACCCAGCTCAGGTGCGATGCCCCGTGGAGATCGCCCACGATCGTGGGCAGCGCGGTGGAGACGACGGTCTGGTCGAGCGCGGCCAGGAACATGCCCAGCATGAGGGCGCCGATGATGATCAGGACCTGCCGACGGGGCAGCGCCTCCGCCGGTTCCTGCACTCCCTGCGTGGCCGTGTCCGTCATCGTCTGGACCGCTCCCCTCGGCTCCTCCCCGAACATAGGCGGCCCTGTGGTCCGGTCATGCCATTTCAGCCGCGGTCGGACTCAGCACGGGGTGGCCCGGCAGGCCAGCTCCCAGGACGTCCGACGTCGCCGGCCGGCGCTCGACGAGAGCGGCACCGGACGGTGCTGTTCACATCCCGGGCAGCAGGCGACGGTCGGAGCGCAGGTCGTGGGCCTCACCCTTGCGCAGTGCAGGTACACCCACGATCGCCTGGAGTGTCGGCGGAGCGGAACCGGCGAACCCGACCACCTGACCGAAAGGAGAAGATCCCGCCGTCCGAGGCGACGAGCCAGTAGCCCTTGCCGTCCGGTGTGGCGGCCATGCCGACGATGGGCTGCGCGAGCGGGCCCGACGACGGGTCCCCGTAGTACCCGGCATCGCCGAAGTTCGCGACGGTGCCGTCGTTCGCCACGAGGAAGTAACCCTCGGTCCCGATGCCGTTCACCGTGATCGTCGCTGGTTTCGCCTCGCCGTCGGCGAGGGTGACCGTGCCCGAGCGGAATCCGAGCGCGCCGGGCAGCAGGTAGACGGAGAACGTGCAGGACGCCTGTGGGGCGATCGACGCACACAGCCCGTCCGTCAACACATCGTCGGGGTCTGTCCCACCGAAGACCGGGTGGATCACCGCGGTCACGCCGCCGCTGTTGGTGACCGTTTCGGTCACGGGCTGACTGACCAGTCCGAGCCGCACGTCACCGACGCCCATCGACGGCGTCGACACGATGAGGTGTGGCGGATCGAACGACACCGGTGCCGACGGCAGCGAGGGCACACTCGGGCCGGCGCCACTTCCGGCGGTGACGGTAAAGGTGTACGGCGATCCGACCGCCAGCCCGGTGAGCGTCGCCGAGTCCCGTGCGCCGGGAACGGTCGACGTCTTCGACCCGGTCGGCCCCGACGCGATCTGCGCCGGCGTGCCCGGCACACCCCCGAGGCTCGGGACGATGGTGAACCCGGTGATCGGCGCCCCGTTGACCGGCTCCACGGTCCACGCCACGGTGACCGTAAGCCCGGCAGTGGCGGTGACGTCGAGCGGTGGATACGGGGGACCTGCCCCAGCCTCCGGGGTGACGGTCGCCGATGCCACCGACGCGGGCCCTGTGCCGTCCGCGTTGATGGCCGCCACGGTGAACGAGTACGGGGACCCGGCGGTCAGCGACGGCACGATGGTGGTGTCGGAGGCACCGGGGGTGGGATCGGTCGACGAGCCCACTGACCCGGCGGCCACGTCGATCGGGCTGCCCGGGATGCCGTTCAGCGAGGGGGTGATCACGAACCCCGTCACCGGGAGTCCTCCGTCGGCCGGCACCACCCAGTCGACGGCTGCCGCCGACTGACCGGCGACGGCGAGGATCTGGCTGGGCGCCGACGGCGTGGTGCTTGGCGTCACCACGGCTGTTGCGGTGGTGGGCCCGTCCCCTCCGCCGTCGTCCGCGCCAACCGCGTACGAGACGCCGACGCCGTTGGTGAGCCCGGTGAACGTGTACTGGTCCTGCGCCCCGGGTGTCGGATCGGTGGAAGAGCCCGCCGCACCGGCCGGCACGACGACGGGGTCACCCGTCACCCCGGCGACCGTCGGCGTGAACGTGAAGTCGGTCACGGGGCCCGACCCACCGCTCGGAACCATCCAGTTGACCGTCACCGATGCGTCTCCAGGTGTGGCGGTCACCGTCGTCGGTGCCGAGGGCACCGTCCCGAACTGGGCGTACACCGTGAGGGTGCCATCGGCCGGCACGGCCAGAAGCCCGTCCCCCTCGCTCAGGCCGGAGTACGAATCGGCATGGGAATAGCCGTTCGACACCCCAATGGCACTGCCGACGTCGGTCGACCACACAACGGCGCCGGTGGCAGCGGACAGGCCGTAGAGCTTGCCGGTGTTCGAGCCCTCGTAGACCACCCCATTGTCGACGACCGGTGGCGTGTCGAGCCCACCGTCACCGGCGAACGACCAGCGGACGATCGCCGACTGCACCGACTCGGCGGTGAGCGTCCCGCCGGACTCGGTGAAGACCGTGTCGGCGTCGACGGCCGGCGGCACATCGGACGCGAGGCTCCGCACGACCGCCCCGGTGGTCGCGTTGAGTACCTTGTCGCGCAGGAACACGTCACCGTCGGCCACGACCGCGGTCTGGCCGCCGCCGCCCTCACAACCGTTCTCGTACGTCCACTTCGGCGTGCCCGACACCGGAGCGAAGGCCTGGGTCAGGTCACAGGCATAGGACTCGTACACACCGGTCGTCGTCACCGCGGGCGAGCTGTCGTCGCCGTTGGTCACCTGCTGGGTCCACAGCAGCGCGCCGGTGGCCTCCGACACCGCGTACAGCGTGCCGGCGGACCCCGCGCCGTCGGTGTAGACGATGCCGGTGGCGGCGCTCGGAGCGGAGCTGAACAAGTACTGGTTCGGCAGCACTCTCGACCAGTCGAGCGTTCCGGTCGCCGCGTCGTAGGCGCTCAAAAGGTCCTGCGCCTGGGTGAACACCTTGCCGCCGCCGTAGGCGAGCCCCGTCAGCTCGAAGCTTCCTCCGATGGCGACCTGCCAGTCCAACGCCCCCGTCGTGTCGTCGTATGCCAGGACCGACCCCGGGCTGGCATCCGAGGTGACGAACACCCGGCCGCCGGCGATCACCGCATCGGACACGTTGCCTCCCGGGGCGACCGACCATGCCTTGGTCCAGGCCGGCCCCATCGTCTCGGTCGACACGCCGGTGTGGGACGGGGTCATCTGGAAGCCGACGGCGTCGTCCGGGATCGCGCTCTGGTTACGGGCCACCGGCGCCGCAACCGCATGTCCGGGCATCGCGGCGACCGGCGCCGTCGCCGCTACCGCCAGAACGACCATCAGCGACCATCAGCGACCAGCGGAGCCTGCGGGACCGCCCCCCGTCCTGACCGCGCCGTGCACCGTTGCCGCCAATCGTCAGACCCGCCACCGCCGTGCTCCCCTGCTCGCCGAATAGTCGCCCGAATGTAGCAGCCGGCTCGGGTGTCGAATCAGCGCAGCGCCGCCCGGTGGGCCTGCTCGACCGCGGTGATGCACCCGCTGCGCAGGCTGGCGGTCTCCTCGTCGGTGAGGGTCCTGTCCAGTGCGCAGAACCGCAACCGGTAGGCCAGGCTCCGCGCACCGTCGCCGAGCGACTCGCCCCGGTAGACGTCGAACAGCTGCACGGACTCGAGCAGCTCGCCGCCCGCCTCGACCAGGGTGGCCTCCACCGACCCGGCAGGCACCTCGTCGGGCACCACGAAGGCCAGGTCGATGTCGGACGACGGGAACCGGCTGATCGGTGCCGACTCCAGCGGACGCCGGGTGGCGCGGGCCGGATCGAGCAGGACGTCCAGGTCGAGGTCGAGCCAGCCGACCCGCCGGGGTCGCCCATCGGTGCCCACCAGGCCGAATGTCTCGACGAACGTCGGGTCGAGCTCACCCACCTCGCCCAGCGTCACCCGCCGCCCGCCTGACACTGCGGGGCCACTCAGCAGTGTGGCCGAGCGGTACTCGTGGCTCACCCGGCCGTCGTTGCCGCGGTGGTGGCCCTGTTCCATCACCCAGTCCGCCAGCCCGAGCGACCCGGCGACCGTGTGCCAGGCGGCCACGGCCGACCACGCGTCGTCGCCCTCGCCGGCGAAGACCGCGCACAGGCGCTCGTCGACCTCGGCCGGTGGGCCCTCGGGATCCGGGACATCGGCCAGCCGGAAGACGGAGCCGACCTCGAAGAGGCGCACGTCGCCCTGGCGTCGCTCGGCGTTGTAGACGATCGCCCGGACCAGCCCGGGGGCCATGGACGACCGGAGGAACCGCTCGGCGTCGACGAGCGGGTTGGTCACTTCGATGTACGGCGGTGGGAACCCGGCGGTCACCTGGTCGGATTCGGTCACGAACGCCGTGGTCCACGCCTCGGAGGCGCCGATACCGCACAGCACGTCCTTGAGCTTCCGACGCTCCCGCTGGTACGTGGTGAGCCCACCCGGCTGGGGCCACGCCGGGTGGCGACGGGGCAGGCGACTGTACCCGTAGGTGCGGGCGACCTCCTCGGTGAGGTCGGCCTCGCCCATGGGCGCCGGCCGGACGTCGGGCCGGAACGTCGGGACGACCACCCGGACCGGGTCGTCGTCGCCCCCGGTCGGCACCGCCTCCATGCCCAGCGGCACGAGCAGCTCGGCGATGGCCGGGGCGGTCAGCTCCGTGCCCAGCAGGCCGTTCACCCGGGATGGCCGGACGTCGACCTCGAGCGGCACGGGCACGTCGGTGCCGACGATGTCGAGCACGCCCTCGGCCACGGTGACGTCCGGACCGGCGGTCAGCGCGAGGAGCTCGCAGAACCGCTCGGCCGCCCGGTCGATGCCGGCCGGGTCGCAGCCCCGCTCGAACCGGGCGCTGGCCTCGGTGCGGAGGTTGAGCCGCTTGGACGTCCGGGCGATGGCCATCGGCACGAAGTAGGCGGCCTCCAGCAGGACGTCGGTGGTGTCCGGACCGATCTCCGACGAGGCACCGCCCATGATCCCGCCGATCCCGACTGGCGCGCCGGTGGCGTCGCAGATGAGGCAGTCCTGGCCGGTGTCGCCGAGGCCGGGGCCGGGTCGGCCCAGGGTGCGTTCGACGTCGTCGAGGGTCGTGACCGTCTCGCCCGCGCCGGCCCGCCGGACGAGGAGGCCCCCGCCGGCCAGGCGGTCGAGGTCGTAGGGGTGGGTGGGTTGGCCGAGCTCCAGCATCACGTAGTTCGAGGCGTCGACCACGTTGTTGATCGGGCGCATCCCGGCCGCCAGGAGCCGGCGGGTCAGCCAGTCAGGTGACTCCCCCACCCGGATGCCGGTCACGACGCGTGCGGTAAACCGGGGGCACAGCTCCAGGTCGTCGACCTGCACCGTGGCCACCGAGCCCACCGCGGGGCCGGAGGACGGCACCGGGGCCTGCGGCCCGCCCGGGTCGACCAGGGACATCAGGTCGGGGGTGGACGGTACGGCGAACGGCAGGCCCATCCGGGCCGCCAGGTCGCGGGCGACACCGGCCATGCACCAGGCGTCGGGCCGGTTGGCCTCGACCGCCACGTCGAACACGACGTCGGGACCGATCCCCAGTGCATCGGTCAGGAGGACGCCGGGTGCGGCTCCGTCCACCTCGTTCAGGATCAGGATGCCGGCGTGGTCCTCGGACAGGCGCAGCTCGCGTCCCGAGCACAGCATCCCGTTGGACACCATGCCCTTCATCTTCCGCTTGCCGATGGCGAACCCTCCCGGCAGCACCGACCCGACCGGGGCCAGTGCGACGAGGTCACCCACTGCGAAGTTCTTCGCCCCGCACGCCACCTCGACCAGGTCGGACCCGTCGGTCACCACGACGCGCCGGATCTTGTCGGCGCCCTCGATGGCGGTGACCTCCTCGATGCGGGCGACGACGACATCGCCCAGGCCCTCGCCGACGTGCTCGACGACCTCGACCACGAGTCCGAGGTCGTCGAGGGTCGCGGCGATGTCCGCCGGGTCACCCTCGAAGGGTGCGAAGTCTCGGAGCCAGGAAAGGGGAACTCGCAACGCTGTCCTCTCGGGGTGCGCGCCTCAGAACTGGCGCAGGAACCGGATGTCGTTCTCGATGAGGGCCCGCATGTCGGCGATCTGGTGACGCATCTGTGCGCACCGGTCGATGCCGAACCCGAAGGCGAAGCCGGTCCAGTCGTCGGCGTCGATGCCCACCGACGCGAAGACGGCGGGGTCGACCATGCCGCAGCCGCCGAGCTCGATCCACCCGGTCTGCGAGCACGTGCGGCATCCCCCGCCGTGACAGATGGCACAGGTCACCTCGAACTCCGCCGAGGGCTCGGTGAAGGGGAAGTAGGCCGGGCGCAGCCGCGAGTGGATGTCCGGGCCGAAGTAGGCGGTGGTGAACGTCTCGATCGTGCCGGCCAGGTCGGCGAAGGTGATGCCCCGGTCGACGACGAGGCCTTCGATCTGGTGGAAGACCGCCAGGTGGCGGGCGTCGGGGGTGTCCCGTCGGTAGCAGCGACCCGGCATGACCGAGTGGATCGGCAACGTGCCGTCGAGGACGGCCTGCTCCATGAGGTGGATCTGCACGGGCGAGGTGTGGGTGCGCAGCAGCGTCGACTCGGGCTCCCCCAGGTGGAGGTAGAAGGTGTCCCACATGCCGCGGGCCGGATGCGCCGGGGGGATGTTGAGTGCGCCGAAGTTGTACCAGTCGGTCTCGATCTCGGGGCCCTCGGCCACGTCGAACCCCATGCCGACGAAGACGTCCTCGAGGGCGTCACGCGTCTGGGACACCAGGTGGAGGTGGCCACGGGACCCGGGCCCGGCGACCGTGCCCGGCACGTACTCCGTGAGATCGAGCCGCGACGCGGCCATCTCGGCGGACAGCTCGGCGAAGCGGATCTCGGACCGGCGCGACTCCAGCAGCTCCTCCACGGTGGTCCTGGCCTCGTGCAGTTCGCGACCGAGCTCCTTGCGGGCCTCGGGGTCCATCGACCCGAGGGCACGGGACGCCTCGGCCAGCGCCGACTTCTTGCCGGACACGGTGGCCGCCACATGGCGGATCTCCTCGGTCGAGTCGGCGGCCTCGATGGCGCCACGGGCCTCGTCCACCAGGGCGTCGACGTCCAGCGCCCCGGTCACCGGATACCCCCGTCGTCGCCCGGTGCCTCCACAGCCGCATCCATGGCGGACATCGTAGAGCGGGCCGGGCCACCCCCAGGCCCGGGTGCCGCGCGACGCTGACGCAACGCCTCGAAGCACAGCACGGCAGCCGACACGCCGACGTTGAGGGACTCCGAGCGCCCGGCCATGGGGATGGTCACCCCGGCGTCGAGCATCCCGACCAGGCCCTCGTCGAGGCCGCCGGCCTCGTTGCCGAGCACCAGGGCCACCGGCCCCGTCCAGTCGAAGGCGACGTAGTCGGTGCCACCCCGCACGACGGTGGCCACCGTGGCGAGCCCGAGTCCGGAGAGCGCCCGCAGGGCCGCAGAGGCGCTCCCACCCTCCACCACGGGCACGTGGAACAGTGAGCCGGCGGTGGCGCGGACGCACTTCGGGTTGGTCGGGTCGACCGTCCCGTCGCAGCACACGACGGCGTCCACCCCGGCGGCGTCCGCCGAGCGGATCACAGTGCCCAGGTTGCCCGGGTCGCGCACGTCCACGCAGACCACGACCAGCGTGGACCCGGCCAGCCGGTCGAGCGGCGTCGGTGCGTAGGAGACCACCGCCAGCAGGGGCTGCGGGGTCACGGTCGAGGCGACGCGCTCCATGACCCCCGGCGCCAGGTCGAAGACCCGTCCGCCGTCGGCCAGGACCCGCCGGGTCACCTCGACCACGGCGGGGGCGTCGGCCCCCTCGGGAGCCACGTAGACCGCCTCGACCGGCGCGCCGGCGGCGAGGGCCACCGACAGCAGCTCTGCACCCTCGACCACCACGACCTGCTCGGTGGCCCGCAGGCTCCGCTTGCGGAGGAGCTGGCGCAGCCGCCGGACCCGTTGGTGCGTGAAGGGCAGACCCGCCTGGGTCAGGAGCTGGCCTCGGCGGTCGCGGGGGAGATGGCCAGGGCGTCCTCGGCCACGTGGACCAGCGAGGCGAACGCCTCGGGCGCGGTGACGGCCAGGTCGGCCAGCACCTTGCGGTCGACCTCGACGCCGGCACGGTGCAGCCCGGCGATGAAGCGGCTGTAGCTCATGCCGTTGAGGCGTGCGGCGGCGTTGATCCGCTGGATCCACAGCTGGCGGAAGTCGCCCTTGCGTGCACGACGGTCACGGAAGGCGTACTGCCCCGAGTGCATGACCTGCTCGTTGGCCGCACGGAAGGAACGGCTCTTGTTGCCGTAGTAGCCCTGGGCCTGCTCGAGGATGGCGCGGTGGTGCTTCTTGGCGTGGACTGCGCCTTTGACTCGGGCCATGGTGAACTCCTTTGACGTGGTGGGCCGGTGCGTGGCCGGCCGGTTGCGGTTGGTCTGGTGGTGCGTGCCGGACGTCCCACCGGGGGGACGACGGTACGGCTGCCCCGTACGCGCCCGGTGGGCGGACAGGGGCCGGATGCTCCGGGGTGGCGGTCGGCGTCGACCGCCGTCGCTACATGCCGAGCATCCTCTTGATCTGCTTCTCGTCGCCCTTGGAGAAATCGGTCTCCCGGCCGAGCCTGCGCTTGCGCTCGGCCGACTTGTGCTCGAGCAGGTGCGACTTGAACGCCTTGCGACGGCGCAGCCGCCCGGTGCCGGTCACCTTGATGCGCTTCTTCGCGCCGCTGTCCGTCTTCATCTTGGGCATCGTGGCTATCCCTCTCCTTCACTCGACTCTGCGGTCGGGGGCTGCTCCCCCACCGCGGCGGCGGCTGCCGCCTCTGGTTCGGCTCCGGCGGTGGCCGTCGTGGCCTCCGTCGTCGCCTGCTCCGGTGCGGGCACGGTGCCCTCCGGAGCGGTGTCCGTCTGCGGTGCCGACCCGGTTTCCGCCGGGGTGGCGGCCGGGGCTGCACCTGCACCCTTCGATCCCTGTGACCTGGAGGAGCCGGCCGGCTTGGCCCGCTTCTCCGGTGCGAGCACCATCACCATGTTCCGGCCGTCGAGACGGGGGACGGATTCGGACTTGCCGAGACCCTCCATCTGGTCGGCGATGCGGTCGAGGATCTTCTTGCCCAGTTCGGGGTGGAAGACCTCGCGGCCGCGGAACATGATCGTGATCTTGACCTTGTGGCCCTCCTCGAGGAATTTGGCCACCTGCCGGGTCTTGGTGTCGAAGTCGCCCGGACCGATCTTCGGCCGGTACTTCATCTCCTTGATCCCTACGTGGACAGCCTTGCGCTTGGACTCCTTGGCACGCTGCGCCTCGTCGAACTTGTGCTTGCCGAAGTCCATGATGCGGCAGACGGGAGGATTGGCCCCCGGGGCCACCTCGACGAGGTCGAGGTCGA
>PLRX01000124.1:1551-7423 GCA_003164095.1 Acidimicrobiaceae bacterium | reverse complement strand
AGAAGCCCAACTCGGCGCTGCGCAAGGTGGCCCGCGTGCGGCTAACGAATGGGATTGAGGTCACCACCTATATCCCCGGCATCGGACATAACCTCCAGGAGCACTCGATCGTGCTGGTCCGTGGCGGTCGTGTGAAGGACCTCCCCGGTGTCCGTTACAAGGTGATCCGCGGCACCCTCGACGCCTCCGGCGTCAGGGAGCGGAACCAGGCCCGTAGCCGCTACGGCGCCAAGAAGGAGTCCTGACGTGCCCCGTAAAGGTCCTGCAGTCCGTCGTGAGCTCATGCCCGACCCCGTCTACCACTCGGTGCTCGTCACCCAGGTGGTCAACCGGGTCCTGAGCCGCGGCAAGCGCACGCTCGCCGAGCGCATCGTCTACGCCGCGCTCGCCGACGTGGAGGAGAAGACCGGCAACGACCCGGTCGCCGTCCTCAAGAAGGCCGTCGAGAACACCCGCCCCGAGCTCGAGGTGCGTAGCCGCCGCGTCGGTGGCGCCACGTACCAGGTCCCGGTCGAGGTGCGCCCCCGCCGGGCCACCACCCTGTCGATCCGTTGGCTCGTCGGCTACTCGCAGCAGCGGCGCGAAAAGACGATGGCCGAGCGCCTCTCCAACGAGATCCGCGACGCGGCCAACGGCATCGGCGCCGCCGCCAAGCGCCGCGAGGACCTCCACAAGATGGCCGAGTCGAACAAGGCGTTCGCCCACTACCGCTGGTAGCCGGTCCCGCCTCGCCATCCACGACGACGACACGAGCACGACCCGAGAGTTGACCACGCATGTCTGACACCCCCGTTCGCCACCACCCGCTCGCCAAGACCCGCAATATCGGGATCATGGCCCACATCGACGCGGGCAAGACCACCACGACCGAGCGGATCCTCTACTACACCGGTAAGAACTACAAGATCGGCGAGGTCCACGAGGGTGCCGCCACCATGGACTGGATGGTCCAGGAGCAGGAGCGCGGCATCACCATCACGTCGGCTGCCACCACCTGCATGTGGCACGACACCCTCATCAACATCATCGACACGCCCGGCCACGTCGACTTCACCGTCGAGGTGGAGCGGTCGCTGCGGGTGCTCGACGGCGCCGTGGCCGTGTTCGACGCCGTCGCCGGTGTGGAGCCCCAGACCGAGACGGTGTGGCGCCAGGCCAACAAGTACGAGGTCCCCCGGATCTGCTTCGTCAACAAGATGGACAGGACCGGTGCCAACTTCGAGATGTGCGTCGACATGATCAAGGACCGGCTGGACTGCACCACCGCCGTGGTGCAGCTGCCCATCGGCGCCGAGGGCGAGTTCCGCGGCGTGGTGGACCTGGTCCACATGCGGGCCCTGGTGTGGGACGACGGCATGGGTGAGGACTGGGTCGAGGAGCCCATCCCGGACAACCTGCGCGAGGCCGCCGAGGCGGCCCACGCCGAGCTCATCGACGTGGTGTCCAACCACGACGACCTCATCATGGAGAAGTACCTCGGCGACGAGGAGATCCTCCCCGAGGACCTGACCCGGGCGCTGCGCACGGTCACGCTGGGCAACCACGCCGTGCCGATCCTTTGCGGCACCGCGTTCAAGAACAAGGGCGTCCAGCCCATGCTCGACGCCGTGGTCGACTACCTGCCGAGCCCGCTCGACATCCCCCCGACCATGGGCACCGTCCCCCGCAAGGAGGGCGTCGAGGTCGAGCGCCCGGCGGACGACTCGGCCCCGTTCTCGGCCCTGGCCTTCAAGATCATGACCGACCCCTATGTGGGCAAGCTCACCTACCTCCGGGTGTACTCGGGGACCCTGGCCAAGGGCTCGGCCGTGGTGAACTCGACCAAGGACCGCAAGGAGCGGGTCGGTCGCATCCTCCAGATGCACGCCAATACCCGTGAGGACCTCGACACCATGTTCGCGGGGGACATCGTGGCCGCCGTCGGCCTGAAGCAGACCACCACCGGGGATACCCTGTGCGACCCCGACGACCAGGTCATCCTGGAGTCGCTCACCTTCCCCGAGCCCGTGATCCACGTGGCCGTCGAGCCCAAGACCAAGGCCGACCAGGACAAGCTGTCCAAGGCGCTCTTCGCCCTGTCCGAGGAGGACCCGACCTTCCGGGTCCAGTCCGACGAGGAGACCGGTCAGACCGTGATCTCCGGGATGGGCGAGCTGCACCTCGAGGTCCTCGTCGACCGGATGCTCCGCGAGTTCAACGTGGATGCCAACGTCGGCAAGCCCCAGGTCGCCTACCGCGAGACGGTGCGCAAGGCCGCCGAGAAGGTGGAGATGAAGTACGTCCGCCAGACCGGCGGTAAGGGACAGTACGGCCACGTGGTCATCACCCTGCAGCCCAACCCCGGCGCCGGGTACGAGTTCGAGGACAAGATCACCGGCGGTGTCATCCCGAAGGAGTACATCCCCTCGGTCGACCAGGGCATCCGGGAATCGATCACCTCGGGTGTGCTCGCCGGCTACCCGACGGTGGACATCAAGGTCATCCTGACCTACGGGTCCTACCACGACGTCGACTCCTCGGAGATGGCGTTCAAGATCGCCGGTTCCATGGCCATCAAGAAGGCCGCCCAGCTCGCCAGCCCCGTGCTGCTCGAGCCGGTGATGGCCGTCGAGGTCACCACCCCCGAGGATTACATGGGCGACGTGATCGGTGACCTGTCGTCCCGACGGGGCAAGGTCGAGGGCATGGAGCAGCGCGGCAACAGCCACATCGTCCGGGCGCAGGTACCGCTGAGCGACATGTTCGGCTACGCTACCGACCTGCGTTCGCGTACGCAGGGCCGGGCCACGTACTCGATGCAGTTCGCCGCGTACAACGAAGTCCCCGAGTCCATCGCCAAGGAGATCATCGCCAAGGCGCGGGGCGAGTGACCGCCACGGCACCGGGTCCATCCGGCGCCGTGCCCGCGGCCACGCCGCTCACAGCCTGACCAGTCACACCAGCAGCACGCAGCACCAACAGCACCGCAGTACCACCACTACCGAGGAATGACGGAGGCAGTGCCTCCGTCGTGGCGGGCCCGAGGGGGCTACCGTCCGAGATCAGGGAGCATCACCCCAACCATGGCCAAGCAGAAGTTCGAGCGCACCAAGCCCCACGTGAACGTCGGGACGATGGGACACATCGACCACGGGAAGACCACGCTCACCGCGGCCATCACCAAGGTCCTCCACGACGCCGACCCCACCACGTCGTTCACCCCCTTCGACCAGATCGACAAGGCCCCTGAGGAGCGTCAGCGCGGCATCACGATCTCCATCGCCCACGTCGAGTACGAGACGGCCAACCGGCACTACGCCCACGTCGACATGCCCGNNGACGGCCCGATGCCGCAGACCCGTGAGCACGTGCTGCTGGCCCGCCAGGTCGGCGTGCCCTACATCGTCGTCGCCCTCAACAAGGCCGACACGGTGGACGACGAGGAGCTCCTCGACCTGGTCGAGCTCGAGGTGCGCGAGCTCCTCAACGAGTACGAGTTCCCGGGTGACGACACCCCCATCGTGCGGGTGAGCGCCCTGAAGGCCCTGGAGGGCGACCCCGAGTGGACGCCGAAGATCCTCGAGCTGATGGACGCAGTCGACTCCTACATCCCCGAGCCCGAGCGTGACGTGCAGAAGCCCTTCCTCATGTCGGTCGAGGACGTCATGTCCATCACCGGCCGCGGCACCGTGGTGACCGGCAAGATCGAGCAGGGCATCATCAAGGTCGGCGAGGAGGTCGAGATCGTCGGCCTGCGCGACACCCAGAAGACCACGGTCACCGGCATCGAGATGTTCCGCAAGCTGCTCGACGAGGGCCGGGCCGGCGACAACGTCGGCGCCCTGCTGCGCGGCACCAAGAAGGAGGAGGTGGAGCGTGGCCAGGTGCTGTGCAAGCCCGGCTCCATCACCCCCCACACCAAGTTCGAGGCGACCGTCTACGTGCTGAACAAGGACGAGGGTGGNNCAGTTCTACTTCCGCACGACCGACGTCACCGGCACCATCACCCTGCCCGAGGGCACCGAGATGGTCATGCCCGGCGACAACACGGACATGACGGTCGAGCTGGGCAAGCCCATCGCCATGGACGAGGGCCTGCGCTTCGCCATCCGCGAGGGTGGCCGCACCGTGGCCTCGGGCCGGGTCACCAAGATCCTCGAGTAGTCACCCGCCCGATACCGCACATCCACGAGAGGACGCTGTTACCCCATGGCCGCTGAGGGCCCCCGTCAGAAGATCCGCATACGCCTGAAGGCGTACGACCACGAGATCCTCGATCAGTCGACCGAGAAGATCGTGCAGACGGTGCTGCGCACCCAGGCGAAGGTCCTGGGTCCCGTGCCGCTGCCCACCGAGAAGCACCGGTACACGGTGATCCGGTCCCCGCACAAGTACAAGGACAGTCGCGAGCACTTCGAGATGCGGGTCCACAAGCGGCTCGTGGACATCGTCGATCACACGCCCAAGACGGTCGACTCGCTCCAGCGCCTCGACCTCCCGGCCGGCGTGGACATCGAGATCAAGATCCAGACCGTCTGAGCACGGGCCCCGGGGCCGGGCGCCTCCGCCTAGCGGGCGGGGGCCGGATGGTATAGAGTTTCCGGTCGGCCTGGTTCCAGGCCGGTCCATGCGAATGGGACGTGTTCGAGCGCCCGCCGAGCTTCGGCGGGGACCTCGGGCCAAACCAGGCGAGCGCTCCGCTCGGGTTCATCCGAGCGGAGCGTCTGCGTGCCAGCCGATGCGAGTCGGCAGGTGCCTCCTCCGCCCGGTCTGACCCGGGGGAGTACCAGTGGAGCATCCCCGTGGGCGCAGTGCGCCTCCCGGGGAAGCCCCCGGCCGGTCCATCCGGTCGTGCAGCACCAGCAGTACAGGATCGGCACCCACCGGTGTCGAGCAAGAGCGAAGAGTCGAGACGGAGAAGCTCCAGTGGCCACCAAGGCGATCGTGGGCGAGAAGGTCGGAATGACACAGATCTGGGACGACCAGAACCGGGCGATCCCGGTGACGGTCCTGCGCGTCGCGCCGGTCCGGGTCGTGCAGGTCAAGACCCCCGAGTCCGAGGGGTACTCCGCGCTGCAGGTCACGTGGGGCCACCGGCGCGCCAGCACCCTCACCCGGCCCGAGCAGGGCCACTACGACAAGGCGGGCGTGGACCCCGGCCGCCGCCTCGTCGAGCTGCGGCTCGACGACATCTCGGAGTACGAGGTCGGCCAGCAGCTGACGTGTGACGTACTCCAGGCCGGCGAGCTGGTGGACGCCACGGCCGTGTCCAAGGGCAAGGGCTTCGCCGGCGGCATGAAGCGGCACAACTTCAAAGGCCAGGGCGCCAGCCACGGTAACCACAAGGCCCACCGCGTACCGGGCTCCATCGGTGCCTGCGCCACGCCTGGCCGTGTGTTCAAGGGCACCCGGATGGCCGGTCGCATGGGTGGCCAGCAGGTCACCACGCTGAACCTCGAGATCATCCAGGCCGACCCGGAGCGCGAGCTGGTCCTGGTGAAGGGCGCCGTCCCCGGCCCCCGCGGCGGCATGGTCGTGCTGCGGGACGCCGTGAAGGCCCCGGCAGTCAAGGGAGGCGGCAAGTGACCGAGACCATCGACTTCGAGACGGCCAGCCCGGCCGAGATCCGGCGCTTCCTGCGCCCGGAGCCCCAGCACCGCTCCGTCACCCGCCGCGCCATCGACGGCACCGACCTCGGCCAGGTCGACCTCGACCCCGAGACGTTCGGCATCGAGCCCAACCAGGCCGTCCTCCACCAGGTCGTGACCGCCCAGCTGGCCGCCGCCCGGGCCGGCACCCAGTCGACCAAGACCCGCTCCGAGGTCCGCGGTGGCGGCATCAAGCCCTTCCGCCAGAAGGGCACCGGCCGTGCCCGCGCCGGCTCCAGCCGCTC
>PLRX01000124.1:0-1545 GCA_003164095.1 Acidimicrobiaceae bacterium | reverse complement strand
TCGACCAGTGGTCGTTCGAGGCGCCCAGCACCAAGGCCGCTGTCGCCGCCCTCAAGGCGCTCGAGTTCGAGGGCCGTGTCCTCGTCGTCCTCACCGAGGACGACTTCGTGGCCGACCGCTCGTTCGGCAACCTCCCCGACGTCCAGGTCATCCTCGAGGGCGAGCTCAACGCCTACGACATCCTGGTCAACGACTGGGTCGTCTTCACCGACGAGACCCTGCCCGGCACCCCCAAGGTGTTCTCCGCCGTCGAGATCGATGTGGTGGAGGACGATGACGGCAATGTCGTCGAGGTCGTCGAGACCGAGGTCGACATCGTCACGGACGGTAAGGGCCACGTGACCGAGATCGTCGAGACCGAGGTGGACGAGGTCGTCGGCGAGGACGGCGAGGTCCTCGGCGTGGTCGAGACCACGGTCGACATCACCCTCGACGAGGACGGCGAGGTGGCTCACGTCACCGAGACCGAGACCGTCGAGATCGCCGACGAGGCAGAAGGGAGCGAGTCGTGAGGGATCCCCACAACGTCCTGATCCGGCCCGTCGTGTCCGAGAAGTCCTACTCCCTGATGGACGACAACGTCTACGTCTTCGTGGTCGACCCGTCGGCCACCAAGATCGACGTGCGCCACGCCGTCGAGCAGGCCTTCGACGTCCGCGTGACCAACGTCAACACGCTCAACCGCAAGGGCAAGGCCAAGCGCAACCGCAAGGGCGGCGGCATGGGCCACCGCCNNCGCCCCGACACCAAGCGGGCCATCGTCACCCTCGCCCCGGGTGACTCGATCGACCTGTTCGAGAACTGAGAGACCGGGTTCCACCATGGCATTGCGTTCACGAAAGCCCACCAGCGCCGGCCGGCGCTTCCAGACCGTCTCGGACTTCGCCGAGCTCACGACCGACCGTCCCGAGAAGTCGCTGCTGGCCCCCAAGCCGCGCACCGGCGGTCGCAACAACCACGGTCGCAAGACGTCGCGCCACCGTGGCGGCGGCCACAAGCAGCAGTACCGCATCGTCGACTTCAAGCGCGAAAAGGACGGGATCCCAGCGAAGGTCGCCACCATCGAGTACGACCCCAACCGCAACGCCCGCATCGCGCTGCTCCACTACCTCGACGGCGAGAAGCGTTACATCCTCGCCCCCGCCGGCATCCAGGTCGGCGACCGGCTGCAGTCCGGGCAGGGCGCCGAGATCCGACTGGGCAACGCGCTGCCGATGCGCTACATCCCCGTGGGCTCGACCATCCACAACGTGGAGCTCCGCGTCGGCCAGGGCGGCAAGCTCGCCCGTGGTGCCGGCATGAGTGTCCAGCTGGTCGCCAAGGAGGGGGCCTTCGCCACCCTCCGCCTCCCCTCCACTGAGATGCGCCGGGTGCCCATCGACTGCCGGGCCACGCTCGGCACCGTCGGCAACTCCGAGGCCGAGCTGATCAAGATCGGCAAGGCCGGCCGCAACCGCTGGAAGGGCGTCCGCCCGCAGACCCGGGGTGTGGCCATGAACCCGGTCGACCACCCGCTCGGCGGTGGCGAGGGCAAGACATCCGGTG
>PLRX01000096.1 GCA_003164095.1 Acidimicrobiaceae bacterium | reverse complement strand
TTCGAATCCCAGGGGGCGCACCAGACAGTGGCTTCCTCCCGCTGCAGTGTTCAGCGATGTCGCCTCCGCAACCTGGTCTGCCGGGGTCCGGACTGTTCAGGAGTCGCCTACGAGGAGCCCTGCCGGCCCGCTCGAGGCGTGTCGCCGGCGCTGAGTTGCGGCGAACAGTGGTCGCCGTCGTTGTACTTCGACACGCGGACCTGGCACGCCGGCTCGGCGCAGATCCGTCCGCGTCGCCGGCTCTTCGGGGTCGGCTCGCCCGCGAAGGCATCGTCACTCACTGCATCGTCCTGCATGTCCAACTGCATCGCACCTCCTCGCGCTCGACTGCACATCCGGTCGACCTCGGCCGCACGTGCCCCATTCCCCGCCACCTGCCGCCCGCCGTGGATCCCCACCCGAGGCGGGCGATTCCGGGACCGGTCGTCGAACCCGGCTCCCTACCGGTCCGGATCGTGAGGCGAGTGCTGCCGGCGTGACGCAGGCACGATCCGGCGAACTCGGCAGCGCACGAGCCCCCGGGGGACCCGTGGAATCGCGTCGGGGCGTACCGATGTGACTGCGCAACGAGCGACTCAGGATGCTCCTTCGCGAGGCTTCTCGGCGACCTGGGCCTCGGAGTACGCCTCGGACTCGTCACCCAGCCGGTCGACGGAACCATCCGCCTCCGGAGGGATCGGTCCGAACCGCTCGGCGTCCTCCTCGGATTCGACCACCTCCTGCGCCGACAACCCGACCGCCCGGTCGATCCGTCCGACAGCACGACCGTCGCGACCGGTCGTCAGGCCTGCGGCCGATACGGTTCCGCCCGTCTCCGCCTGATCGGTCTCGTCGTGATCGACCGGGGTCCCGTCCCAGGCCAACGGCCTGACGGCCACGAGATGTCAACGAGGTGTGATGCCCCAGACACCGGTCCACCGGGCGCTGGGACGCAGCACCGTCACGTCCGTTCCGGTACGGAACGCGTCGGGCGGGCAGGTCATCGGTTCGACGGCCACCGCGGTCCGCCGCACACCAGGCGCCAGCGTGTCCCCCGTGAAGACCATCAGGTAGTTGAAACGGTCATCCGCCCAGAGTGTGGCTCCCGCCGTCCCGTCAGGGTGGTCGATGTCCACCCGCACCCGACCGTCGGCGTCGCGGACGAGGTCGAAGTAGGCGGTGTCGAGCCGGGTGACACCGATCGGGCGGCCGCTCCCCAGGTCGTACTCGGTGCCGGCGACGGCGACCGACCCCGTGGGTAGGCCACGGTCGTCGGTGACGAGGCGCTGGCGGGCCGGCACCCGGAGCCGGGCCTGATCGACGGTCGACGTACCCACCGCGAGATAGGGGTGGAAGCCGAGGCCGAAGGGCAGATCGACGTCCCCGATGTTCTCTGCGTCGGTCGTGACCGAGAGTCCCTCCCGGCCCAGCCGGTACTCGACCTCGAGCCCCAGGGCGAAGGGGTACGCCGGCGACGGGTGCAGTTCGCAGCGGAGGCTGACCCGGTTCTGTGCCCGGCCCGTCATCCGCCAGGGCAGCCACCGGACGAGGCCGTGGATGGCGTTGCGCGCCCCGATCTCGTTGAGCGGGGCCTGAGCCGATACGTCGCCGAACTCGTAGGCGCCGTCCCCGAGCCGGTTGGGCCACGGCGCCAGGACCTGGCCCCGGCCGCCGTGGCTCCACTCACCGGGACCGAAGCCCTCGACCACCGGACGGTCACCGAGGGTGAAGGCCCGGAGCGTCGCGCCCACTTCGGTCACGGTCACCCGCTGGTGGCCGTGCCCGATGACCCACTGGTCGCCGGTGGCGGACGTGGTCTCGGCGGGGCGCTGGTCGGTGGGCAGGATCGGTGCGTGCATGGGGTCCTCGGGGTGTCGGCCACGGGGCCGTCCGCAACGTGCCGTGTTCCGGGTGCGGGGTGCCGTGGGGAGGTGGCGCCGGTCGGCGGCCGGCGGCCGGCGGCCGGCGGCCGGCGGCCGGGGCCAGGGTCCGGCCGCCGATGTCGACCGGTATGGTAGGCGACGAGGCCGCACCGGCCCGCCGAGACCCCGTCGCGACGAGCTGACGCCGCTGGCGGCGGAGGTCGCCCGCGGCGCCCGACGAACGGACTCCTCCACCATGCGCATCCTGATCACCAACGACGACGGCGTCTTCGCACCCGGGATCGCCGCGCTCGCCCGTGGTCTCCACGCCGCCTTCGGCGACGACCACGAGCTCATCGTGGTGGCCCCGCTCACCGACCACAGTGGGGCCGGCGCGGCCGTCGGGCCGGTGTACGAGCGCGAGTCGATCCCCTACGAGCACGTCGACATCCCCGGCCTGGCGGACGTCCCGACCTACGGGATCGACGGCTCGCCCGCCCTGTCCGTCATCCTCGCCTGCATCGAGGGCTTCGGGCCGAAGCCGGACCTGGTGGTCTCGGGTGTCAACCACGGGATCAATGCCGGGCGCTCGGCCCTCCACTCGGGCACCGTGGGCGCCGCACTGACCGGTGCCCAGTTCGGGGTGCGCGGCCTTGCGGTCAGCATCGCCTGGGCCACCGAGCCCGACTTCTGGGACACCGCCGTCGGCCTGGCCTGCGGCATCGTGCCGGTCCTGGCCGGGGCCGAGCCGTCCACCGTCCTCAACCTCAACGTGCCGGCCGTGGCCCCCGACGAGTTGAAGGGGCTCCGCCACGGCACGCTCGGCCGGGTCGGACTGATCCGGTCGGTGCGGCCCGAGCACAGCCCGTTGCCCGTCGACGGTGCGGCCCTCGACCGGACCGGGGGGGCAATCGTGCTCGCCATGCGCGGGGTGGGCGACGACGCCGACCGGCTGGAGGAGCGGGCCGATCTCGAGCCCGACTCGGACGCCGCCCTCGTCGAGCACGGCTGGGCCTCGGTCACCGCGCTGGTCGGTGTACGCGAGAACGTGAGCGATGCCGGTGCGGCGGCACTCGCCGCGGCCCTCGCCACACACACGCACTGACCGGCGGGCTCAGCTGTCTCCTGACCCGCCGGGTAACGCGCCGGGTGACGCGCCGAGCTCGTCCTCCAGCCAGTCGAAGGTGACCTGGGCGGACAGCCGCAGGTTGTCCGACTGGCAGTGGGCCGACGCACCGTCGGCGGGACGGAAGATCCGTGACGTGACCGGTCCCGTCACCCCGGACACGAGGGCGTCGAACTGGGCGCGGGGCTCGACACCCTCGCGCTCGCCGACGAGGGCGAGGACCGGGCACGAGACGGCGCCGAGCAGGTCGCCGAGGCGGTAGGCCTCCATCGCGTCCCGCCACGCATGGAACGACGCCACGCCGAACCGGGTGCAGATTGCCTCGATCCCCCACTGCATCTGGCGGGGCATGAGGTCCTCGGGCACGCCCGTGACGTCCTCGGGCCGAATGTCCCGCGTCATGCGGTAGACCTCGGTTCCGACCCAGGCCTCCATGTAGCGGCCCATGTCGACCACCGGTGGGTTGGCCACGAGCGCCCCGACCCGCAGGTCGGTGGCGGCGGACCGGGCCGCGAAGTACGAGCCGAAGCTCTGGCCGGCCAGTGCCACCCGATCGGGATCGACGTCGGGCAGCGCGGTCACGGTGTCGAGCACTGCGGCCAGCGGGACCTCGTAGTCCGGCCGGAACGTCAGACCCGGGTTGGTGCGCATGCAGCCGAGCTGGCCGGGACCGTCGAACACGTAGACGTTCCACCCCCGTTCGGCGCCCGGCGCGCCGAGCTGGAAGTAGAGCTCCTCGGCGCTCGAGTCGAAGCCACCCACGCACACCAGCGTCGGCCGGGGTCCGGAGATCGAGACCGCAGCCGCCGGACGGACCAGGTAGCCCGGGAGCGAGCCGCCGTCGAAGGGCACGTCGAGTCGCTCGACCGGCGGGTCGAGCAGGGCCGCCGCCTCGAGGAAGCACGCCTGGCTCCTGGCCCCGGCGCCGCTGCCGGTTGCGCCACCTCCGTAGTACTCGGCCGTGCGGTAGTAGGTCGACGCCCGGAGCAGGTGGTCGCGGCCACTTACCCGGCGGCCGGCGGCCAGGCAGGCGCGCCCCTCCGATTCGACCCGCTGGGCGAGCCGTTCGAAGGCCCGGGTCCAACTGGCGGGGCTGCCGTCGGCGATCTCGGCCACCACGGCCAGGCACTCGCCCGCCGTCGAGCCGCCGTAGTCGGCGACACCCAGCGCACGGATCAGCTGGTAGTTGAACTCGTCGTCCCGGAAACCCTCCAGCCGGACGGCACTGCGGACGACATCGGAGTCTTCGAAGGACACGGCGCTCTCTTCCTCAGGGGCGGTCCCGCTCGGGACGGGCGCCGCCGGGGGACATTGTGCCCGATCCCGGCCTACCCTGTGACATGCGCGTCGCCGCCATCCAGACGACCGCCGGACCCGACCGGGACGCCAACCTGGCGGCCGCCGGCGACCTCGTGGCCGAAGCGGCCGCCGGCGGCGCCGGGCTGATCGTCCTCCCCGAGTACTTCTCGGTGGCGGGAACGCCCGACGTGCTCAGGGCCGGGGCCGAGCCACTGAACGGGCCGACCATGACCTGGGCGGCATCCATCGCCGCCGCGCTCGGGATCCATCTGGTGGCCGGCAGCTTTCCGGAGGCCACGGGCGCGGCGGACGGCAGACTGGCCAACACCAGCTGCCTGGTCGGCCCGGACGGCGCCACGCTGGCCGTCTACCGCAAGGTCCACCTGTTCGACGTGGCCCTGCGGGGCGTGGAATTCCGGGAGTCGGACACCATCGCCCCCGGCTCCGAGGCCGTGGTGGCGCCGTTGCACCGGCCGGACGACACGGTCGGCTCCGACGACGTACCGCCGACGGTGCTCGGGCTGTCCCTCTGCTACGACGTCCGGTTCCCCGAGCTCTACCGCATGCTGACCCTCGCGGGGGCGACGGTGGTGACGGTGCCGGCCGCCTTCACCGCGGCCACCGGGCCGGCCCACTGGGAGCTGCTGCTGCGCGCCCGGGCCGTCGAGGACCAGGTCTTCGTCATCGGCGCCGGCCAGGTCGGCGAGCTCCCGCCCGGCATGCCCCGGTGCCACGGACACTCGATGGTGGTCGACCCGTGGGGCACGGTCCTCGCCGAGCGCACCGACCCGACACCGGGTGTTGTCGTCGCCGACCTGGACTTCGACGCACTGGCCGATGTGCGCTCGCGACTGCCGGTGCTGGCGAACCGCCAACCCGCGGCGTACGTTGGATTGCATGGGAACGAACGGGGCACCACGGACTACCACCCCCGCCTCGAAGCCGAGACGGGTCCTGCGCGCACCTGAGGACCTGCCCGACGACAAACCGGGCTCGGCCGCTCCCTATGAGGTCGGCCAGTTCGTCCACGACAACCTCGAGCTCTACTACGAGATCCACGGGTCGGGTCCGCGGGTGCTGGTCTTCCTGCACGGCATCCTCATGGACGCCAACATGAACCGGCGCCTGGCGACGGACCTCGCCGCCAAGGGCAACCGTGTCATCCTGCTCGACCTGCCGGGGCACGGCCTGTCGGCACGCCCGCAGCGAGCCTCCTACCACCGGATGGACACCTACGCCGACCACGTGATCGCCCTCCTCGACCACCTCGGGATCGACGAGGCCGTCGTCGGTGGAGTGTCCCTCGGCGGCAACGTGAGCCTGCTCGTCGCCGCCCAGGCACCGGAGCGCGTGCGCGGCCTCGTGGTCGAGATGCCGGTACTCGAGTGGGCCCTGCCCGCCGCCGCCATCACCTTCGTGCCGATGCTGTTGGCTGCCCACTTCGCCCGCCCCGTCGTCGGTCGGGTGGCCAAGATCTTCCGGGCACTCCCCCGCTCGGGCAACGGGTCGCTCGACAGCGTCATGAACATGCTGTCCGCCGAGCCCCGCGAGACTGCGGCGGTGCTCCACGGGATCCTGGCCGGGCCCATCGCCCCGACGGTCGACCAGCGGGCCGCCATGGATATCCCGGCACTCGTGATCGGCCACAAGGTCGACCACGTCCATCCGTTCCACGATGCCCAGCAGCTGGCGCGACGCCTCCCCCAGGGGCAGCTCATCCAGGCCAGTTCGGTGCTCGAGCTGCGCGTGCACCCCGAGCGGCTGACCGAGGAGATCAACGGTCTCCTCGACACCGCCTGGAGCACACCGGCGAAGACCGGACGAAGGGCCGGCTGACAGCGCCACTTCCGTCGGCACCGGGCGAATGACCTTGGACCCTGGTGCACGCACGAGCGGGCGCGCAGGATCAGAGGTGATGACCGAGTCACCCGATCCGAGACAGGCGGTCGTGCACGGCGCTACCCAGGAGATCGTCCAGCTGGAGCAGCTCATCCAGGCGTGCCGGCAGATGCAGGACGAGCTGCGCGAGTCCCTCGTCCTGTTGGACGAGGGCTACACGATGACGACGATCCTCTCGCGCGGTGGCAAGGACGGCGTGATCCCACGCCTGACCGAGGCCCTCGACCGCACGAACGCGTCGAGGAGGATCGGACGACGGGCGATGATCCGCCTCGCCCTGTCCGAGGGGATGACGACGAAGCAGCTCAGCGCCCGACTCGGGATCTCCCGCCAACTGGTGGAGCGCCACCGGGACGAGCGGTGACGGGCACGAGCACGGGCACCGACCACACCGGATGACGGTCTGACGACACCGGCACTGCCGACGGGTACGCCGTCAGTCGTCGAGTCCGGGTCGCCGCGAGCGCTTGCGCTCGGACAGCTTGCGCTTGTCGGCGAGTCGCCGCTCCTTCGCCCCCTTCGACGGTCGCGTGGGGCGGCGCGACTTCTCGATGTGCAGTGCCGCCACCAACCGCTCGCGGAGTCGCTCGACGGCCAGTTGGCGGTTGCGGAGCTGCGACCGCTCCTCGTCCACCACCACCCGGACCTCGGGTCCCAGCTTCTCGAGCAGCCGGGACCGCTGGTAGGGCCCGATTGACGGCGACCCCTCCACGTCGAACCGCAGCTCCACCCGTGTCGCCACCTTGTTGGCGTGCTGCCCGCCCGGGCCACCGCTCGGGCTGAACTTGAACTGCAGTTCGGACATCGGGATCCGGAGGGACTGGGTGACCCGGACCACGTCCGGACCGGGGCCGTCGTCGTCCCCGGCGCCCTTCCGGGCCCCTCCGCCGTCAGTCACCGGACCCTCCGTGGCCGGGCTCGTCGACCACCGGGTTGGTCAGTTCGCCCACGCCGTCGACGGCCACCGTGACCTCGTCGCCGGCCACCAGCCAGCGCGGCGGGTCCGACGCGGCCCCGACCCCGGCCGGGGTGCCGGTCGCCAGCACGGTGCCCGGCTCGAGCGTCATCGCCTCGCTCAGGTGGGCGATCATCTGCGCGCAGGAGAACACCATGTCGGCCGTGGTCCCGTCCTGGCGGAGGTCGCCGTTGACCCAGGTGCGCACCCGCAGTCCCTGCGGGTCGGGCACCTCGTCGGTGGTCACCAGCCATGGGCCCGTCGGGCCGTGGGTGTCGAAGCTCTTGCCGAGGACCATGGTGGGCGTGCGGCGCTGCCAGTCGCGCACGCTCACGTCGTTCACCACGGTGTACCCGGCCACGACCTCGAGCGCCCGGCCGACGGGGACGTGCCGACACCGCCGACCGATGACCACGCCAAGCTCGCCCTCGTAGTCGACTGCGCCCGAAGCCCGCGGCACCTCGATGGCCGCTGCCGGGCCGATCACGCAGGTCGACACCTTGGTGAACCAGGTCTGGTGCTCGGGTCGTTCGGCGCCCATCTCGCGGATGTGGTCCCCGTAGTTGCGGGCGATGCCGAGGAACGCCGGGGGGCGGGGCACTGGCGCGAGGAGACGGGTGGTGGCAAGCGGGTACCGCCGTGCCGCCGTGGACGGGGCCCGGTCGAGTGCGGCCGTGGCGTCGTCGCCGAGGGCCAGCAGCCCGGTCATCGAGTCCGGGAGCCCCACCGCCGGGTCGGTCAGGTCGACCACCTCGTCCCCCACCACGAGCCCGGTGCGGGCCATGCCGTCGACGGACAGGGTCACGAGGCGCATCCCCCGAACCTATCGGCGCCGGCACCCCGCGGACCTACACTTCGCCCCATGACGCCACCCTCGGGACCTCCTGCCACCGACGACGCCCGCTTTGCCGGCCAGGTCGTCCTCATCACCGGCTCGTCGTCGGGCATCGGGGCGGCAACCGCCCACATGTTCGCGGCCGCAGGCGCCGCCGTGGTGGTCAACTCGGTCACGTCGGTCGAGGCCGGCCGGGCCGTGGCGGCCGAACTGGGCGACGCCACCTACGTCCAGGCCGACATCGCCGTCGAGGCCGACTGCGCCCGCCTCGTGGAGGAGACCGTCGCCGCCCACGGGCGGCTCGACATCCTCGTCAACAACGCCGGTACCACCGCCGTCATCCCCCACAACGACTTCGACGCAGCTTCGCCCGACGTCTGGCGCCGCATCTTCGAGACGAACGTGATCGGTACCTGGCAGCTGACCGTCGCAGCCGTCCCCCACCTACGGGCCTCCGGGCACGGCCAGGTGGTCAACGTCTCGTCACTGGCGGGCGACCGTCCGGTGGGCAGCTCGATCCCCTACGCCTGCTCCAAGGCGGCCGTCAGCCACATGACGCGCCTGCTGGCCAACACCCTCGGCCCGGACGTCCGGGTCAATGCCGTGGCCCCCGGCCTGGTCGACACGCCGTGGACCGAGGACTGGACGGTCGTCCGGGAGTTCGTGAAGGCCCAGGCCCCGATGCAGCGTACGGCGACTCCCGACGACGTGGCCGAGGTCATCCTGGGACTCGCCCGGTCGACCTACGTGACCGGCGAGGTGGTCCTCATCGACGGCGGTCTCAATCTTCGGTGAGCGCTCACCCGCCGTCCCGGTCGGTCGCCCGTGCCGCCTCCCACCCGGTCCGGTCGAGCCGCCAGACCACGTGCGGCAGCTCCGGGAAGTTGCTCAGCCGCCGCTCCTCCCCCGGCAGGTAGCCGAGGCGGCGGGCCACGGCCTGGGACCGGGTGTTCTCCGGCAGAATCACGCTGAACAGCACCCCCTCACCGAGTTCCTCGAACCCGTAGCGGACAGCTCGGGTCCCCGCCTCGGTGGCGTAGCCCGCGCCCCAGCACGCCGGGTCCAGCATCCACCCGACCTCGACCCCGGGCCAGTCCGGCTCCGGTCGCCAGTACAGCCCGGCTCTGCCGACGAACCTCCCCGTCAAACGCTCCACGAGGGCCCACTGGCCCAGTCCCTTCAACTCCCACAACCCGGCGAAGGCGCTGAGCGTCCGCCAGGCGTCCCCCACCGAGAAGCCGTCCTGCACGTGTAGCGACGCCCGGACCTCCGGCGTCGACATGATGGCGAAGAGCGGGTCGAGGTCGTCCTCCTGGAACGGCCGGAGTGTCAGTCGTTCGGTGGTCAGCGTGGGACAGGCGGGCATGCGCCCAGTCAACCATCGACCCCCACGTGTGGCCACCGGTACGCTCCGGGCGTGCCCGACATCCCTCCCCCACCACCGGCCCCGTCAGGGCTGCTGGCTCCCACGGCCGAGGGTGCACCGTGGACGTGGGCCGTGCCGGCGACCGCGCCGGAGGAGCTGCCGTTCCTCTTCCATCGGGCCCACCGGAGCCTCGATGCCGGGGCACGCCTCGAACTCACACTCCCGGGAGGGATCGCCGCCGAGCGGCTCGCCGACCTGGTGACCGGGGCCGGCTGGGCCCTGCTTGACGGTCCGATGGCCGACGCCCGGGGTACGCGCCTCCTGGTCGAGCGCCACCACACCCTGGCCGACTCGGTCGGTCCAGGCATGCGCCTCCTGGTCTGCGGCATCAACCCGTCGCCGTACTCGGCCGACGTCGGCGTCGGTTACGGCCGGCCCGGCAACCGCTTCTGGCCCGCCGCCCTGGCCGCGGGCATCGCACCGGTCGACCGGGACCCGGCGGCGGCCCTGACGGCTGGCACGGGCATGACCGACTTCGCCAAGCGGGCCACCCCGCGTGCGGCCGAGGTCACCCGGGACGAGTACGAGTCGGGCTTCGCCCGGGTCACCCGGTTGGTGGCATGGTTGCGCCCGGGAGCCGTGTGCTTCGTCGGCCTGTCCGGCTGGCGCACCGTCGTCGACCGGCTGGCGGCGGCCGGGGTCCAACCGGACGCGATCGGCGGCCGTCCGGCCTATGTCATGCCGTCGACCAGCGGGCTGAACGCCCGCACGCCCCCGTCCGCACTGGCAGCCCACCTGGCCGCCGCCTGGGAGCTCGGCGGCTGACCTCGTCGGCACGGGCATACCGGCCGATGCGCGGGTCAGTCGGGCTCCGGTCCCTCCTCGCACCCCGATGACGACGACGCCCAGGGTGGCCGCCATGGAGTAGGCCGACGCCGTCGACGCGAGCCCCACCGCCGTGCTGGTGACGAGGCCGATGGCGTTCTTCCTCAGGCCCTGCCGCTCCCGACTGTCGAAGGACGCCCCCTCCGTCCCCGAGCGCGTGGCCCCGGTCAGGGAACGAGACCCACGGGGGCCGGCATCCGACGCTCCCTGGTGTGGTCGGTCGGGCTGACCGACCGTTCCGGGTGGCTAGGCCAGCACCGGGGTGTAGTGGTCGACCACGGGGGGCGAGTCGAAGAACGGGCCGATCTGGGACCGCCACTCGGCGAACCGCTCGGACTCCCGGAACCCGACCGTGTGGTCCTCCAGCGTCTCCCACTCCACGAGCAGCAGGTAGCGGTCGGGTGACTCGATGCCACGGGAGAGTCGCAGCGACAGGAATCCCGGCGCCGCCGAGATCACCTCGCGGGCCCGGACGAGCGCCGCCTCGAACTCCTCGTGGCTGTCGGGGCGGACGGTGATGAGGGCGTGCTCCAGGATCATGGCGCCGACGCTACCGGGGTACCGCGCCGCGGGGACCGTACCCGCCAGCATGTGGACCGACCCCGGCGGCACGTGGACCGACCGTGGCTCGCCGCGTCGGGGCCGAGCCATCCGATCGGTGGTCGGGCGGCCGGCGGTAGCGTCGGAGTGGACAGTCGATACCGCGGCACCGAGGGGAGGAGCAGGCGAACATGAAGATCGAGATCTGGTCGGACGTGGTCTGCCCCTGGTGCTACATCGGCAAGCGGAACCTCGAGGTCGCCCTCGCCGGCTTCGAGCACGCCGACCAGGTGGAGATCGAGTGGCGGAGCTACGAGCTCGACCCCCGCACCCCGCTGCGGGTGGAGCTGTCGATGGACGAGGTGCTGTCGCGCAAGTACGGCATGACCCCCGAGGAGGCCACCGCGGCCAACCTCCGGATGACCGAACTGGCCACCACGGTCGGCCTCGAGTACCACCTCGACAAGGTCCAGATCGGCAACACCTTCGACGCCCACCGCCTCATCCACCTGGCCGCCCACGAGGGCCGGGGCGGCTGCATGAAGGAGCGCCTCCTGCGGGCCTATTTCACCGAGGGCCGGGCCATCTCCGACCGGGCGACACTCGCCGAACTGGCCACCGAAGTCGGGCTCGACCCCGAGCGGGTGACCGAGGTGCTCGAGGGCACCGAGTTCGCCGACGAGGTGCGGGCCGACGAGGCCAGGGCCACGGAGCTCGGTTCGACCGGGGTCCCCTTCTTCGTGTTCGACGAGCGGCTCGGGGTGCCCGGTGCCCAGCCGCCGGACGTCCTCCTGCGCCTGCTGACCCGTGCCTGGGACACCTCGGCCGAGGCGGTGGCGGGCACCACCTGAGCCCGACGGCCGGCCACCCGTCCGGGCCGGCTGCGTTATTGCACACCGTTCCTATTTGCTCTACCTTGGCAACGATGACCCGGCAGATGAGCGACACCCTCGCCGAAGTCACCGCCGACCGCTCCTTCAGCGCGTCCCGCCTGGCGCGGCTGCGCAACGGCCTGACCCGGGCCGAGTGGTGGCGTGTCGGCGGCATGGTGGCCGTCGTCGTCACTCTCAACGTCCTCGGCTGGGGGATGCTGTCAGCCGCCGCAGGTCACCACTACCACGTGTCCCGGACGACCTTCTTCGGGTTCGGCACCGGCGTGCTGGCCTACACCCTCGGCATGCGGCACGCCTTCGACGCCGACCACATCGCCGCCATCGACAACACCACTCGCAAGCTGGTCAACGACGGCAAACGACCCCTCAGCGTCGGCTTCTTCTTCTCGCTGGGCCACTCGTCAGTGGTCTTTGCCCTGGCCGTCCTGCTGAACTTCGGCATCCACGCGCTCGATGCCCAGGTGGCCGACGGCGGGTCCGGGCTGCACCGGGCCACCGACCTCATCGGCACCACCGTGTCAGGCACCTTCCTCTACCTGATCGCCCTCCTCAACCTCGTGGTCCTGGTCGGGATCGTGAAGGTCTACCGGCGGATGCGGTCCGGCAGCTTCGACGACGACGAGCTCGAGCGGCAGCTCGACAACCGGGGGCTCATGAACCGGATCTTCCGGGGCTGGGGCGACCGCATCGACACCCCCTGGAAGATGTACCCGGTGGGCCTGCTCTTCGGACTCGGATTCGACACCGCGACCGAGGTCGCCCTCCTGGTCCTGGCCGGCACGGCGGTGGCGGGGGGCCTGCCGTTCTGGGCGATCCTGTCGCTCCCCCTCCTGTTCGCGGCGGGCATGACCCTGTTCGACACGATCGACGGGTGCTTCATGAACTTCGCCTATGACTGGGCGTTCGCCAAGCCGGTCCGGAAGGTCTTCTACAACCTGACGATCACCGGCCTGTCGGTGTTCGTGGCCTTCTTCATCGGGTCCATCGAGCTGCTCGGTCTCATCGGCACCGAGCTGCACCTGACCGACCCCTTCTTCACCTTCTTCGCCGGGTTCAACATCAACACGGCCGGGTTCGTGATCGTGGGCGTCTTCGTCGTCACCTGGTTGGCGGCGGCGGCCTGGTGGCGGCTCGGCGGGGTCGAGGCCAAGTGGGACTCGGCCATGCTGCCCCCCGAGCCGGTCGAGGCGGTCGAGACGGTCGAGGCCGCCTGACGCTGTGGCCACCCACCACGCTGACGGCTAGTGCCACCACCGGGTGCAGTTGCGCTGGCGCGTCGAAGTGGACGCGTTCTAGGGTGCGGACGAAATGAGCCGTTCAGTCGGGCAGGGGAACGGCCGTACGGGTGGAGGTTGTGCAGTGGATGTCGTGCGCAGCGGCCTGGTGTGTCCGGAGTGCCGTTCGACGGAGGTCCCGAAGCTGATCGTCCGGGGCACCGGCAAGGGCAGCCACGGGACGAGTCTGCAGTGCCGGGCGTGCGGGCACGAGTGGTCCGACGAGCAGGCCTGGAGCAGCCAGGCGTCCTGAGTCACCCTCCGGTCAGGCCGGCCGGAATGCCCCTGAACCGATCAGCACCTCGGTCCCGACGAACTCCTGCGCGCAGATGGCCGCGGCCAGGTCCGGGTCCTCGCTGAGGGCCACGCACCGGCGCCCGTCCGCCGTGTCGCACACCGCCACCACCCGGACGGGGTCCATCCCGTCATAGGTCACGGTGCAGGTGGCGACCGTGCCCGGACCCTCGTACCCGTCGAGGGTCTCCACCGCCTCCACGACGTCGGTCACCGATGCCACCTCGTAGGCCAGGTCGGACAGGAGGGGCGGCCGGCCGTCGGGCCGGGCCGACCAGATCCCGAGTCCGGGCTTGGTGAGCAGTCCGCTCACCGTGGTCACCGCACCGAGCGTGCCGGGGTCGTCACGCAGGCGTGGCACCACGGCCGCCACGGACTGGAGGACGGCGTTGTTGAACGGCCCGCCGGCAAAGGCCATGCCACCGGTGACCGTGGGGGTCCCGTCCAGGGGCAGGCCGAGGGCCCGCTGCTGCACCCGGACGGCCGACGGGAAGCAGCTGTAGAGCTCCACCACGTCGACCTCGTCGAGCCGGCGGCCGATCCGGGCGGCGGCCGTCCCGCCGAGCACCTCCATGGCCGGCCATTCCCCGATCCGACCGCGGCACAGCACCGACACGGCGTGGCTCGACTCCAGGCCGACCCGGGGGAAGACCCACCGGTCCTCGGGCACGCCGGCCCGACGGGCCGCCCCCACCGAGCAGATGACCAGTGCGGCGGCCTGGTTGACCGTCCACTGGGTCGAGTGCCACTTGTTGTAGGGGAATGCCAGCGGCCGGTTGTCGGGCGACGGCGTGGCCAGCCAGATGGCGTCCCGGTGCCCCCCGAAGGCGGCGTCAGGGTTGGCTGCCGACACGTCGCTCATCCGCTCCCACAGGCCGTCGATCTCGGCCCGCTGGTCGGTCAGCGAGCGGCCCTCGGCGGCCCGGAGGGCGTTGTCGATCATGGCGTACTGCTGGACCGGGTCCCACAGTCGGTGGGCCACCTCCACCGGTTCGAGCAGCGGGCCGCCGCGCCGGCGGAGCACGTCGGGGGTGGCACCCGGCTGGGCCGTCTCGGTCGGGGCATGGCCGGCCTTCTCGCGGTCCCGGGCCCACCGCTTGGCTTCGCCCCCGACCACCACGGCGACCTCCGAGGCCCCCGACAGCACGGCGGCCAGGGCGTCGTTGATCAGGCTCTGCTGGGGGATGCCCAACTCCACGAGCTGGGTGGTCGCAGCCGGCGCCCCGATGCGGGTGGCCACCAATCGGGCGGGGTCCGGGTACGTCCAGCTGCCCTGGGGCACCGCCACCCGGTCGACGAGTGCACCCAGCCCCCGTCCACCGGCATCGGCGAGGGCGCGCACGGTGGCCTCGGCCATCAGCTCGACGGCCTCGGCGTCGGCCGACGCCGTGCCCACGCCGACCAGCACCGGCGTGCGCGGGTCGGGTGTCCCGCTCACCGGTTCGATCCCTGTCGGCCGTGGGGCGCCGTCCGGCCCACCGTCGTCGAGGCGCGTCGGTCCCTGAGCATCCGGCCGAGAGCCCGCCAGGTCACCTCGACCGCGCCGTTGGCGAGGGCCTCGGCACGGGCCCGCTCCGGCAGGTCGTAGTGGGCGTGATGGGGACGACCGGACTTGTCCTGGAACCACTCGCGGCGCATCCCCATCCGGGACGCGAACTCGTGCAGCTCCTCGTCCGTGTCGGCCACCAGGTGGGACCAGCGGTCGTCGACGGGCCCGAGGTGTGCGGGCTGACGCCAGTCATCGAGGTAGACGGTCACCGTGGTCCGGAGCCTGCGGGCGTGCTCAGACGACCCGTCCGGGCGCCCCGCCGGCGTCCACCACCGGCAGGCCGTGGGCAGCCCATGCCTGCATGCCGCCGGCGGCGTTGCGGACGTCGTACCCGGAGCCGGCCAGGTGGACGGCGACGGACTGCGAGCGGCCGCCGGCACGGCACATGCACACGATCGTCCGGTCGGTCGGCAGCTCCCCCATCCGGTCCACCACCTGGCCCATCGGCAGGTGCACGGCCTCGGGCGCGTGCCCCGCGGTCCACTCGTCGTCCTCCCGCACGTCGAGCAGGAGGGCGCCGGCCGCAACCAGGCGGTCGGCCTCGGCCGGGTCGATGTCGGTCACGTCCACCGGGTGCGAAGTCACGGCATCACGGTAGTTGAGGCGCCCGGCGCCACCGTGCACGACCGCGTTCGCGACTCCGACAACTCCGACAACGGCGGGAACGGCGGGAACGGCGACGGTGCCGTCGTGGGCACCGTCAACCGCCGAGGTCCATGAGCTCGATCCGCACCCCGTCGGGATCGGTGCAGTAGACGAAGTCGAGTGCGGTGCCGCCGAGGTCGAGGGTGGTCCGCGTGGAGGTCACCACCTGGCCGCCGAGCTCGCCGATCCGGGCCGCCACCGCCTCCAGGTCGTCGACCCGGAAGGACAGATGGGTGAGCCCGAGCTGGTTCATCGGCCGCCGCACGGGTTCGCCCTGGACGGCCGGCGAGCCGTAGCCGAGCAGTTCGACGGTCACCCCGTTGCTGTGGATCATCCGAGAGGACAGCCGGAGGTCGTCGAGCTCCATGAGACCGCCGAACTCGGGACCCACCTCGTGGGCGGCCACCTCCTCGAAGCCGAGGCCCTCGCAGTAGAAGCGGAGTGACCGGTCGAGGTCGGCGACACAGATGCCGAGGTGGGAGAAGCCTCTGGTCATGCAGCCCCTGCCATGCCCGCAGCCACGGCCTCGACGACCGGGGGCAGCCGGCTGCGGACGAAGGCGCCTGCCGCTGCGATCGTGCGCCGCCCGGAATCCGACCACGGCATGAGGATCGGGTAGACGTGGAACATCCCCGGCTCCTCGTGGACCTCGGCGTCGACGTCGGCCTCGTCGAGGTGGAACGAGAACCTGCGGATGGCGTCCCGGAACATCTCGTCCCCGCCGATGGACACGAACGTCGGCGGCCACCCGTCCAGGTCCTGCGAGTCCGCCGACACGAGGGGCGACGCAGGGTCCACACCGTGGAGGTAAGCCGTCGTCGGGATGTTCCAGGGCAGGATGTCGAGCCTGGCGTTCTCGCGCACGGACGGGCTGTCGAGTTGCAGGTTGACCTCGGGCGAGAACAGGACGACCGCGGCCACCGGCAACTGCTCGGCCACCACGTCGGCCGCCACCAGCGTGGTCGCCAGTCCGCCGCCACTCGAGTCGCCTGCGACGACGAGCTGCTCGGGGGCGACGCCGCTCGCCACGAGGCCGCGCAGCGCCGCCGCGGCGTCCTCGAGGTCGGCCGGGAACGGGAACTCGGGAGCAAGGCGAAGGTCCGGCACGAAGACGTCACAACCCGTCCGGCGTGCCAGCCACGCAGCGAACACGCTGTACATGCGGGGCGACGTTCCCACGTAGCCACCGCCGTGGAGATACAGGATGGTGCCGCCGGAGCGGCCGTTGCGGGGGCGGATCCACTCCCCCAGGACACCGCCGACCATGCCGTCCTCCTGGTCCGCGCCCCGGAAGCTGACGATCGGCGACAGGACGACACCGCACAGGTCGTCGAGGACGAGCTCGATCGAGCGGAACTGGTCGATCGGGAGCGATGTCGAGTACCCCATGAACGTGCGCATCGTCTCACGGGTCACGGTCACAGCCACGTTGTGGGCCAGGTTGCCCTGCCCGCACCATGGACGGCGCAGCGGCACGCGGGCCATGCCGACACCCATCTGGCCCACCAGGCCGACGAGGTCGATCGCTGCCACGGGCCACGACGACCGCTGCACTCCCGGGCGCCTGCCCATCACCATCGTGGGTCTCCTCCCATCGCGGCCCCCAGCCTACGACTGCGGCGCGCCGTCCCGTCGCACGACCAGGCTGGGCGGCGGTGCGACGTGAGCCGAGTCGGATCTGCTCCGGGTCAGGCCGGCTCGGCGGCCAGCGTGGCGCCGAGGCGCAGCAGCTGGTCGGTGGCCCCACCGAGGGTCAGCTCGATGTGCTTGGTGTTGAGGAAGAAGCGGTGCAGGGGGTACTCGCGGTCGACCCCGACACCACCGTGCAGGTGGACCGCGGCGTGCACGACGCGCTGTCCCCCGTCGGCGGCCCAGAACTTGGCGACGGCGATCTCCTTGTCGGCCGGCAGGCCCTCGTCCAGGCGCCAGGCGGCCTGCCAGGCGGTCAGGCGGATGGCCTCGGCGTCGACGTAGGCGTCGGCGGCCCGCTGGCCCACGGCCTGGAAGGTGGCGATGGGCTTGCCGAACTGCTCGCGGGTCTTCGTGTACTCGGCCAGTAGTGCGATCGACGCAGCGGCGGCACCCGCCTGGGCCAGGGCCAGGGCGGTCGTGCTCCGCTGGACCAGCCAGTCGATGACAGCGGGACCGTCGGCCACCGAGCCGAGCAGCGCGTCCGGTCCGACAGCCACCCCGGACAGCGTCAGCAGTCCCTCTGGCTGGCCGTTGTTGGCCTCCTGGCGCTCGATGGTGAGGCCCTCGGCTCCGGTCTCGACCAGGAACACGGCGACGCCGTCCGGCTCGATGCGGGCGCTGACCAGCACCGCGTCGGCGAACGTGCCGGACGGGACGCACGCCTTGACCCCGGTCAGTGTCCATCCGTCACCCGACTGCTCGGCCACGGTGGCCGGGGAGGCTGGCGTACCGCCCAGTTCCACGAGCGCGGTGGTCAGGACGGAATCGCCGGCCACGACGTCGGGTAGCCAGCGATGCTGCTGGGCCTCGGTGCCGAAGCGGGCGATCGCCGGTGCGGCGGCGGCCAACGTCTCGACCACGGGCACGTAGGCGGCGGTGCGGCCGGCGGCCTCGGCCAGCAGGCCGGTCTCGAGGAAGCCGAGTCCTGCACCACCGACGGCCTCGGGCAGTGCGATGCCCAGCAGGCCCGCTGCGGCCAGCTCGGACCACAGCTTGCGGTCGAAACGGTCGCCGCCGGGCTCGAGCTCGAGCTCGCGCAGGCGCTCCTGGGTCGACAGGTCGGTGAAGATGCGGTCCGCCAGCTCGCGGACGGCCTCCTGCTCCTCGCTGAATGAGAAGTCCATGGTGTGTGCTCTCCCT